>JBMOLC010000026.1:0-7701 GCA_049324215.1 Patescibacteria group bacterium | reverse complement strand
AAGAGCATTCCTCAAAGCCGTGCCAATCCTTTTGCCAGCCGTCGCCACCGCCTGTGGAGTCTGGGATACCCGCGCCAACATGCCCTGGCCCCCCGAATCTTCCCCTACACCTCAGGCAACCGAGGCTACCCCGACAGTTGAGGCAACCCCAGAGCCGACATTAACTCCCCAAGCGACTCCAACTCCCGAGCTGCCAGATTACAATCCTGCAGACTTTCCAGAAGAAGTGGCCTCGCCAATAAATACACTCAGGGAGGCCGGCTTAGGAGTCTATCCCAGAGAGGATGATCAAGGAAGGAGTATTTTGTATTTATGGCAAAAAGGTGAGTCGCTTCCAGTAGGAGAGATAAACACCGAAGATGCGACTATCTCCTTTACGACAGAAAAAAACGAGCCAGTGACTATACCTCTAAGTCTGCTGCAACCTGATGGCGAGGCGATTGTCGCCAATCTAGGTAGGCATCGAGAGATGCTAGTCAGTTTTCGGGATGGGGTCTGGTCTGGTCCTCCCTTTCTAGCAGCGGGAGAAAGTTGGTATCAATTTGAGGAAGGTAGCGGGTTGCCCACGGGAATACATCGGGACGATACTCTTTTTTCAGTTTTGGTTGATATTTCTGATGAAGGAAGTATTAGGGTAGGATTTTATGACGAGGATGCAGCACTCCACATCTATGAAATCAGCTTCAGCAATCAATCTCTAGTAGGGATATGCTTATTACCCCAGCACTGCGAGGCCATGAACCCCGCAGATGCAACAGAAAGACTAAGAGAGTGGTATTCGCAAAGTGATAACCGGCAGATGATCGCGTATCTCATCCCTGGAGGAACCGACTCAATAACTCAAGAGATTATTACAGCTCTTCGAGAACACAAAGGCTTTCCTAGTGCACCAGAAGGTTTTTCCATTCCCGTAAATCAAGTTTCTTTTTGGTGAGACTCTGAGACTAAATTTGTATTGGTAAGACTATTGAGATTGGATTAATCATTTCTCATAATAGAATTAGATTGCAAATCGATAATCCAAGCACGGCCGAACAGACAAGCACCAAATCTAATAAGCTACCTTTACTGGCAATTGGGGCTTTCGTAATTTTGGTTGCCTTTTTCTTTGTCTTAGGGATACTGATAAAAAAGGGTGTTCTTCTCTGCAGGAATGTCCTTGGCAGACCTTATCTTACAGGTATAGTATCTGAGGCTTATGAATTCGAAGATGAGGGGTTCCAGGACTGGAAAACAACTGCCTGTATCAGGGATATCCAAAGTGTTTCAGCAGACGAAGCATTTATTGAAATAGGCTATTTCGACAAGTTTTGGTGGATGCATATCTATAAGGCACGTCTGGGAGGTAAGAGTCCTTTGGTGGGGGTCTGTACAAGCGATAGGTGTAGCGCGAAAACACCAGAAGAATTTATAGGAAGTATAAAGAAAGGAG
Organism: Patescibacteria group bacterium; assembly: GCA_049324215.1. Lineage (GTDB taxonomy): Bacteria > Patescibacteriota > Microgenomatia > UBA8517 > UBA8517 > JBMOLC01. The sequence continues at coordinate 6,269 of JBMOLC010000026.1, read as the reverse complement.
ATTTAGTCGAGCTTTTCATTGTGACGCGGGATAAAAACTTTCAATTATTAGACAGCAGTGAGTTGGCAGACTCATATCTGTCGTTCATCGAAAAGCTGAAGGCGGCTTTATTACAAAAAACAAGTTTTCCTAAAAGCGAGCAAGTTATACAAATTTCCGAGATAATGATCCCAAGGTAATAACGGTATGAGAAAGGTACGCTTTGCTCTTGCAGTATTTTTTTGTAGTCTGGGGGCTTTTTTTCTTTTGCGTTTATTTTCAGCTGACCCGGTGCTAGCCGATGCAGCCTGTGGCTCTGGTTGGTTTTGCGGTATACCCGACTATCAAGCTCGAGTAAATATCAATGCGAAAGAATGCCGTTGGAACGGTTCTAAATATATCTGTAATAACTACGGAGCCTGGAGGTGCAATGGCACTTGGAGGTGTGACAGATGGATAGGGGGAGCTTGTTCAACATCAACAAATACTAAGGTTTGTCAAGTGACAATTACTGGGAATTACCCCACATCTGATTTCCAAGTGGGTTGTAATATCTACAACAATGGACGGAGTTGTGACCCCATCTACTCTTATTCTACCGGTTGTTGTGTTAGAGAGACGGCTACCCCCACGCCATCTCCAACTCCAACTCCCACCCCTACACCAACGCCAGCGTGTACAGTTGACCTTCTACCCAATACTTTGACTGTAGATGTGGGCTCAGCTGGAACCCTGACGGCCTCGGTAACGATAGGGAGTGGCACGGTTGACCAGGTGAATTTCTCCTCGGCAAACACGGGTATTGCCACCGTCAATCCGGCTTCGGACTCAACCCCTGTTTACTCAACTCAGGCTAGCGGAGTTTCCACCGGCTCAACCACCGTCACCTCGGACGTGGTCATGGGTGGGGTGGCAAGATGCACCGACACCTCAACCGTGAATGTTACTCCTCCTGGTCCTTGGTGGCAGGTAAGGGATGCGGATGTGACCACCAATGGAGACCTTATTTCTCCCATCCCGGGTTCTTGTACACTGCCTGCCTGTAACCCCGTCTTTGGTTTAAGGGGCACGGGAGGATTCCCTGGGGTGCCTGCCTATGGGGGAGCAACTGCAGATTTCCTCTCAGGAGCAGGAACAGGGAATGCGGCTGAAGCACCATATAACTGGAGCGCCAACTCTTCTTTCTTAGGAACCAGGGTCTATAACTACAACTATTTCCGTAAACAGATTCCCGATGACGTCATCTTCAACGAACTCACCCCGCCTGTTACCGGGGGAACCTTTAATTCAGGAGGGGCACCCAGTCGGGGTTACTTTTGGTACCACTGGAATGGGCCTACCTTGGGCGACCTCGTCATCAATGGCAATGTCAATTTGGTAGGGAGTAGGCGAGTAGTCCTCATGGTTGAAAAGGCAGATTTATATATCAACGGCAGAATCCAGCTCCAAAACCCCGGCCAAGGCTTTTTCATGGCCGTGGTTGGGAAAGACGCCAATGGACTAAAGGGGGACATCAGGGTTGACCCCTCGGTTGATGACATTGAAGGAGTTTACTTAGCCGAAGGCGAGTTGAGAACCGGTATTGCCTCTTCTCAACTTAGTGTCCGAGGCAGTGTGGCTGCCTACGACGGCGTAGTCTTAGAAAGAGACCTGGGAGCTGCAAATGCCAATACTCCGGCCGAGTTCTTTGAATACGCCCCGGAGATTATCGCCACCTTCCCCCGGGTCTTCACCCACCGAAGGATGCGGTGGAAAGAGGTTGCGCCCTAACGCAATTTCCTCCAAATTGACTTCAAATGGCCCTTGACACCCTTGAACCTCTTTGATATTTTCTGACCAAGAAAGTTAGTACTCAGGCTCAACACTATATCAAAAGCGGTACAAATACCTTAAAATGGACGAGAAACTCAAGAAAAAAGTCAGGCTAGACGAACTTCCCGACCTTCTTACCGTGAGGGAAGTCGCAGAGCTTTTAAGGGTTTCTCCTTTAACCATCAAAAGATGGGGCAAAAGAGGCAAACTTCCGGCAATTAGAATCAATTCCCGCGGGGACAGGCGCTACAAGAAGGAAGCCGTTCTCTGGCTTCTGGGGATGCAGGAAAAAACCGAGTAACCGTGATAAAATTTCTGCATGAAGGTCTATCTGGTCAGGCACGGGCAATCTTTTGGCAACCAAGAAGGCCAATTCCAGCATCCCGAGACACCCCTTTCCGATATCGGCAAAATGCAGGCCAAGATTTTGGCCAAAAGACTTAAAGAAGTATCTTTCGACGTTATTTATTCCAGCCCTTTAATCAGGGCGAGGCAGACTGCAGAGATTATTTCGCGCAAGCTTGGGAAGCCGATCGAGCTCTGGGAAGATATTCAGGAGACCAGAAACCCCAAAGAGGTTGTTGCGCTTTCCCGCTCGTCTCCCAAGGCCAAGAAAATTAAAAGACTCATCCGGGAGAACTACCACAAAGGCGACTGGAGATATTCGGATGAAGAGACTTTTAACGAGCTAAGCCAGAGGGGTAAAAGGGTTATTGAGCATCTTTTAAAACACCACAGAGGGCAAAACGTGCTCTGTGTTTCGCACGCAGGGATGATAAAAATGATTTTGGCTAGAATGATTTTCGAAAATAGCTTAACGCCAGACATTTATTGGAACTTTAAGTATCATTTGTGGTCCAAAAATACTGGCATCACCGTTTGTGAATATTCCCGGGAGTATCGTTGGGTTCTTGAGACCTGGAACGATACTACCCACCTTTAGAGATAAGTTGACAACACTAAAACTACATAGTAGATTCTCGGGTTATGAATTTTTAGATACAAAAGGGCAACCACAACCCGACTCGGTTATCAGAACAGGAACCCATGAAGGTGAGGTCCCCCACACAAGTTACTTCATGCCCCTGCAGAGTAATTGTTGGAGCTTTTTGCCGGTCCTTTTTCCAGATTTGACCCCCGAGGTTCTTTTGCAATCGGTCAAAAAGTTTGTAGAATACGAAAGACGTCTTGGGAGGTGACATTCATGACCAACAATGAGCCCAATATGATTAATATCGGTACGGCCGAAAGACCAATTCTTGTCCCCACGCATGCCCTAGAACCCAATATGGATTTGGGAAGGGAGTATTGGGAAGGGATAGCAAGTGGCAGTATTGTTTTAACCGACGAGACGCTGGACAGGCTGATTCAAATTACAAGTGAAAGGACAAAAGACAGTTAAAGTTTCAGCTCCTGGTAAGGTAATCCTCTCAGGCGAACACGCCGTTGTTTATGGATACCCGAGCCTCATTACCGCTGTTAGCCGCAGACTCTCCATAAAGTGCATAAAAGGCAAGAAGAAAGTTGATTCGGAGATCCCAATCGGTTGCGGAATGGGTTCCTCAGCAGCCTATGCCGTGGCAGTCTCTGCTCTTAAATTAAAACTTTCAGGCAAGCCTTGGGATTTGGAAAAAATAAATAGGGAAGCTTACAAAATGGAAAAAAAGCGCCACGGTAATCCGAGTGGCGCTGACAATACCACGGTAACATATGGAGGCCTTTTGTGGTATCGAAAGGAATCCGAAGAACTAAAAGTTTTCTCACAAATTTCACCAAGAAGAAAACTACCTAGAATAATTTTAATAAATAGTGGAGCCCCGAAAGAATCGACAAAAGAAATGGTCTCGTTAGTTGGAAATTTATATCGAGTTAGACCCAAAAAGGTGGAGAGAATTTTCGGCAAAATAGAGGAAGTGACGAGAACATTCCTTAAGTTTTTATTAAAGGAGGAGAGCCCTTCGCTTAACGATTTGATTAAAGAAAACGAAAGCCTACTTGAAGAGCTTGGTGTGGTGTCTGAACCAACAAGGAGCCTTATCAGGAAAATGGAGAAAATTGGCGCGGCTGTTAAAATCTCTGGCGCCGGAGGTAAAACTTTGGGCTCTGGAATTCTTCTTGCCTACCACCCCGAGCCCTTAAAGTTGCTGTCTTTTGCAAAAGCGCTGAATTTGGAGTTTTTTAGAGTAAAATTGGGAGAGGAAGGAGTAAGAGTTGACTGAAAGAGTTGAAGCTTCAGCGCCTGGGAAACTGATGCTTTTTGGGGAACATGCGGTTGTCTACGGAAGACCGTGTATTGTGACTGCCGTTGATCACAGGATGACAGTCTCGGCCGAGTTGATAGGGGGGAAGATTATAGAGATTCAAGCGCCAGACGTTGGGATTGGAGAACACAGGGAGGAAGTTGAACATTTAGAGAGAGAGAATGCTCCGAAGGGCGTGAGATTTGTGAGCGTGGCTATTAGAAATTTTTTCAAAAATTTTAATTTAAGCTCTGGGCTAAGGATACAAACAAAAAGTGATTTTTCGAGTGAATTTGGATTCGGCAGCTCTTCCGCCGTCACCGTGGGGACACTGAAGGCATTATCTGAAATTTTTGAGAAGAGGTTGGATAACAAAAAACTTTTTGATCTAAGTTATAAAACAATTCTTGATGTTCAAGGTGTAGGCTCGGGCTTTGATATTGCTGCGGCAATCTGGGGAGGAACCGTATATTTCGTGGCAGGTGGGAAGAAGGTAGAACCATTAAGAACGGGTAAGCTTCCTTTAGTTGTTGGTTATACAGGCGTTAAAGCTGATACCCCTACACTGGTGCGCCAAGTTGGTGAATTTTATAAGGGCAGTAGAGAAGTTGTTGATAGAATCTTTGATTCGATTGAAAATATTGTAGAGGCGGGGAGGAAAGCCTTGGAGAACAAGGAGTACAAAAGACTGGGAGAGCTGATGGATGCAAATCAGAACCTTTTAGAACAACTAAAGGTTGGCAGTCCCGAGCTTGCGAGACTTATTTCAGCTGCAAAAGCCGGCGGAGCTTTTGGAGCAAAACTCTCAGGAGCTGGTGGTGGAGATTGTATGATTGCTTTTGTGCCCGAGATGCTTAGAAAAAATGTAGAAGACGAGATCGAGAAATCGGGTGGAAAGGTGATCGAAGTCAGAACGAATGCCGAAGGGGTGAAGATTGAAAGATGAAGAAAGTTGCAAAAGCTCCGGCAAATATTGCTTTTATCAAGTATTGGGGTAAGAAGGATGAAAAGCTTAGGCTTCCCATGAACGCTTCCATCTCAATGAACCTTTCGGAGGTATATACGCAAACTTCCGTTGAATTTCTGGAAAAACTTAAGGAAGATTTTGTGGAGATTGACGGAATAGTGGTTGCGGGAAAAGAAAAGGAGAGGGTATCTGAGCATTTGGATAGGGTCAGAAAACTCGCAGAAATAAACTTGAGAGCAGTTGTCAAAAGTAAAAATAATTTCCCCAAAGGAACCGGTTTAGCCTCGTCTGCTTCGGGGTTTGCCGCCTTAACCGTAGCCGCCTCAAGTGCTTTGGGACTTAATCTTTCAGAAAAAGAGCTTTCTATTTTAGCCAGGCTCGGCTCGGGGTCTGCGTGCCGTTCAGTTCCCTCGGGGTTTGTTGAATGGAAGGAGGGGGGGAGTAGCGAGGAATCGTACGCGTATTCTCTCTATCCACCAGACTACTGGGAGATAGAAGACGTAATTGCCATTGTTGGCGAAGAAAGTAAAAAGGTTAGTTCAACCGAGGGTCATTCTGTGGCTGAAAGTAGCCCTTTTTATGAAACAAGAATTAAGGGAATGAAAGATAAGGTTAGAGAGATTAAGAAAGCCATGGAAGTCAAAGATTTTACCAAGTTTGGCGAGATCCTTGAGGAGGAAGCTGTTAATATGCATAGCGTAATGATGACTTCGAAACCACCGCTTTTTTATTGGACGCCTGAGACGATGGAGATAATGTTGGCAGTTCAGGGCTTAAGAGATAGCGGACTTGAAGCTTACTTTACGATTGATGCTGGCCCAAACGTTCATATTATATGTAATAAGAAGGATGCTGGAAAAATAAAATCAAAACTGTCTAAGATTAATGGAATCAAGGTTATAAGCAACCATCCTTCAATTGGCGCTATTCTAATTTGAAAATGGTAGCTAAAAATCCTGTAGAAATTATCGGCGCGAGGTATAATCGTATTTGGGGAGGACACGAATACGACGTTGTTTTTGCGGGGAGGTACAATGGGATTATTAATTCCACTCTTAATGTGGAGTTCGACAAGACAAAAATTGTATAATATTCGCTGTTAATTAAATCTTCCCATGCGTAAGCTTTTCCTTATATTTTTGTTGGCCTTCCTCGGCTTTTGCGCAAAGCCGGCGCAGGCTATTGCCAAGATAAGTCCGAGCCCCACGACAACACCAGTCCTCGAGCCGACTCCGACCCCGACGTCGGTACCCGATTTGACCCAAAAAACC
>JBMOLC010000025.1:0-10368 GCA_049324215.1 Patescibacteria group bacterium | reverse complement strand
TTACCCACAGCTTTGCGAAATTTATCGGCCTCTTCCCAGGTATAACCCGCAATGGTAATGGCAGTCATAAAAACGTCGTCTTGGTAAACGATCAGGCCGTAGGATTTTTCCAGATATTCCTTGGCGCGGGGGTCAAAATACTTGACTTTGGCGGGGTTATTCTTCCTCTCGATGTATTCCGGAATCTGGGCCATCGGGCCCGGTCGATAAAGGGCGACCATGACCATCAGGTCCTCGACCCGGCTGGGCTTGAGCTCTTTTAAGTATCTGGTCATGCCCGAACCCGAAAGCTGGAAGACCCCCATGGTGTCTCCCCGGGAGAGCATGGCAAAGGTCTTTTTATCGTCAATCGGAATTTGATGAAAATCGATTTCTTTTTTTCTTGTATCTTTAACAATTTCGATGGCAGCTCCCAAAATCGAGAGGTTCCTTAATCCCAAAAGGTCAAACTTGAGTAGGCCGACAGCTTCTCCCGGCGAAACATTGGGATCCAAGGCATCCATGTCGTACTGGGTAATAATTTTTCTGCCTTCAGGGTCAAGCTGTATCGGCGTATATTCTTTAATGTCACTGGGAGCAATCACCAAGCCCGCTGCATGGACGGAGACGTGCCTGGCATTGCCCTCGACTTGCTTTGCCAGGTCGACAATCTTTTTTGAGTCAGCGTCGCTAGTATAGAGGTTTTTTAAGTCTGGGGAAAGTGTTAGAGCCCTGTCGATACTCATGGGAAAGCCTTGCGATCCTAAGGGAATGAGTTTGGCTATCCTGTCGCCGGTTGAATAGGGGTGACCCAGGACCCGGGCAATATCCCTGACCGCAGCTCGGGCGAGCATGCGTCCGAAGGTGCAAATCTGGGCGACCCGGTCATGACCGTATTTTTCGCCAATGTAGTCGATGACCTCTTCGCGTCTATCGTCGGCGATATCAAAGTCGATATCGGGAGGTGACGGTCGCCAGGGAGTCAAGAAACGCTCGAACGGGAGCTCGTAGGTTAAGGGATTAATGTTGACAATTCCCAAAGCGTAGGCAACCAAGGAACCCGCGGTGGAACCTCGAGTATTGGTGATAATCCCTCTTTCGGCGGCCCACCTCGCCACATCCGAAACGATAAGGAAGTAGGTCGAATAGCCTTTTTTCTTGATGGTGGCAAGTTCATATTCGAGCCTTTTAACGGCTTCTTTTGAGGGTCTGGCGAGCTTTTGTTTCAATCCCGCGTGGGCCCGAAAGGCCAACTCCTCCTCGGGCGTTTTCCCTTCGGTTAGTTCGTATTGGGGGAAAAACCATTTATCCAAAGTGATGCTGACGTCACACTGGTCAGCGATTTTGACCGTATTTTCGATGGCATCCGGTAAATCGGAAAAGAGCGTGGCCATTTCTTTGGGGGTTTTGACGTAAAAAGTCGGAGAATCGATAAACCTGAGTCTGGCGATATCGCCGACGTTTTTGCCGGTGGCGATACAAACCAGAGCGTCCTGGGCGGTGGCATCCTCGCGCTTGACGTAGTGGGCGTCGTTGGTAGCCACAATTGGGATCCCGAGTTCCCGACTCAGTTTGACCACGCCGGCAATAACGTTTTTCTCGTTTTTAGCCATCTCGGCAAGTTCCTTTTTTAATTCCGGGCTTTCGGCATCTCCTAGATATTTGTCATAGTTGTGCCTTTGGACTTCCAAAAAATAATTCTGGCCAAAGACACTCAAGAACCATTCGGCTACTTTTTTGGCTTCCGCGTAATTGCCGGAGATAAGTGCCTGTGGCAACTCCCCCTGGGCACAGGCAGAAGTGACAATTAAGCCTTGGGCATACTTAGCTAGGGTTTCCCGGTCGACTCGGGGACGGTAGTAATAACCCTCGATGTGGGCAATCGAAGTCAATTTCAGCAAGTTTTGGTAGCCTTCTTTATCTTTGGCCAAAAGAAGCAGGTGGTAATTTTGAAATTTTCCTCTCTCGGGCCTCTCCCGGTGGTTGATATTGGTGGTGTAGCCTTCCATACCCAGAATGGGTTTGATTCCTTCTTTCAGGCATCTTTTGTAAAATTCGATTACCCCGTACATGGCCCCGTGGTCGGAAATGGCAATCGCCTCCATGCCGCTTTCCTTAACGTGGGTTAAAAGCGTACTTATTTTCGAGAGCCCATCCAGGAGGGAATATTCGGTATGCACATGGAGGTGGACGAATTTCTTAGCCATACTACATTTTACTTGCCTGCTCTAATTTTAGCAGAAGGACCTCTTTTATTACCTTGGGGTCCCCCTTGCCTTTTAGCTCCTTTTGCACCATCCCAATCAAGTAGCCAATGACCTGCCCTTTGCCTTTGTGATAATCAGCAACTGCTTTTGTGTTAGCGGCTAAAACTCCGAGAACTTTTTCCTCGACGACTTTATAAGGCGCATATTCTTTTTGGGTTAACTCGAGAATTTTCCTGACCAGGCCCCCCGGTTCGGGGTAGTCCCGATCGAGGTTCTTGTTAATCACCAAATCCACTAATTGACTGACTGAAAGATTGTGCTTTTTGGCAATTGCCACTGCTTCCTCGAAATAAGCCAGCCGGTTTCTCTCATTGACGAGAATTTCGACATATTCTGGTCTTACACCGAGCGTTTTGGTCAGTCTTTCCCGCGCCTTTTGGGGAAGTTCAGTTAGACCCTCTTTTAGCTTCCTCACCTCTTCCTGGCTAAATCGGATGGGCGGGATGTCTGGTTCGGGAAAGTAACGGTAATCTTGGGCTTCCTCTTTGGTTCTTTGGGGAAAGGTCGTGCCCCTGACCTCGTCATAGCCCCGTGTTTCCTGGACAACCCTTTCTCCTCTCTCAAGGATTTGCTCTTGCCTGGTAATTTCGGCCGTGAGGGCTTTTGCCAGAAACTTAAACGAGTTGATGTTTTTGAGCTCGACTTTGTAGTCGGGAATCTCGTCGTCAGCCGAGAGCGAAACATTTGCCTCAAGCCGCATCGAGCCTTTTTCCATATCCGCCGCAGAAATCTCAAGATACCGCGCGATAAGTTGAACCTCCTTGAGAAAAGAAACAACGCTGGCCGCATCTCTAAAATCTGGTTCGGTAACCATCTCCAGTAAGGGCACTCCGCTCCTGTTAAAATCGATTAGCGAAACCCTTTTTCCTCCCAGCCTTTGGTGAACGATTTTGGCCGTATCTTCCTCGAGATGAATCCTTCTTACTCTTATCTGGTTACTTGCGAGAATAAAGTTTCCGTTTCGCGAAAGTGGCAGGTCGTACTGTGATATTTGATAACCCTTGGCTAAGTCGGGATAGAAATAGTGCTTGCGGTCAAACTTACTAAAAAGATTTACGTCACAGTCAAAAGCCAGCGCAAACCTCACCGTTTTCATTAAGGCTTCGCGGTTGACAAACGGCAAGGCGCCGGGTAAACCCAGGCAAACGGGACAAGTTTGGCTATTGGGGGGGGCACCAAAATGGTTGGCGGGACAGGAACAGAACATCTTTGACTTAGTCGAAAGCTCGATGTGGACCTCAAGACCGATGACCGGATGGTATTTTTTATTCAGCATTTTCACTGGCTGCAAAACCGTTCGCGATTAATTTCTGCCCGTATTTTCGAGATGAGAAAGAAGCAACTATCGCTAATCCCGCTAAGGTTAAAAGCAGAAGTCTGACGCCGAAAAGCTCGGTGAGGGTCGCCGAGAAAACTACTGGGAAGATTGTCGCCAGGGTAACCAAAAACCAATAGTTGCCGAAGACTCTACCGCGCATCCCCCCGGGGGTAGCTTCCTGTAAGAAAGTCTGCGAGGGAATGAGAACTCCGACAAAGGCCAGGCCGATAACGGTAACTGTCAGCGCCCCGAAGACAATTCTCGGAAAATTAGTCAACTGGGGTGTCACAAAGACCAAAAGCATGAGCGCAAGAGCAATGACAAAAAGGAATGTCTCGATGGCCCGTTTCTTTCTCCAGCCGCTTTTTAAAAGTTTGGAGACGATTAGTGAACCAACTATGGCACCGATCCCAGCCGGAACCACAACGGCTAGCCCCACCGAGTTGATGCCGATTTTGAATATCTCAAGAGCCAGAACTGGAACGTTGACAACGAGGACGGCTGATGCCACTTGCATGGCCATTAAAAGTAAGAAGGGTGAAAGGATACTCGGATTGCCTTTAATGAAGTTATAACCTTCGCCAATTCTGCCAAAGAATTTAACCACACCTTGCTCAAGGCTCGTTGGCAGTTTTTGTCGGGTTTTAAGTTCGGGCAGAAAGGAGACGCTGACAAAAGCCAAAAGCAGAAACAGGCTACAAAGATAGAGGGAAAACTCAAAGCCCAAGAATTTGTTTAGGACACCGGCAATACCAAAGCCAACGATGAGGGAGCCCTGTTGGGTCAGAAAAAAGAGACTATTTGCTTGGGGCAGATTTTCCTTGGGGACAACCCCCGGCAGGGAGGCCTGCTCTGCCGGGACATAAAACTGGTTCAGGAGAGAATAAATAAAGGCCACCCCGAAAAGGAGGAAAAATTTCTCCGTATGCACCAAGGCGTAGGCAAAAATCGCCACAGACTGCAAGAAGTTAGTCACAATGAGCATTTTTCTTCTGGCGACCATGTCGACCGAGGCCGCTGCCAGGGGGCCAATTAGAATTGCAGGCAGTGCATAGGAAACCCAAAGCAGGGAGGCAGCAATCACCGAGCCGGTTATCGCGTAAATCCTTAAAAGCAGAAGAAAATTCATGATATTGATGGTCAGTTGCGAGAAAATCTGCGAAAGCCAGAGATACCAAAACTGAGTATTTTTGAGAACGGGTTTAAAAAGCTCCCACATTTTTTTGATAGTTCTCTCCCAAACTAAAAAGTAAATCCTCCGAAAATCTGGGACCCAAGAGTTGAAAGCCCAGAGGCAGTCCTTCTTTTGTCTGGCCCGAGGGAATTGCCAGTCCGGGCAGACCAGCCAGGTTCCCAGCGACCGTCAGAATGTCGGCCAGATACATCTTTAAAGGGTCGGAGGACTTTTCTCCCAGCTTAAAAGGCGGGGTTGGCGAAACAGGAGCGATGATGACATCGACCCTGTCAAAAGCCTGCTCGAAATCCTGAATAACCTTGGACCTTACCTGCATTGCTTTGAGATAATAGGCTTCATAATACCCCGCCGAGAGGACGTAAGTTCCCAGCATGATTCTTCTTTTGGCCTCGGCTCCAAAAACTTCCCGGAAGTTTCCGTATCTCACGCCGTCGTACCTCCCCAGGTTTGAAGAAACTTCTGCCGGTTGGATAATGTAGTAAACCGATATCGCATACTTGGTGTGGGGAAGACTAATCGCCAAAAGCTCTATCCCACTCTTTTCAAAGACCTTAGCCGCTTCGTCAACCGACTTCTCAACCTCTTTATCTAGTCCCGCAACAAAGTATTCTTTGGGTATTCCCAGCCTAATCCGACCCTTTTTTGCTTTTGCTTTTGAGTTTTTGACGGTTGAGTCAAACCCGTCTTCTCCTTTTGTAATGTTAAAAACCTTGCGGGAGTCGGTAACACTTCTGGTAAAGTGGCCGATGGAATCAAGCGAGGAGGCCATGGCAACGATTCCGTAGCGAGAAACTGCTCCGTAAGTAGGTTTTAGTCCCACAATACCACAGAAATTGGCGGGTTGCCTGATCGAACCGCCCGTATCCGTACCTGTAGCAATCAGCGTCAGGTTTGCGGCAACCGCTACGGCTGAGCCGCTTGAAGAGCCTCCCGGGACATAATCCCGATTTAAGGGGTTCTTGGTCGGCCCAAAATCCGAATTTTCCCCCGAAGCGCCGTGGGCCCAAGCATCACAGTTGGTCTTCCCGAGAAGAATCGTTCCCGCTTTTTCTAGTCGTTTAACGACAGAGCCAGAATAGGAAGGGATGTAACCCTCAAGCACCCTTGAACCGGCAGTGGTTCTAACTCCCGCGGTCAAAAAAAGATCCTTGTGAGAAACTGTTACACCCAAGAGAGGATAATCTTTTAAAGCATCTCTCTCATGGTCTCTGATTAGCCCGTCCACTTTCTTTGCATCCTCATAAGCCCTCTCCTCTGAAACTGTAATGAAAGCGTTTAGCTCCTTGTCCTTAGCGATTCGCTTGAGATATGCCTCGGTAAGCTCCATTGCCGAGAATTTCTTTTTAGTCAGGCCCTCCTGGGTTTCTGAAATTGTTAGTGGGGGTATCATTTTTCGCTCCTTTCCGCTAAAAGGTCCTCAACCACAAAATAAGCGTTATGAACCCTGTCGGCGCCCGAGAGAGCCGCGCGAGTGCCTAGCGCTTGCTCGCTTTTAACGATGTCGTTTCGGGCGACATTTTCTAAACCCGTGGTCTGACTTGTGGGTTGGGTATTAACGGTATCTACTTTGGCTAACTCGCTGACATAATTGATAACGCTCGAAAGCTCTCTTAAGTACTTTTCGACTTCTTGGGGGGTAAGTGAAAGTTTGGCAAGGCGCGCTACGTGTTCGACATCCTTTTGGGTAAGCTTTGCCATACCCCTATCTTAAACCATCTTGTTAAGCGCCGCAATTCGTTCACTAACTGGAGGATGGGTATTAAAAAGATTTGCAAACCAGTCAACGGCTCCATGGCCTTTTTCCTTAAATGGATTGACGATATAAAGGTGGGCTGTGGCCTTATTGGCAACCTCAAGAGACTCATGGTCGTCAGCAATCTTTTTCAAAGCACTAATCAAACCACTTGGCTGTCGAGTCAAGACAACGGCTGAGGCGTCCGCAAAAAACTCCCTTCTTCTTGAAACTGCAAGTTGAATAAGCTGGGCAATTATTGGCGATAAGATTGCAAAAATTAATCCCAAAAGAAGAAAAATTGCCGCAGCCTGATTCTCCCTTCTATCGTTTCTGCCTCGGAAGCTGACTCTTAAAAACATGTCCGCAAGCAGGGCAACCATTCCGACTAAGACCGCAACGACAGACATCAACCGTGTGTCGTAGTTTTTGATATGCGAAAGCTCGTGGGCAACTACCCCTTCGAGCTCCGTCCGGTCGAGTTTATCAAGTAACCCAGTTGTTGCGCAGATGACCGCGTGTTTTGGGTCGCGTCCGGTGGCAAATGCATTGGGGGCGGAATCGGGAATTACGTATAATCTGGGTTTGGGAAGTCCGGCGAGAGTTGCCAGATTCTCGGTAACTGTGTAGAAGTGGAAATTTTTCTTTCTATCTGCCGGTCTGGCTTTGGAAATAGTTAGAACAATCGAATTGCTAAAATAGTAGCTAGCAAAAGTCATCAACCCCGAAATAATTAAAGCCAGGCCGGCAACCCCTAAACCACCCGGCTCATACCCGAGATAGATTCCAAAGGCTTGGGAAATCAAATAGACGGAAACGGTTACAAATAAGATGAAGAGCGCAATAATTAAAGCGCTTTTCCTTTTGTTGGCAGCTTGGGCCTCATAAACATTGACCATTGTCGGCTTCGACTAAAGACTGACTTTGGGTGTTTTTGTTTCCTCGGCCGGGGTGATTAGTCCCGGCAGTTCCTCGAATTTAAAGAGATTCACAACCAGGCTCGAAGGCATGGTTACGCGTCGCACATTATAATCGGCCGTTAAATCGATAACCAATCTTCTGGCATACATTATCTTGTCCGCCGTATCTCTTAACTCGTCCATGAGCTTTCCCACCACTTCCGAAGCTTTTAATTCCGGATTGTCCTCAACTGCGACCCTTAAAGACGGCAGGACGCTAGCTAGCTTGGTTCCTGCATCTGCCATCTTCTGGACACTTCCAGATTCTATTGCTCCTGCAATCTCTTTCCTTGCTTCAGTTAATTTATCAAAGATTCCCTTCTCGTGTTTTAGATATCCTTTTGTCGAAGACTCAAGATTGGGAATAAGGTCTGCTTGCCTTTTAAGTTGATTTCCTATTTCCTGAACGGCTGCCTTAATTCTAGCTTTAGAGGAAACAAAAAAGTTGTAGGTGGCAAGCACCCACAAAATTACGACAGCTAAGACTCCTAAAATAATCCACATTCTTAATCACCTCCCCACGTAGTCTATTCTAACACTTTCATAAATTCACCTAGACTTAGACAGTTTACGATATCTTTCTTTTCAGCCCAACCGCGTCTGGCAACCGCCACACCAAAGACCATATTGACGAGAGAATCTTGATGGTGCGCATCCGTTCCGAGTGTAAGTTTCACGTCTGCTTTCACGGCTTCACGCACCAAAGAATCAGGCAAATCAAGCCTGGCCGGTTCGGCATTAATTTCAAGCCACTTATCTTTTTTCTGGCAAAAATCAAAAATCTCGGGCCAATCAAGTTCAACGCCTTCGCGCTCGTTGAGTTTTCTGGCTGTGGGGTGGGCAAAGATTTTGACTTTGGGGTAGGCTAGGGCGGAAAGGACCCTTTTGGTCATCTCGCTCCTGCCCATTCGAAAACTAGAGTGGATAGAGATAAGGGCGAAATCTAAAGTCTCTAAGCCCTTTTCGGGAATAGACAATCCCCCTTCGGGCAAAATATCGATCTCAAGGCTATTGAACACTTTTTTTACACTCTCTAGCTTTCTTTTCACAAATGAGTAATTTAATTTATCGACAGCTTCGCGCTTACGCTTAAGAAGCTCGATAACTTCTGTCTCTTTGTGTCGACTCTTACTGGGGTTATGTTCGGTAAAGGCTAGATATTCGTAGCCGAGCTCGTCGGCTTTGACAACAATTTCCGTCATCGATGACTCCCCGACATCATGACTCGTTTCGATGTCAAAATTGGAGTGAATCTGTAAATCTCCTTTTACATCCTTTAGTTCTACTAGTTTTGGTAGTTTATGGCTTAAGGCAGCCTCGATCTCTCCGGCGTCTTCCCTAAGCTCTGGCGGAATCCAATCCATTCCCAGTTCTTTGTAGAATTCTTCCTCGGTAGAAAATTTATAAAGTTTCCCTTTGATCTTTATCCCGTATTCAGATAAGGAGAAACCCTTTTTGATTGCATATTCCCTGAGGGCAATGTTGTGGTGTTTAGAGCCCGTAAAATGCTGGAGAAGCGCTCCATAAGCATGGGGTGGTTGAACCATCAAATCTACCTGGACGTTGCCGGGAAGAACGATTGAGGCTGTTCTCTCACCCTTCTCCAGAACCCTTGTTTTCTTGGGGTACTTGACGAAATGCTCTAAAACCTGCTGCGGATAATCGGAGGCAACCGCGATATCAATGTCTCCCACAGTAGCCGCCTGTCTGCGCAAGCTGCCCAAAGGATCGGCTCTTTTTACATATTTACTCTTATTCATCCAATCTATGACCAGACCAGCATTGGCAGCAGCGTAGGGTAGAAGATGCCTTTTGGTTCTGCCTTTAGTCTCCTCAATTGACTTGAGAATGTCAGACTGGGATTGTTCACCAAAACCTTCAAGTTCTGCTACTTTCCCCGCTCTGGCAGCCTTTTCGAGGTCTGAAAGGCTCTTAATCCCCAATTTGGTTACCAGTTTGTAGGCTGTTTTGGCTCCAATCCCCGGAATTTCCATCAGGTCAAACATCTCGCGGGGTAAACCTCTCATTACCTCCTCGAAATGTTTAGACTTCCCGCTTCTGAAAAGCTCGTCTAAGTGTGAAGCGATAGATTCCCCGATCCCAGGTACTTCTTTGAGCTTACCGTCGTCCCAGAGGTCTTTAAGCTCGCTTGAGGAATGTTCTACGGCATCAGCGGCTCTCTGATAGGCAATGATTTTGAATCTATTTTTTTCTTCTCCTTTGAGCTGATAGGAAGCAGCAATTGCCCGCAGTAGCTCAGCAATCTCAACGTTGGTCATGTCTTTGTGAAGCTTCATTTCTATTCATAATACAACTTTTTTATGCTATACTTCACTGAGTTTGGGGCCGTAGCTCAGTTGGTTAGAGCGTCTGGTTGTCAACCAGAAGGTCGCGAGTTCGAGTCTCGTCGGCCCCGCAGGTCAAATCACCTCTTGACTTCATGCTTCCTATAATTTAAATTCTTTCCACAAATCTTCTGCCTCCTACCCAAAGACTGGGGGTGAATAAATTGGACCTTAAGTCGATTTTAAAAGCTTTAAAACTCAATGAATCAACAATCAGTATGGTCTTGGGAGCAATCGTCATCGTGGTGGTAGGAGTTCTTCTGGTTAACTACTTCAGAGAAAAAGGAATTACCCTCCCCGGATTGAGAACCGAGCAGCCAGTAATAACCGAAAAAATCCACAGCGTTGCCAAAGGAGAAACCCTCTGGGCAATAGCCGAGAAATATTACGGTTCGGGTTACAACTGGGTAGATATCGCCAAAGCCAATAATCTAGCTAATGCAGGCGTAATCGAAGTCGGACAAACCCTGACAATTCCTGATGTCGAACCCCTGAAACCCACTACAACTATCAAGGCAGACGAGCCAATTTCCGGGGCTACCTATCAAGTGGTCAGGGGGGATAACCTCTGGA
>JBMOLC010000024.1:0-11097 GCA_049324215.1 Patescibacteria group bacterium | reverse complement strand
TTCTTTTTTCCATCGGACTTGAACTCTCGCTTGCTCGCTTGGGCCGGGTACTGCGGGTGGCGCTTTTGGGAGCGGGAGTCCAGATTATTTTGGTTACTTTTCTGAGTTATTTTTTGCTCGGCCTTTTTGGAGTTAACCCTGTGCCAGCTCTAATTCTTTCTTTGGGTTTTTCGCTTTCGTCGACCGCGGTCGTGGTCAAGATTTTGGCGGATAGGGGAGAGACCGATACTATCCACGGAGAGGTAATGATCGGCTGGCTTCTCGTCCAGGACTTAGCAGTTATTCCGATGATGGTTGTAATTTCCGCCCTGGCCAAAAGCGGGGGTGGGGGAATAGTCATCCCGGCGGGAAGAGCGCTTTTGGCAGCCAGCGCCGTTGTCGGGGTTTCCGTCGTGGTCGGCAGAACGGTTGCGCCTTTCTTGATTCACAAGGTTGCCACGGCTAATTCGCGCGAGCTTTTAGTGCTGGCTGCGGTTGCCTTGGCCCTGGGAACCGCGGGAGTAACTAGCCTGTTTGGAATTTCGCCTGCTCTGGGAGCATTTCTGGCGGGGGTGGTTATTGCCGAGAGCCAGGAAAATCACGCTGTCTTTGCCGAAACTAGACCCTTAAGAGACCTTTTTGTGGCCATGTTTTTTGTGACCATGGGATTTTTGCTTACCCCCCAGGTTATCTTTGCCAATTTCTGGTTAATTATAGCTCTCGCGGTCTTTGTCTTGGTGGTTAAATTCGTTGTGGTTTTTCTCGTTTCTTTGGCTTTGGGCTATCACGGTAAAACCGCAGTTGCTGCCGCCTTTGGCCTGGCTCAGATTGGGGAATTCTCGTTTGTGATTTTCTCGCAGGCTACCATCTTGGGGCTTTTAAAGCCGGAAATTACTTCGATTGGAATAGCGACGACCCTTTTGACACTCGTTGCCACCCCCTTCTTATTCAAAAGCATTTTGCCTTTTTGGCGCAAGATACGGGATGTAGGCAGTAGCTGGCCGCTGGCGAGCCGGTTTCTTTTGGGCTGGGATAGGAAAAGCCTGGGTCGGGTTGAGGCATTAGAAGGACACATCATTGTTTGTGGTTTCGGCCGGGTGGGGAGCTGGGTTGGTAAAGCCCTGGATGCGGCCCAAATCCCTTTCGTGGTGGTAGAGTATAACCAAAAAATAGTCAATGAACTTTCCCGCCAGGGTAGACAAGTAATCTATGGCGACCCAACCGAACCCGAGGTTTTAGAAGCTGCGGGCATCAAAGGGGCGAAGGCAATTGTCTTGGCAATTCCAGATAGTGTGGCCCAAGAGGAGCTTGTTGCCCACGTTCAAACAATTTCGCCCTCGCTCAAGATAATTTCCCGGGCCCATCAGGATGCCGATTTTGAGAAGTTAAAGCTTTTAAAGGTCGACAAAGTCGTTCAACCCGAATTCGAGGCAGCCGTGGCCATAGTCAAGGGAATTTTCTCTTCGATGGGGAAAGAGAGAGAGGAGATTAACGCGAGACTTAAAAACCTGAGGCTATCCCGTTCGAAAACATGAGTCCTGTCCAGAGAAGAAGCCGGCTCAAAAACCTGAAAAGCCCCAAAAGAGGTCTTGGCGGACCTCGATTTTTGTGGTTTCTAATTTTCCTTTTCGCGGTCTTTCTCCTTCTCTTTCTCCCGACCAGGTTTGGGGGAAATTTGAAACTTTCAATGGTGGTGGCGAGAGAGACTGGGGAGCTTGTTGTTTCCACCTTCGATAGAGAAGGCGAGTCGATAACCAATATTCTAATTCCGGGAAGTACCCAGCTTGACGTGGCTAGACAACTCGGGAGCTGGAAGGCCAGAAGCATCTATCGATTGGGGGTCAATGAGGGTTTGGGCGGGAGTCTCCTGGCAGAAACGATGGTCAAGAACTTCTCTTTTCCCGTCGTTGCCTGGGGGGCAAACGAATTTGCGGGTTTTGCCAGTGGCGATTTGGCGAGTATTGTCAAATCGCTTGTCTCTAACAAGACCAACCTTAAAATCGGGGACAAACTTAGACTCGGGATTTTTGCCCTGAGAATCAAAAACCCCAAGCGGATGAACATCGATTTGTCCCAAGGCCCTTACTTAAAAAGAGTACGCTTAACCGACGGGGAAATGGGCTATACCGTCACCGGCGTGGGCTTCGAGAAATTATTTGCAGTTTTTTCCGAGCCCGAGATTTCAGCTAAAAGTTTGCGGGTCGAGATTATCGACGCCAGCGCTAATCCGAAAGTTGCAGCCGCCGTGGGCAGAACGATTGAGGTTTTGGGGGCTAAAGTTGCCTCGGTCAAGAAAGAGGCAGCCCAAGAGGTAGACTGTACGCTTTCAGGCAAGGACGAAATTTTGCTCAAAAGGCTCTCCCAAATTTATTCTTGCGAGGAAAAGAAATCGCCTCTTTCCAATTTCGATTTGGAGATTAGGCTTGGGAAAGAGTTCGCCAGAAGATATTAGCCCTCTTCATCAGTCTCGATGATTAAATCTTCTTTTTTGCTCACCAACTCCGGAGGAGTAAAAGAAATATAATCAACCTTTTCGGGGACAAAAGACGGAGTATCTTTCAGTCCTTCGGCCCTCTTAACCTCGCGGATAAAAACTTTGACGTCGTTGGGTTCGATGGACTTAACCAGTACCTGGTATTCATTCCCGGCCTTAAGTAGCCGCCTTAAGCGGGCCGAGAGGTCATCTGGGAGTCGGCCGAGATATTTGCCGTCAAGGCTGACGACCGAAATCCTATGGGCTCCGGGGTGAAGCCTGACCTCATCCCCGGAATCGAGTTTGGCAATTAGTTTCGCATCCCCGAGGTGCAGTAGAGAAACCATTTTGGTTTTACCGGGCTCTTCCAGAAAAGCCTCAGGGCTAAAGACAGAAGAAGAAACAACCTTTCCTTTGGTTAGTCCGCGCCACCTCACTAAAGCTTTCGTCGCGATTTTATTAAAGGGGTCAATCTTGAGGACCCTTTCGGCCAAAGACTTCGCGCGCTTTAAGTTCCCAAGCTCCGCATAGGCGCGAGCCAAGCGGTTTAAGGCCTCAGTATCTTTGGGGTTTTCCTTGAGAAGCTCCTGGTTTAACTTGACCGCCTCTTTCCAATTTCCTGACAGAGCTGTCTTGACAGCTTTCTGGGCAAGGTCGATATCCATGGGCAAAAACTTACTCTCTTGAGTATAGATAGCCACGGAAGACTGTCAAGGGGTAGTGACCGATAGCCCATAGTTTGATTTATGGCAGAATTTTGCTAAAATATATACTCCGTCGCACGTAGACAAAAAGGAGGGAGCTGTGGAAGTCCTGCTTTTTATCAAACTCGTCTCGGTGGCCGCGTTTTTGCTTGCGGTCGCTCTGTCCGCTCTTTCTTGGGGCGTTTTCAAGAATGAGCGGTGGGGGATAAAGTTTGCCTGTCTCGCTGCAATCTTTTTTGTTCCGATTGCATCAATCAACAATTGGTGAGAAAGGAGAGAAGCAGATGGATGAGGAAGACCTGGTCGAGATGGGGATCGAGGGGAAACGGGAGAAGATAGAGGACCTCATGCTTGTTGCGGGCATCGGGGTGCTCGTCATCTTGGTCATCGCCATCAAAGTGGCCCTGGCCATTTTCGGTACTCCCATTAGCTTTCTTCCAACTAAATAGTCTTACGTGCGACAGGGCCCGGACTGGGTTGTCTTTAGATTCGACCTAGTTCCGGGCCCTTTCGCGTTTAGAAGTAAGCTTTTTTGTAGTATAATCTTTGCTGTTATGAGCGGTCATTCGCACTACGCCACCATCCACAGACAAAAAGAGCTGAAAGACGCCCAAAAGGGTAGGCTATTTTCGAAGTTAGCCAAAGAAATTGCAATTGCTGTTAAGGCTGGCGGGCCCGACGCCAATAGCAATTTTAAACTCCGGGTGGTGGTCGACAAAGCCAAAGCTGCCAATATGCCCAAAGAGAATATCGCTAGGGCAATTTCAAGCGGTACGTCGAGTGCTGAGAAATTGGAGGAGGCAACCTACGAAGGCTTTGGTCCATTTGGGGTTGCCGTGATTGTCGTTTGCGCGACAGATAATAAAAATCGAACTGGACAGGAAATAAAAAATCTCTTCGAGAGGGGAGGGGGGCACCTCGCCGGTCCAGGGGCAGTTTCTTTCAATTTTGAAAACAAGGGCTTTCTGTTGATTGCGAAAACCGCCGACCCCGAGGCCCAAATCTTAAAGCTTATCGACCTCGGGGTGGAGGACGTCGAGGAGACCCAGGACGGCATCGAGGTCTATGTGGCACCCGAGAGAATTAGCGAAATGAAAAAGAAAATCGAAGAGGCGGGGCTGACCGTCAGCGCCACGGAGCTATATCTTAAGCCCAAGCTTTTGCAAACAATAGCTAGCGCTGGCGATGCCAAAAAGGCGCTGGCGTTTTTGGAGGCCCTCGAGGAACACGAAGATGTCCAAAAGGTCTATGCCAATCTCGATATTCCCCAGGAGGTTGTCAGCCAAATATCTCCATGAGCAAGCGCAAAAGATTCGTTATCACTAGCGCCCTTCTTTCTCTGGGTTTTATCGGCATCCAGCTTCTTGAAAATCAATACCGGTTTTATGCGATCGGGGGTTTGACTCTTTTGACAATTGTTCTTTTCTTCTGGTCCCTCAGGGAAGGTCTAGGCAAAGACATGACTCTGGCGACACTCATCTTACCCGGTTTCTTTACCGCTGGAGTAGGGGTCTTCTGGTTTCTTCTGCCGGCCAGTTTGTTCGCGAGACTCCCCGTTATCCTCTTTTACGGTTTGGGCATTTATGTGCTTTGCTTGACAGCCAATATTTACACGGTCTCCGCCATCAGAACAATTGCCCTTCTCCGGGCAGCTCATGGAGTAGGTTTCGTACTCACCCTGGTAACTTTTTTCCTCGTTTACGACGCAATACTATCTTTGAGGATTTCATTACCAGCCACCTCTTTTTCAGTAGCGTTACTTTCTTTGCCGCTTTTTTTGCACGGGCTCTGGACCGCCAGTCTCGAAAAAGAATTTTCGCCAGACCTGGTCAGAAAATCAGCCCTTTTATCGCTTATCATGGGGCAGCTCTCTATCGGTCTTTATTTCTGGCCGGTCACGGTCGTCGTCGGGTCTTTATTCTTAACCGTGAGCGTCTATATCTTTCTGGGTTTGGGGCAGGCGAGAATCGAGGGTAGGCTTTTTAGAGAAACCGTGAGGGAATACCTGATGCTGGGGGCCCTCGTCTTTATTGGAATGTTTTTGGCAACCCGCTGGGGCGGCTAACTTCAATTGACAGACACCTTGGGTCGGGGAGAGAGGGGAGTCAGATAGCCTATAATTTAGAGTAGCACTTCCGACCGATGGGTGCTACTTTTCACAAATATTATAGGGAGTTTTCACAAAAAGCGACGTAGGCCATCGCCGAAGATAAGCCGAAGCCTCGTACTTGGAGAAATGATGTGGATTGATATAGTAGTCAGGCACAAAAGACTTATTCTCCGAGGCTAGCACCTCCTGTTTGTGGATAACTAATTTGGGCTTTGAGGCTAGGAGCCTAGCTTCTTCGAGAGAGAGGCCCACGAAAAAGGGTAAAGATAATCCTGACCATTTCTTCGAAAGAAGGGGTGTTACAACGAATTACAAGGACCTAAGGGCAAGTATCTTAAAATGCATCACTCCCCGCAAGTAGTAATAGGCTGACAGCTATCAGGGGGAAGCGTGCTTATATATCGTCGCACAAGGATACTTTTACGACTAAGGTAAGATAGTGAGGGTGGAGAGTACTTCTCCGCATTCATTCCGGCTTTAGCGTCTTTGTTATCACTTTTACTTAAAAATTATATTTCTAAGTCCTCTGTTTTTATTATCTCTGCAGATAATCCTTCCAAACAAAACCCGAAGTAATTTTTGGGGGCTTAGGCCTTTCCCCCGCCCCCACTGTTTTTCCCATGTTTTCGGGACGATTAATATGTGGTCTGAATAACAGACTACGTCTTAAAATCGATTTGGTGAGGTCTCATTTGAACCTGACTGCCAAAATGCTACAATTTCCCATCTTATGAAGGAAAAACTGGGACCAAGGGTCGACCTCCCCAAAACCTTGGAAGTTTTAAGGCGTAGTGGTGTTACCTGGGACATTGATGGCGTTGAATCGGAAACCGGACATTTGTCTATAAGAGAATACAACCATCTCCACGGATTTAAGATTAAAAGACCAAAGACTTTTGACCAAGCAGAGCGTTATTGGATTCTGGTTGACTGGATAAGGCAAGATTCGTCAGTTGTCGACCCTGTACTTGCTGCGATTGATATCTGGAACAGCCAAAAGGTTATGGAAAACGCCAATATGGTAGAAGGAGCTAAGACCGTAAGCACATATTTAGCCAGAAACGAAATCTTTCCTCCAAGGGTTACTTCAAGGCCCGGTGCCAGAACCCGTGGTTGGACTTACACTTGGTACGAAAGAAAATACGGTCCTTCTTTTGACCTAGGCCTAATTAGAATGAGCGATACAGAGAAATCCGACCCAGGTTTTAAAGCTAGCGAGATAGCAAAACTAGGTACGGGATACCACTTTGAAGATTCCTATGAAGACGCGGAAAGGATAGCTGCAAATGGAGTTACCGTAGTTTTGGTCCCCCAGCCCTGGAATCTAGATTACGAACCCACCCTTAGCAACATAATTAAAGTTATAGAATTGAATTACCAGTATCACTTCAAAATGGTCAGGGCTTTTTTGACCCTGGCAGAGCGTATAACTTATAGGTAATTGGGTCGCACAATCTATTGACAGATTCCCCTTTTGGTGTTAATCTGGGTGTTACATGGCTGCCCAGGCTTTGCCCCGGTCTAAGATAGCGTCTAAGGTAGAACAATTCTTCGAATATCTTCAGGTTGAAAAAGGGGCCTCTCCCCTAACAATTAGAAACTATAAACACTATTTAAACCGCTTAATCGCCTGGCTTGCCAAAGAAGGAATCCGCCAAAACCTAAAAGATATCAACCCCGATATCGTAAGAAGCTACCGAGTTTATCTTTCCAATCTACCCGACAGAAAAGGAGGAACCTTATCCAGAAGAAGCCAAGGTTATCATGTTATCGCCCTCCGTTCTTTCCTCAAGTGGCTTATAAAAAATGATTATCAGGTTATGGCTCCCGATAAAATCGATCTTCCCAAAACCCAGGAAAGGCAGGTCAAATTCTTAACCGGAGATCTGGTTGATAGGCTCCTTAATGCACCGAGCCTCTCGACAATTCAAGGCAAAAGAGACAAAGCGATTTTGGAAGTTTTATTTTCGACAGGGCTTAGGGTCTCGGAACTCGTAAAACTTGATCGCGACAAAATTGATCTTGAAAGACGCGAATTTGGAATTATTGGTAAGGGCGGAAGAGCCCGCGTGGTCTTTTTATCAACCCGCGCAGCCGAGTGGCTCAAAGGATATCTTACTGCCAGAGAGGACAATTACAAACCGGTTTTTATCAGGCACAAAGGCAAAATGGACCCCTCCTTGCCTGATGAAAAAATGCGCCTCACTCCCCGCTCGGTCCAGAGGATGATTAAAAAATACGTTAGAAAAATAAAATTACCAGTTGATGCTACGCCCCATGTCCTGAGGCATAGTTTTGCCACAGACTTACTTATGGCCGGGGCGGATTTGAGAAGTGTTCAGGAGATGCTCGGACACAAAAACGTCTCGACCACCCAAATTTATACCCACATTACCAATAAACAGCTGCGTGATATCCACGCCGCCTTTCATGGTAAAGGGGGCAGTTAGATAAACTCGAAAAACCTTCCAAACGGCCAGGGTAAATCTTGTAAATTGGCGACGTTCGGGAAGGAAGAAGCTATAAATGCCTCGGAAATTTGTCTGGCCTCAATCTCTAGAGGGTCGGAGTCATAATCATACTGAGGAAAATGTCGCGGCAAGGCGCTAAGAAGTTCAATCATCGGCCTCACCCCACTAATCATTCGTGTTCCAGAGGGGTTAGAGACTAACTGATTTAGATGGACCACCTCATGAGTTACAAGAGTGTCTTTCTGGCGTAAAAGTTCGAGGTCGTTATTTTCCAAGGCGGCCTTATACTCATCCAAGAATACCGGATAAAATGTGAGTATCGGGCCACCCTCTTTTCTGGGATTAAAAGAGGCTGCGGCTTGGGCGGATAAATCCTCGAAAACCCAGTTTTCATCCGCAAATTCAATATTGAAGGGGTATCTTTCGAAGAATTGGCCGAGTCGTCTAAACCCTCTTTCGGGATTCATGGTCATTGCCACAATGCTAAACAAGGTCGCAAAAGCCCCTCTATTTATCCGAACTTTTCTGGACCATTGGCCTTCATCCGAGACGAGAATGTTGTTTTCTATTTGCCTTAAGGTATCTTGATAATTGAGAGATGATGTTTCTTCGAGGTCCTTGAGGAACTGGGAGTATAAAAAGATATTAGATAGAGCCAGCCCTGTGCCGAGGCCGGCACCGCCAGCTAGTGCTACTTTTAAAAAATCTCGACGCGAGAAGGGTTGCCGTTCCGTCATAACCACCAATTATATCAAATACTAGAGGATATAAAAACTAGCGGATTTCGGAGGAGATGGAGACTACGAAGGATACACCAACTACCTTGTTATATTGGGGATAAATCAGGTTCTTCTTCGCTTCCTTTTGCCAAGACAGCCGCGGCTGCTACCGAGTCGGTTTTATTGGTAAAGCGCATCAAGATTACTCCTTGGGTGGCACGTCCCAATTGGGGGATGTTTTTGAGGGGGAGCTTAATGACCTGCCCTGCTTTTGAAGTAATCACCACCTGTTCCATTTTTTGATTGACCATGACCGCCGCCGCCAGGTTCCCGCTCTTTTGGTTAACAACCGCAGCTTTTACGCCTTTGCCACTGCGCCTTTGCACCGGGAAAAGATGTAGAGGCGTTCTTTTGCCCAGACCCTTTTCGGCGATGGTCAAAATATCTCTAAAAACTTTTCTTCTTTTATCTTTTGTCTTTGGTTCTTTGGCGGCGAAGACCTCCATGGCGATAACTTCATCCCCCGTTTCCAGCCGCATGCCGGCCACTCCGGAGGTTGCCCGACCCATGGGTCTGGCATTGGTTTCCGGGAATCTGATGGCTTTACCCTTTTTGGTTAGCATGAGAGCGTGGTCGTCGCCGCTCGTCATGTGGGCCGAGACCAACCTGTCGGCTCCCCGGAGGCGAATTGCGATGAGCCCCGAAGCCCTTAAGTTTTCATACTCTCTAATCGGTGTCTTTTTGACAATCCCCGATGCGGTGGCCAGAATCAGGTGTTTGCCTTCCCCATTTCTGGCTAGGGGTAGGATTGAGCGAATTTCTTCTCCCTGTTCAAGATTGAGCAGGTTAACCAGAGCCTGCCCTTTTGCCTGTCTTGATGTTTCAGGGATTTCCCAGGCTTTGGTGCCGAATACCCTGCCCTTGTCCGTAAAGAAGAGAATTAAGTCGTGGGTTGTGGCTGCAAGTAGGTGTTCGATCTCGTCTTCCTCCTTGGTGGTCATGCCCACGACCCCTTTTCCGCCCCTTCTCTGGGCCTTAAAGGTTCCCTTGGGGACTCTTTTGATGTAGCCGGTTTTGGTGACCGTAATTAAGGTATCTTCTTTGGGCACCAGGTCTTCCTCGGAAAACTCACCTATTTTCGCCTTGTAGATTTTTGTGCGTCTTGCGTCTCCAAATTTTTCCTTGAGTTCAGTTACTTCCTTGACAATAATATCCAGAACTTTTTGCGGGTCCTTTAGTATTGCCGTTAAGGTATCAATCAGTTTTTTCATCTCCTCATATTCTTTTTCGATTTTTTCCCGCTCAAGAGCCGCCAAGCGCCTTAATTGCATATCGAGTATTGCCGTTGCCTGAACTTCGGTCAGCCCAAATTTCTTTATCAGATTGTCTTTGGCGTCTTCTTGGGTTCGGCTTCTTCTAATGGTTTTGATGACTGCGTCCAACTTATCAAGTGCGATTTTCAGTCCTTCCAAAATGTGGGCCCGTTTCTTGGCTTCGGTCAGCTCAAAAATGGTTCTTCTGACGACGACTCTTTGTCGGTGTTTGACGTATTCGACCAAAATCTGTTTCAGATTTAGGGTATGGGGGGTTCCCTCAACCAGGGCCACAAAGTTTGCTGGGAAGGTTGTTTGCAGTTTGGTGTGCTTATAGACGTTATTGAGTACGCTTTTGGGTTTGGCGTCCCTTTTAAGTTCGATGACGATACTCATTCCTTCTTTATCGCTTTCGTCCCTCAAGTCGCTAATGCCAACGATTTTCTTTTCCCGAACGAGGTCGGCAATCTTGACCACGAGTTCGGCTTTATTGACCTGGTAAGGGATTTCGGAGATGACTATTTGGGCTCTACCCTTTTTTCCTTCTTTGATTTCGGCGACGCCCCTGACGGTTATTTTGCCTCTCCCCGTTGCATAGACTTCTTTGAGGGAGTTGGCATCGTAAATTGCTCCCGCGGTGGGAAAATCAGGACCGGGGATTATTTGGATGAGATCATCAAGTAAGACGTCGGATTCGAAACTCACTGCCGCAGGGCTTATTTCTTCCTCGCTTACGGTTTTTTCTTCTCCGGAGGCCACCAGGTTTATCTTCTTGATCACAAATTCAGTTTGGGCTACCTGGGCTTTTTCCTCGGCGACTACCCCCCCTTTTTTGATAGTGGCGACAACTGCCTCCGCAACTTCCTTTAAATTGTGGGGTGGAATTTTGGTGGCCATCCCGACCGCAATTCCTTCAGAGCCCATAAGGAGGAGGTTAGGAAGAAGCGCGGGCAGATAGTTAGGTTCCTTAAGGGTGGCGTCAAAGTTGTCTACAAAGTCGACCGTGTCTTTGTCTATATCTTGGAGGATGAAATCAGATATGGGTGCAAGTTTTGCCTCTGTGTACCTTAAGGCCGCAGCCGGATCTCCGTCAACCGAGCCGAAATTGCCCTGACCTTTTATAAGAGGATAGCGGAGGGAAAAGTCTTGGACCATACGGACCAAAGCATCATACACAGCCATATCACCGTGTGGGTGGTATTTACCCAGCACCTCCCCGACGATTTTTGCACTTTTTACAGTTGGGGAAGTGTGGCTCAGACCCATTAGGTGCATGGCGTAAAGGATACGTCTATGGACCGGTTTTAGCCCGTCCCTGACATCCGGCA
>JBMOLC010000023.1:0-12020 GCA_049324215.1 Patescibacteria group bacterium | reverse complement strand
AGCAGAAGAAAGGGGCTATCCAATTTTGCCTATGTGGGTAAGAGTAGTTTCGAGCAGGAGGAGGCAATTATTGGAGATATTGTCTGGTAAAAAAATGTATATTACGAATTATAACCCCCAAGGACGAGTATATCCTGTTAGAGAACCGGAGCGTGTCCTTCTAAAAGAGGCTATAAACCTAGTACCACGCAAAAGATGGATTGAATATCAAGTCGAAACATATAAGGCGGTTTTGTGCAATTTAATTTTTAAACCTATAACAGATGGAAAATTGAAATTGTCCTCTCTGGAAGGATTGTTCGGGAAGGAGCTCTACAAAAGTTTTCTAGCTGATCTTCGAAAAGAGATGGAGAGAGGTAATAGATTGCAAGAATCTTTTATAAACAAATGGGCGCACATAATAATTAGCATTATCGAGCGAGCAACCAATCACCAATCTCAACAGTAGATACAATAGCTTTCAGTTGGCCTAGCTTATAATCGACCCAGTCTTGTATTAATGCGTGAGTAGTGCCAGATTCTCTAACAATGTCAAGAAAACATGAGTAATTGTGAGTTATCAATTCCCCAATTCTCTGTATAGGTAGACAGCTTATCAGTAATTTTTTCAACCACAACTCTTGAGAATTAGTCAAATTATGATTTCCAAAAATGTTCTGTATCTTATTTTTGTCTTCAGGGCTTAACGAATCCATTAATTCAATTATTGGTATTGTGGCTGTGCCACTTTTGATGTCACTTAAGTGCGGTCTTCGATTCATCTGGGTGGGGGCGATGTCTTTTAGATCGTTCAATATTTGTCCCGCCAAGTTATTGAGATGTAGAGCCTTTGAGGCTGTCCTTGCTGTTTTTGGTTGTGCGCCCATTAATTCTAGTACTTGCATTGGGAAAGTGCAGTGGAAATGTGCCCTTTTTTTGATGTTTTCTATTAAAAATTGAGTGGTTGTGTCAAGACTCCTTACCGACGGCGAACTTAGAGAGGCTAGACCGGAATTTATTGCGTTCATCATTAATCCCGATGTCTCATGAGAGATTCGGGTGTCATTTTCTCATGGTCAAGGTAGTTAAGATTGCTGGTTGCTGATTATATATATTTTCTGAGTGAGACACAAACAGGAACTATTGCTATTCGGGTCTCTGGAGTTCAAAGAATATTGATGATAGGAGTGCGATAAATAAAAAAATAATTTACGGAGCGACCTCTTTCCACCGCATGCGTCGTTGGGTGAAGACCCGGGGGAAGGTGGCGATGATTTCGGGAGCGTATTCAATACTATTCTGGGCTGTTTCGGTGGGGGGGGAGACGGCTTTCCTCAACCGCCCTAGCACAGGCAGCCACCATGTTGGCCACGAGAGAGGTTCCGGCAACTGCCCGGAAAGTCTTGGCAGCAATTTTCTCCCTTTCCTTCATGTTAGCCGATTATATCAATGTGATTCAATCAATTAATGGGTATAATAGACCTATCTATGGACAAGACGTATAACCATCGGGAATACGAGGAAAAAATCTACCAACTTTGGGAGAAATCGGGGGCTTTCTCTCCGCTAGTCCGTAAGGATAAAAAACCCTTTACCATCATTATGCCCCCGCCCAATGCCAACGATAACCTGCACATTGGCCACGCCCGTTTTGTAACAATCGAGGACATTTTAACCCGTTATCACCGAATGAAAGGAGAACCCACCCTTTGGCTGCCGGGGGCGGACCATGCTGGGATAGAAACCCAATTTGTTTTTGAAAAGAAACTTAAAAAGGAAGGAAAAAGACGACAGGACTTCGACAGAGAAACCCTCCATAAAATGATCTGGGACTACGTCCTCGAAAACAAATCCAATATGGAAAACCAACTTCGGGCACTGGGGGCATCTTGCGACTGGACTCGAAATAAGTTCACCCTCGACCCAGAGATAATTAAGGTCGTCTACAAAACCTTCAAAAGGCTTTATGACGCAGGACTCATTTATCGTGGTGAAAGAATAATCAACTACTGCCCGCGCTGCGGGACGGCATATTCGCAGCTTGAGGTCGATTCTCTCGAAAAGGACGACCCACTTTACTTTCTTGATTACGGGACGGTGGCAGTTGCAACTACCCGCCCCGAAACACTCTTTGCCGACGTCGCGGTTGCCGTCAGCCCCAAAGACGCGAGGTATAAAAGCCTCATCGGTAAAAAGGCCCTCCTCCCCTTGGTAAGGCGCGAGCTGCCGATTATTGCCGACCCCTTAGTTGAGGCAAACTTTGGCACCGGTGCCCTGAAAATCACCCCGGGGCACGATGCTACCGATTTTGAAATCGGCCAGAAACACAAGCTGCCGACCATTTCGGTAATTGATTCCGAAGGCAAGATGATAAATACCCCCGAAAAATACATCGGTCTGTCGGCAGAGGCAGCCAGAGAAGAAGTCATCAAAGACTTAGAGGCGGCCAAGAAAATCAAAAAGGTGGAGACTATCCACCACGTTGTCGGGATTTGTTACAAAGACAAGGGACTAATTGAGCCGCTCGTTTCTAAACAATGGTTTTTGCAGGTTGCGCCTCTAGCCAAAGAGGCGCTGCGGGCAATTTCGGAGAAAAGGGTTTCCTTTGTCTCTCCCAGATTTGAAAAAATCGCCAAGCACTGGCTCAAAAACTTGAGGGACTGGAATTTAAGCCGGCAAATAATCTGGGGTATCAGGATTCCTGCCTGGAGGTGTGATGGCTGTCTTGAATGGACAATTACCGATGGTCGGGCTCCCGAAAAATGTCAGACTTGCGGCCAGACTAAACTGACCCAGGACCCAGATACTTTTGACACCTGGTTCTCTTCGGGACAATGGCCTTATGCGACCTTACAGACGACAAAACCGGGAGATTTCGAATATTTTTACCCAACCAGTCTCATGGAAACCGCCTACGACATTATTCCCTTCTGGGTCGTGAGGATGGTAATGCTGGGTCTTTATTCAACTGACGCTGTCCCTTTTCGAGAAGTCCTCATCCACGGTCTCGTTCGCGACAAAGAGGGGCAAAAAATTTCTAAATCCAAAGGCAACGTTATTGACCCCCTTGCGATGACCCAAAAGTATGGGGCGGACGCCTTAAGAATGGGGCTCATCTGGGGAACTTTGATCGAAAACGACATTTCCCTTGCCGAAGAAAACATCCAGGGCCAAAGAAACTTCGCCAATAAAATCTGGAATATAGCCAGATTCGTCTTTGGCCAACCCCGAGGGAAAAGGTCAAAAAGAAATCAAGACGACCTCTTAATCATTAAAGAACTTAAGTCCACCACCAGAAAAGTTACGCAGAGTCTTGATAAGTTTAGGATTAGTGAGGCGGGAGATGCAATTTATGATTTTGTCTGGCATACATTGGCAGATGTTTATCTCGAAAAGGCAAAGGCTAGGCGCCCCGAATCTCAAAAAACCCTAGAGCTAGTTTTACAACAAAGCTTAAAACTTCTTCATCCTTTTATGCCTTTTGTCACTGAGGCAATTTGGCAAGAAGGCAAAGAGAGATTCGATTCCCCCACCTTAATTGCCGCTTCTTGGCCTAAGGGGTAGGGCTAGCCGAGGGCGAAGCTGTAGGTGTGGCCGAGGCGGTGGCGGTTGGCGTTGTCGCCGGAGTCGGGCAAGGGGCAAATTCACAGTTTGGGCCAACCCGGCCGACGCTCGTTCCATCGGGACAAACTTTTATTTCTTGAGTGCAGGCTTTAGTCTTGACCAAAAGGCCTCTACTGACAACCACATAACCCATAATCGCCAAGAGGGCCAGGACAAAAAGTCCGACTGCGACCCAGAGAATAACGTTCTTTTTTTTGGGTTCGGTGGGAACGGGGGGCGGGCTTGCTATCTCGGGTGTCGGGGGTGGCGTTGGGGTTGGGGTTAGGGCCGGAGGGGGTGTTTGCCCAGTTGGTGCTGGCGTCGTCTCTTGTATTTTCGTCTGGCTCTCGTCCATAATAATTAAGATTAACAGAAAACACTAAGTCATTTCAATGGTAAAATCTGCCAGCCGGCCCAAAAAAGCCAAAAGGCTCTCGTTTAAAAAACAGTTAATCTTTCTTTGCTCTTGTTGCGCCACGCTCTTCCTTCTTTTTCTTGCCGGGCTTAATTTTGACAATTATCTCCAGGTGCAAAGGGTTTTAGGAAGCCAAATCCAGAATTTAGCAGAAGAGAAAGAGGTCCTTAATGCCCAAAAACTTTTCTGGGAACAATTTTTATCAGAAAACCCGACCTATCTTGAGGGTTGGATTTCCCTTGCCGAAATTAATCTTGAGTTGGGCGAGAGCGAGGAGGCCAAACTCTCCTTCTCCCAAGCCAAAAGCATTAACCCCAACTCGCCAAAGGTCAAAGACTTTGAGGAAAGATTGAATTATTGAGGGGTCTCGCCCTCCCCTTTCTGCGCCTCTTTTCTTTGCCCTTCTTCTTGCGCTTCGGTCGGGGCTTCTCCTTCGACGGGAGCTTCTGCGGCTGCTTCTGCCCCTTCTGGCACTTCTTCTTTGGCTGGGGCAACAACTTCTTCCTTTTGCGGAGGTTCAACCTTAACGATAATTTCTTCTGGGTCCACCTTAACCCCGACTTTTGACTTGTCGTAATTTAGGTCTTTGACCAAGACGGCCTGGTCAACCTCGGCCAAGGCAGAAACATCGATTTCGAACTTTTCGGGAAGGTCGGCAGGGAGCGCCTCAACTTCTATCTCGTTAATATATTGAACGACGGTTCCAACTCCCCCTTTCTCGGCAGGAGATTCCCCCAAAACCTCAACCGGAACTTGGGCGACAACTTTTTCTTTAAGGTCGACCTGTCTAAAATCAACGTGGAGGGGGAGATCGCTGACCGGGTCGTATTGCACATTGGCAACCAGTGCTACCCTATCCTCCCCATTTGCCTTTTTCCCCCCGATTTTTAAAGTGATTAGCCCAGTCTCTCCCGCTGCAGCGAAAACCTTGTTGAACTCGTTAAGCGCTATCTCAATTGCTTGCGACTTTATTTTTTTGCCATAGATATTGGCCGGCAGTAAACCTGTCTTCCTTAGACCCTTGACCTTTCTGCCGCTCACCTTCCTAATTTGAGCCTGTAGAACTTGTTTATCCATCTTTACCAAGAAATACGCGAGAAGAAATCTCGCGTGAGAGTTGTATTATAAACGTATGCCTCGTCTTTGGTCAAGAAATAATTAGGCTCAAATTCCGCCCTGGTGTTGCCAGGCAGAAAAACGCTAAGACTAAGTCCATCCTCAACCGTCCCCGCCTGCTTCCTCACATAGAGCCTGTACTCTCCTTTTGGGGAGAAAGACAAGGGTATCTCTTCCTCCCAAGAAAAAGTGACGTCTTTTTTTTGTCCGCCCCCCACCTCAACCAAAACCCCCACCTCTTTCCTACCCCTAACCTCGGAAACGTCCGGTGTTAGCTGATTGGTGTCATTGCCGGCAGATACAAGCGCGTCATTTACCAGGGTTTCTTGGGGAAGGATAACTCTGAGGTAGCTTTTATACCTTCCCGAGAGTCCTAGGGCTGGATTGGCTTTGTTTTCGAGACTCACAGTCAAGAACCTCTTGACTTGCCCCTCGCTCAAATAAACCTGAAACGCTACGCTCCTTTTAATAAAATAGTTGGCCTTATTGACACCCAGATTCGCATCCACCAAAGCGAACCAGTCAGCATAACAATTCTCTGCGCAATTTGGTTCCTTGACCGAACCATCAAACCCGAGATTAGAAACAGCATTTTGCACCCGCCGGTTGTGGAAGAAGGCTTGGATGTTTCTGGCACTCAAACTTTCCCAAGAGGCTTTGGCGAGGTGAGTCAGTTCTTTTTCCGAGGCTTGAGAAATCCGGGTCACAAGCTCCCGGCTCAAGGCAGTCAGAAAGCTTGCCTTTTGGTATGAACCAGGAAAGAAGTTTTCTTCTGCCTCCCTCTGGGTTATTGCGTAGAGGTTTTGCGCGTTAACTGTTTCGCCATAATCGGCTAAGGTAATCGACCCAATTCCCTCAAGAACTTTTTTGGCAAATTCCAAATCAACCGCAATGACCCCCTCAACTTTTTTGTCTAGCTCTTTATCCAGAAACCACTCGGCGCGGGCGGCCGAGACGGGAAAGTCTGGATCCCAATTTGCATCTCTCAAGTACCAATTGGCTTCTCCTAAATGCTCTTTAATCGCGGCTGGCGGCTCGACGTGGCCTTTGAGTTGTCCGTCAGCGGCATAAACGTCCATCACACTCACGTCGGCCATTCTTCCCCCGTCAAAAGTGATGAAGGCAAACGAACCGATAAAACCGCCAGTGGGCCTCAGTTCCATGTTATTTTGAAAAAGAACAAGATACGTCTTGGGCGAATCCTCCCCTAAGAGAAAAGGGAGTTCCTCAACTATTTTTTTTGTCTCCAGGGCTTTCTCCCTGAGGGAGTCAATCTCGGAAGTAGCAACCCAAGATTTGACCACCCTCCCGGGAAGACCCCCTAGGGTTTCTACTTCTCCTTGGATAAAAGACGTCTCTTTATATAACCAGTCGATGTCTAAAGAAATTTCTTTGGTTAAGCTCTCGGCATCGTAAACCTCGTCGCCAATTATTTTGACTGCCATAAGCGCCATTTTCTTCCCGGTCTCTACTCCTTTGCTGCCGGAGTTTCCGATTCTGTAAACAAGGCTCGACAGTTGTTGGCTGCCCAAAAAAAGGGGGCCCAACCCGGGCACTCTGACATAAAGCCCGAACTGGGCCAAGGCCAAAAAAGAGCTTCCTTTCGCAGCCTTGAAGAGGACTTCTCCAACCCCTAATTTCCCAGAAGGCAGGGTGCGGAAAGAAGCAAAAAGAAATCCTAAGGAAGTCAAGAGAAGTAGATATGGCAAAACGAGAATCAATAAAACCCAGAAAACAAAGCCAAAGTACTTCTTTTGGCCAGAAACCTTTTTGACGGTCTCTTTCTTCTTTTTGGGCTCAACCCTGCCTTTTTCTTGGGGGTGGGACCTTTGCCACTCCAGGCTTTCGGCAATTAACTCGCCTACGTCAGAGCGGTCGATTAGTTTTTTTACTTCTTGTCCAAAGGTTTGCCTTTGCCCGGCTTGATACTTTACCCCCGCCTGGGGGAAAAATTTCTGTAGTCTTTGGGCTATCTCGGCATCAGCCACTTTTGGCCCCACGATTGCTAAAATCTCTCCGTAAGGTCCAAAGGATAAAAGCGACCTGACTATCTCTTTGGCCACAAAGCTAATAGCTACGGGGTAAAATTCTTCACCATCCCGGGTCAGAAGCAGGTCATTTTTTCCTCGTGCCTCTTGTATCAAACCCACCAGCTCACTTATTGCCGGCTCGACCCTGGGTCCGACTAAGTCACCAACTAAGATTGTGCCGATGTTTCCGTCTAACTGGCCGACCCTCCTTAAAATGTCCTGAAATTTTCCTTGGTCTTGCCGGCCAAAAGAATAAGGCAGGACAACTAACGATTTCGGGGTCTCTCTTTGATAGAAATCAAAAAAGCTCTCATAGTCCTTGCTTGGCAAAGAAAGGGCGGGGTCAATTAGGAGGGAGTATTCACAAGCTTCGGTTACACCGGTTGTAATCTTTAAGAATTCCCGTTGGCTAACGTGTGACGTTATTTCTTGCCACTTGCCTTCTTCATCCGAGACAACCGTGACCGAACAAAAGTTTCCCAAAAGCTTTTCGACGACAGAGAGGGCGAGAGAGTCGGCTCTGGCAAATATGGACACACTCGGACGGTAAGGCATGTCTTTCTATGCTAGGCAAATTTCCGCAGTATTTCAATTTCGTCTAAATTTCTTTCAAAGATTTTTTTGAAAAAATTTCCTTTTCAAGTGATAGCGTCCTTTTTCTGCCCTGGCGTACGTGAAACTCTCAAGAATTTTCATCAAGGACCTTGTTGACCAAAAGGTCTGCCAAACGATTTTTACCGCGCGGTACAGAGGTATAAAAAATTTTGGCCGAAATTTTTTTCTCGATTTCCTTGATCGAAAAATAAAGAGCCCTTAAGTTCTCGTTTTTGATTTTAAAACTTCCCGCGAGTTGCTTGGCAACCAACTCCGAATCCAAGACAAAAATTATCTCCGGCTCAAAGTCTTTATTTTTTAAAAGCCACTCGATGGCCAAAAGAACCGCTTTATACTCCGCAAAATTATTTGTAGATTCCCCGATAAATTTGGCTTCCCTAAAAATAACCTTTCCATTTTTCTCGACAACGAAAGCCGCTGCTGCCGGCCCAGGATTTCCTCTTGCTCCTCCGTCGCAATAAATTTTTAAAGACATAGACACCGCCTTCTAGTCTAGCAATCTTCGTTTAATAAAAGAAAGTCCTAAAACAAAAGACATTAGTAGCTGATTCTGCTGAAGGGTCAACCAGTAGTGGTCAGCGAGACCCGTCAATAAAATAAAAAGCAGGGGTAGTGACAGTTGCCAATTATAATCAAGCAGGTTTTTAAAAGAAACATAAAGTAGGTAAACGAAAACTAACAACCCGACAATCCCTGTTTCCGAAAGAACCAAAAGAAAGATATTGTGGACTGGCTGGAGTCTCCAGGACAGCTGGGCGGGGACATTTGTTTCGGGAAGGGCAACAACGAAATTGTTGAGGCCGATACCAACCAGGGGAAATCTTAAGAAAGTTTCGAGGGAAGATTTGGACAACGACAGACGGTAACTGATGTCGCGAGGAAGGTTGGGATAATTTCGGGGGGTCTTTGGCAAAAGAAGACTGGCGAGAATTCCCACAAAAAAAATACTGACAATAATTTTCCCAGAGAGCTCCCTCCTTTTTTTGAGAAAGAGGTAAAAAAGGACAACAATGATTAGGGAGAGAAAAGCTCCCCAAGAAAACGCCAGCAAGAAAGCGCTTGCCCCCAAAAGAAAAGCCGCTAAATAAACTTTTGATTTCTTCTTTGTCAAAACAGATGTTAAAAGCAAGATAACCCCCAAATAACCAGCAAAAGAGTTCGGGTGGGAAAAGGTCGAATAGGCTCTTAAATATTGTCGAGTAAAAATATTGACGAGGGCAATTCCCGGGGTTGAAAAGGAAAAACTTCTTTCCCCCAAAAAATAAAAAGGTCCGCCGAGTGTTCTCTGTAACAAAAACTGGAAGATTCCCAGAAGCGAAAAAAGGAGTAAAGAGTAAGTCATTACCTTTACCGTTTTAAGTATTTCCCTCCTCTCTCTTGAATAAACGTAGTAACCCAAAAACAAAAACTCCAAGACCTTTATCCATTTATAGAGGGCCGGCCAAGGGCTTGGGGCCAGGGAAACATTGAGAATAACAAAAATAAAAAGAGGGGCTAGATATTTTAAGTTCCTTTTAATGAGTCTCTGAAAAAATAATTTTTTTCCTCTGGACCAAAGAATAAATAAAGCAACAACTAAAAGGTCGGTTAAATAAATCGTGGGCGAAAGGTAGTCGACCCTAATTCCGAAAACGTGAGCAAAATCTGGCCAGAAGTGATAACCAAGTTGGGTGGGAAATAAAAAGACCAAAGCAAAAAAAAGAAGCTTCTCGCGGGACTTACTTTTTAGGCCTGACAACAAGATATCTTTCATCCCCTTCCCCCTCTGAGAATGTCTCCACTTCTTTGTCTTCCGCAAGGGCCAAGTGAACAACTCTTCTTTGAGAGGGCGAGAGATTATATAAATACTGGGGCTCCCCTGTCTGCCGAGCCCTCTCGGCCGTTGCCTGGGCCATTTCTTTTAAATACGATTCCTGTTTTTCTCTCCAATCGCCAATGTTTACGAGAATCCTCGACCACTCTCCGCTCTCCTTCCTGACCATCATCCCCAAAACCCCCTGGAAAGACGTCAAGGTCTCCCCATGTCTGCCAATGAGCAGGCCTGTTTCCTCCCCAGCGTCTATTTCCAAAACCACGGCCGCATTTTCCTCATCAAGCCTGGCTTTGGCTTTGGCTTTCGTCCCCATCAGGGAAAGAAGTTCGTTCGCTTTTTTTTCGACTAACTCGACTAATTCTTTTTCCATTTTGAAACAAAAGGCGTTAAGCCCCCCCAACCGGAGGTTTTATACTGTTGGACTAGCTGCCAGAAAGAAAAAAGTAACCAATAAAGAGCCAGGCCCGAGGGAAACGATAAACCGATGATGAGGGTAAAAAGCGGGAAGGTATAGGTCATCGACTTTTGCATGGCCACCTGCATATCATCCGCGCTTCCCGGAGTTTTCTTAGACAGTTTTTCCTCTAGTTTCTGATAGGGAGTCATCATTCTGGCCGAGGCAAACTGCAAAATTGCGGCCAAAATTAGAATTGGTCCCGGTAAAGGAAAGGGTGAGAAGGGAAGTCTGATAGCGTCCGGCTGGGTAACATCGAGGTACAAAAATTGCGTATTGATTGTCTCGCCCTGGCGAAATTTAAGCGGGGAGTAGAGAAGCTCGTTAAACTTTGTGGCGACGTCACCGTTCGGGGCGAGAACGCGAGTAAAAACATTAAAAAGCGCGATCAAAATCACAATCTGGAAAAAGTACGGTAAACATCCGCCTCCCGGATTTATTCCCTTTTGCCGGTAAAATTCGGTCTGGGCTTCAAGTAGTTTTTTTCTATCGTCTTTGTGTCTTTCCTTGAGTCGAGCGAGTTGGGGTTCAAATTCCTTCATCCTCTTCATCGACTCCAGATAAGGCTTTGTCAGGGGATTTAATAAAAACCGCAGAGCAAAACTAAATCCGATGATTGCCAGTCCCATATTTCCCCCCAAAAGGCGATAAAAAAGAATCAGTCCGTTGGCCAGAGGTTCGATAAGAATGGTGTTAAAAATATTCATCGGCTAAACCTTTCGGGAACGGGGTCGACTCCGGCACGCCCAAACGGGTGGCAC
The DNA here is from genome assembly GCA_049324215.1 of Patescibacteria group bacterium. GTDB lineage: Bacteria > Patescibacteriota > Microgenomatia > UBA8517 > UBA8517 > JBMOLC01. The sequence continues at coordinate 1,234 of JBMOLC010000023.1, read as the reverse complement.
CTGGAAATTCTTCCTAGAGTTAGGAGTGAACCCCCGAAGACGCCGAACTTTTCGACCGCTTCTTTGGCGTACTCGCTACAGGTGGGGGTAAAACGGCAGCCCTGGCCAAACAAAAAAACTAAAAGGGAAGACAGCGTGGTTTTATAAACCTTAATGAGAAAGAAAATTACTTTTTTCATTTGGTAATTCCTGTTTCGGGAAGAAACTCTCTGACTTCCCGCATCAGTCCATCGGTCGGTTTCTTGAGACTCGGGTGTTTTGCCAAAAAAACAACGTCATAACCCGGTTTAACAAGCGCCATCTCAAATCTGACGGCCTCGGAGAGAGCCCTTTTGATTCTATTCCTCTGCACCGCTTCTTTGGAAATTTTGCTCGAAACGATAAATCCAAAGCGCGAGACCTCTTTGTCGCCTCTGGTCAAAACCGCTACCCCAAAAGACTCGGACTGAAAAAGCCTTCCGTCTTGGTTAACTTTCTCGAAACTCTTTTTTCCTTTAAGACAATACTGGCGAGCCAACATGAGAGATTCTAAGGGGTAAGTCTTTTTCTGCCTTTAAGCCTTCTCCTTTTTAATACCAGTTTTCCTTTTTTGGTTTTATTCCTAACTCTAAAACCGTGGCTTCTTGTCCTCTTTCTCCGGCTGGGTTGATAAGTTCTTTTGGTTGACATGCCGATTATTATACCAGCTAAGAAACCTCAATGGAAACTATTAAAACTTCGTCTTTTTTCGGGGTTGACGTCTTGTGGATAACTCGCTAAAAGTTCGTAGTACAAAGAAGTGGTTATGGCAAAGCCCGACAAAAAAAGAGTCTGGAAAGACGCCCTCGAAGCCCTCAAACTTTCTGTCTCTCCCGCAATTTTTTCGACCTGGTTTTCGCAGACCCACATCGATAGTCTTACCGAAGATCAGGACCGGTTTAGTGTCGCGATTGGTTGCTCTTCGGCCTTTGTCAAAACCACCATCGAGAAAAGATACTTCGGACTTGTCCAAGACTCACTTGCTAAAAGCCTGGATAAACCTTGCGACCTGGTCTTTATCATTAAAGCCGACCCCGACAGGGTCACGCAAAAAGAATCGCTCCCTGCACCTCTTTTCGAAAGTGAGAAACGGCAACAGGAAGAACTTCTCGCGGCTTTTACCAAAAGCAAAGTTAGGCCCGGTTTTACCTTCGACAATTTTGCCGTTTCCTCTTCAAACCAAATGGCTCACGCAGCGGCCGAGGCGGTTACCGTC
>JBMOLC010000022.1:0-12045 GCA_049324215.1 Patescibacteria group bacterium | reverse complement strand
ATCTGCGGTGAGTTCTATTCTGACCCCTGCGTCTTGATATGCAGGATAGACGTCGATGGTGTCGCCCCTGACCCTAAATGTTCCCCGGTGGAAACCGAAATCGCCCCGCTCATATTGTAAATCTACGAGTCGATCGATTATCTCTTCTCTTGCAACCTTCATTCCTGCGGCAAATTCAAAAACAAAGTTGCCGTATTCTTTGGGGGAGCCGATGTTATAAATGCAGGAGACGCTAGCCACGACGATGGTATCGGCTCTTGTCAACAGGTTGGTGGTGGTTGCGAGCCGCAGTTTGTCGATCAATTCGTTGATGTCAGCGTCTTTCTCGATATAGGTATCTGTACTCGGGATATAGGCCTCGGGCTGGTAAAAGTCATAGTAGGAGACAAAATAAGAGACAGCGTTTTCGGGGAAAAAATCCCTCAATTCCTGGTAAAGCTGGGCAGCCAGGGTTTTGTTGTGGGAAATGATCAGAGTGGGTCTACCCAACCGCTCAATTACATTGGCCACGGTAAATGTGTTATGAACATAAATTCCCCCTCTTCCTGCCAAGAATGTTTCGTTATTTTCTACCGCAATATCGTATACGTATTTAGATGAACGCTTAATTCTTTTTATAAATCGAACTTTGGTCCAAAAAGCATTACATAAAGATTCCAAAAAGCTGATTGGGGTCGTAGCCTCACTTTTCTCAATCCTTAATCTCTTTCTAAACACTTTCAGAATATTTCCCAGCGTGTTTCTGGAGGGGTTTCTTTTATTGTTTTCTATAAGGGAAATTAGACTTCTTGTGCAGGACGATAGATTAGCCAGCGTTTTTTGAGATAAATGAAGGGCAGTTCTTATTTCCCTAATATCTGGCCCCCATAAAGGGACTAAATCTACATTTGTATTCGGAATTTCCCGGATTATGTCTTCTAGCTTTCTCTGCTTTCTCTTGAGTACGAAACCTATCTCTTGTAAAAAAAATTTGAGGTTTTCAGAACCAGAAATAGTTAATTCATAATAAATTGCCCTCTCCATGTTTGAATTGGTTGCTCTTTTGGGTTTTTCTCTTACCCGTGCAATTATTCCAAAACGTAGAAGTGCGTACATAAGGTCGTTTATTAACCTTTTGCTTGCAGAGGCGACTTGAATTTCATTCTTAGTCACTCCCGCGTCTCCGCTGAAATAGCCAGAAAGTAAGAAAGAAAGTTGTCTATTCGAAAGCTCCATGTACCAAGGTGGTAGCCTTTTCTCCTTTGCTCTTGCCCCACACCAATTAGCCAGAACTTCTGACCAAATAGAGTAGTTTATTTGAAAATCGCCAGGACGGTGTTTTCTCTCTTTGGGCACTAGATTAAGAGATTTTGCCCATTTTAAGAATAAAAACTGTAGCTTTTTCTCATGAACACTTAAAAGAGAGTAATTTTTTTCTGCGTGACCTTCGGCAATAAAAAGTCCCAAGAAGTACAAAAGATTGGTTGTGATATTCATGACCAGTGGAGTTTCTCTTCCTATCCGTCTTCCTATTTTGATAGATCTCAGTTTCTGTCTTTCGATGTTTAGTTTTGGTAAATACGACAGAGCAAGACGCTCATCCTTTCTTAAACTTAGTGCGAGTTTTTTGTTAGAAGAAGATAGCAAAGAGGCATCGAAATAAGCACGACGTTTAATCCACTCAAGCAACAATATTTTCTTAAGCCGGGTGTTTTTTATATCGATCTTTCTGGGAATAGGTATATAATCGCTTTCTTTAACCTCTTTTGTTTTTATAAGTTTTAATCTACCGTTTCTCAAAACCCAAAAATTATGATCGCCTGTGACGATAATTTTCCGACCACAAGTAGTCTTAACCTCATACATGTATCTTGGGGATCTGTGCCGTATAAATTGTCTAATCGGTTTTATCTCTTGTTTTCCACTTTTGGGATTTATACTGTAGGTTAGGTAAACTGTCTTTTCCTGCTCGGCTTTTCTTACTAGACTCTCGGTTAATTCCCCTATTGGCAAAACTTTGGGTTTACAACGGTTGTTAGAGAGTTCGAAGACAAAAACTGGCTCGCCATAAGATAAGCTTTTTCCCGAGCCGGTCACTCCCAGGAGAACCTGGTAAGGTACACCTTTTTCAATACCCCTCACCAGCTTTGAAATAGCCTTTTCTTGGTCTAAAGTCGGTTTAAAGGCCGATTTGAGTCTAAATTTCATGAGTTGATTTTACCATACCTTTTTGGGTTAAATTTGGGTCTTGACATATTCGGGTTTTGTTTGTATTTTGAAGTATATGGCTCCGATCATCTACAAAAGACAAGGGCAAATCCTAGATTTTATCAAACAGCATATTCAGGCAACCGGTAGCGCTCCCACCCTCAAACAGATAGCCGAGGCCATCGGTGTCTCCTCATTGGCCACCGTTCATGAGCACCTGGCTGCTTTAGAGGAAAAGGGGCTCATCAAAAGAAAACAGGGAAAAACCCGGGCCATCGATTTAACCGGACCGGTTTCTTTTCGCGAGGAAGGGATGGAAGTTCCGATCCTCGGTTTTATTGCCGCTGGGGCCCCGATTGAGCCTTACACCGACCCCAACGCTTCAATGTCCATTCCCAACGATTTTGTTTCCCGAGAAAAAAGGGTCTATGTCCTCCAGGTTAGAGGCGAGAGCATGATTGAAGAACAGATAAGAGATGGCGATTATGTGGTTATCGAGCAGACGGACAGCGCAAATGACGGCGAGATAGTCGTGGCCTTACTCGACAATGGCATGGCCACCCTCAAGCGCTTTTTCAAGGAAGCAACCAGAATCAGATTGGAACCGGCTAATGCCAAAATGCAGCCAATTTTTGTCAAGAACGTCAGAATCCAAGGCAAAGTCGTCGGGTTAATTAGAAGATACGGCAGAAACTAGCTTCTCCTTTTTAGGTGGGAATAAAGATAGAAGGCGATAGCTGTTACCCCCAGACCGACGATTACGAACTGAAACTTTCTAAAATAAGGCTCGATTGCCAGCCAATTTTGTCCCAGTTTCAGTCCCAGGTAGGCGAGGAAGGTTGACCAGATGAAGGAACCGACAAAAGTCAGAACCGAAAAATAGGTAATGTTCATCTTGGCAATTCCGGCTGGGAGCGAGATGAAAGTTCTAACGATTGGTAACAGTCTGGAAGTAAAGGTCACCACCTGGCCATATTGAGTAAACCAATTTTTGGCCTGGTCGTATTCTCCCTCACGGATTAAAAACCATTTTCCCCACTTTCTGATGGCGAATCTCACCCAGGTTTCCCCTTTGGCCCAACCCAGCCAATAAGCTAAAAGTGAGCCGATGAGATTGCCCGAGGCCCCGACAAAAACCACAAACCAGAAATTTAGAACTCCTCTACCAGCTAGAAATCCTGCAAAAGGCATGGTAATTTCCGAAGGAATAGGAATTAGGGCGCTCTCAGCCGTCATCAAAATTAGGACGGCCGTGAGACCAAAGTTAGCAATTAAAGCAGTTAAGTTCTCTACCAAAAAATTTGTCACAGCTGCCATCAGAGTGATTCTAGCAGGTTTCTACCGGTCATTGCGGTTGGTTGGGGAAGACCCAAGAGGGCAAGTACGGTTGGAGCCACGTCGGCGAGAATTCCCGAGGGCAGATTTTCGGCTTTCCCCAAAAACTGCCTGGAAACGGCGATAAAAGGGACAGGATTGACACTATGTTCTGTGTCGATTGCACCGGTCGAGGCGTTGATCATTTCCTCGGCATTGCCATGATCAGCCGTAATTAAGAGTGTGCCTCCATAAGCTAAGACCAGATTGGCGATTTTGCCCAGACATTCGTCGACGACTTCGCAGGCCTTGACCGCTGGGCCAATACTGCCCGTGTGTCCGACCATGTCGGGATTGGCGAAGTTTACCAGAATGAAGGCGTACTCGTGGTTTACCTCTCTGACTTTTTCCAGAAGCGCATCGGTTAATTCTCTGGCCGCCATTTCGGGTTTTAAGTCATAGGTCGCAACCTTGGGCGAAGGGACGATATACCTCTCCTCTCCCTCGAAGGCCATTTCTTGTTGTCCATTAAAGTAGAAAGTTACAAATCTTTCTTTCTCCGATTCGGCCATCCTAAGTTGCTTTTTCTCGGCATCGGAAATCACCCTGCCGAGGGGCAGGTCGACTTTTTCGGGCGGAAAAGCAACCTGGGCACCGTTTTCGACCAGAGCCTTATCGTATTCGGTCATGGTCACAAAAAACAGATTTTGCAGTTTTCCCTCCCTTTTAAAAGGCTCCTGGACCGGCTCTTTCTCGCCAATGTGGGTTTTGGCGTACTTAACGAGATACGGGTCGTAACCAAAATCCACATTTGCTTGGGAAAAATCGTTAAAAACAAAGGCTCGGGAAAGCTGCCGGGGGCGATCGATGCGGAAGTTAAAAAAAATAACCGCGTCACCGTCTTTGATGAGGGAAATCGGCGTGCCGTCGGCCTGGGTGATAATGGCCGGTTCGACAAATTCATCGGTCTTTCCTCGAGAATACGAAAGTTCGATTGCTTCCTCGGGCGTTTTCACGAGCTGGCCCTCACCTTTGGTCAGAGCCAAGTAGGCCTTGGCTGTCCTGTCCCACCTTAGGTCCCGATCCATGGCCCAATACCTGCCCATCAGGGTAGCAATTGTCCCGACTCCTTCACGCGTAATCGCCTCTCGGACCGAATTAATGTAGGTTTTGGCTGAAGTGGGCGGGGAGTCCCTGCCGTCGGTAAAAAGATGGAGGTAAACATTTTTAAACTTTTGCCTGGCTGCCAGTTGGATGAGGGCATAGAGGTGTTCGAGATTTGAATGGACACCACCCGCGCCAATGAGGCCTAGATAGTGCAGGTTTGAGCCGCTTTTTTTGGCGTGTTCGGTAGCAGCCAGAAGCGCTGGGTTGGTAAAAAAAGACCCGTCGGCGATCGACATATTGATTCTGGCTAAGTCCTGATAGACAATCCTGCCAGCCCCCAGATTGAGATGTCCGGTTTCGGAATTACCCGCCTCGCCCCGTGGCAGACCCACGGCTTCCCCCGCGGCAGCCAGTTGGGTATGGGGAAATGAAGCCCAAAATCTGTCGATATTAACGCTATTGGCAATCTCCACTGCGTTACCAGGCCCAGGTTGAGCGATTCCCCAGCCGTCAAGAATAACTAGACAAACGAAATTTGAGTTAGCGGGATTTGCCATTACTTAAAACGGGAAAGTTCGAGTTCAATTGCTGAAAGGCGGTTATACTTGGCCACTCTTTCTCCTCTGGCTGGCGCCCCAAACTTACAGTACTCGGCCCCGACCCCCACGGCAAAATCGGCGATAAAATGGTCGTTTGTTTCACCCGAGCGGTGGGAAACGATTATTTTCCAGTTAGCCTCACGCGCTATTTTAATAACCTTGAGGGTCTCGGTGACTGTGCCAATCTGGTTGGGTTTGACCAGTATGGCGTTACAGGCCTTTTCGGTGATGGCTTTTTGGACTCTTTGGGGATTCGTGGCCAAAAGATCGTCTCCCACAATGAGAACGGAGGATGCCAGGAGTTCTGAGAGCTTCTTCCAGCTTCCCCAGGCATCCTCGCTAAAGGCGTCTTCAAGTATCGCCAGACGGTACTGCTCATTGAGCGCTTTGTAATAATCAAGCATTTGGGTCTCATCCAAGGGCGAGGACTTATCCCGGATTACATATTCTCCGTTTTTAAAGAAAGTATCTGCAGCAACGTCAAGGCCCAGGAATACGTCTCTACCCATGCTGTATTTTGTCTGCTTTATCGATTCTACAAGTACCTCGAGTGCATCCGCATTTGTAAAAAGATTTGGAGCATAGCCTCCTTCATTGCCAACCGAGTGAATCGCTCCGCGCCTAGCTAGGCTCTCCCCTATCGTCAGATAAATTTCGACTCCTTCCTGCAGTCCTTGGGCAAATGTCTTTAAGGAAGCAGGGATGACGTGGAATTCCTGAAAGTCGAGATTTCCGGCACCATGCAAGCCCCCATTAATCATGTTAAAAAGAGGCACTGGCATCCTTAACGGGGGTTTGGCTCCGGTCTTCTGGGTCAGGAGGTTTAGCCAAACATAAAGAGGCTGTCTGGCGGCAATTGCGCCCAGCTTACAGACAGCCATCGAAATGGCGAGTATCGCATTTGCGCCGTATTTAGCCTTATTTTCGGTCCCGTCTAACTCCTGAAGACGGTTGTCAATGGCCTCCTGGTCGGTTGCCTCCATCCCCGTTACCGCCGGGCCCAGTACCGAATTGACGTTGCCGACCGCTTTCAGGACCCCTTTCCCCAAATATCTTTCAGCCTCGCTATCCCTGAGTTCCAGGGCTTCGTGGGTTCCGGTCGAAGTACCTGCCGGGGCAGCGCCGGTTGCCACATGACCGCTATCGAGCTGACCAAAAGCCTCAACCGTGGGAATTCCCCTAGAATCTAAGATTTCTCTAGCCCAGATTCTGGTTATTTTTGGCATTATTTATTAATAAACTCTTCCTCTGCTTTGATGATAACACTTCTCACGCGACTAACGGCATCGGGATTTACGGAAATGCTGGTTATGCCCATTTTGACCAAATCGGCCACCAGGTCGTCATAGGTTGAGGGAGCCTGGCCGCAGATGGAAGAGGTGACGTTGTACTTAGCACAGGTTTTGATGACCCTTTTGAGAGCCCAGTAAACAGCCGGAGAGCGTTCGTCAAATACCGGGGCGACTTCGGCGTTGTCTCGGTCTGTTCCTTCAATGAGCATGGTCAAATCGTTAGAACCTACGGAGACGCCGTCAATGCCGACTTTGATGAAATCCTCAAGGGAAATTACATTTACCGGCAGCTCAACCATCATCCAGAACTTGAATGTGGGACTAGCAAAAAGACCTTCGGCTGCAACCAGCCTCCTCACCTTAACTAGTTCCTGTGGCGAACGCACGAAAGGAATCATCAGCCAAAGATTTTTGTATTTGGCTCGGACTTTTTTGATTGCCAGAAGTTCCAGAGTGAAAACCTCGGGACTCACGATATAGCGCAAAGCCCCCCGAAAACCCAGCATGGGATTTGGCTCTTCCGGCTCCCAATATTTTCCTCCGGGAAGTTCCCGATATTCGTTGGTTTTAAAATCGGTTGCCCGGTAGACTACGGGTCTTTTGCCAAAGGCTTTGCAAAAAACCTCTAAGTCGCTAGCCAATTTGTCAACAAACTTAGCCTGCTCCTTTCTCTTGATCGCTTCTTTGGGGTGGATTCCAATCTCGGCAATCATAAATTCGGCCCTCAGTAGCCCAACACCGTCGACAAACATTTCGGCTACCTCCTTTGCCCTCTCGGGTTCACCCAAATTGACATAAAGTTTGGTTGCGGTTTTGCTTCTCACTTCTTTTTCCTCTTTGACCGCCTCTAACCTGGTGAGAGTTTTGCTACCCAAGAACACCTGACCCTTGGTACCATCAACTGTCACAATCGTTCCGTCTTTGATTTTTTTGGTAGCCTCATTTGTGCCCACGACACAAGGAATCCCGAGCTCTCTGGAGACGATGGCTGCGTGACTGGTGGCACCACCCGCATCGGTGATGATGGCCTGGGCTTTGCGCATCGCTGGGACAAAGTCTGGCGAGGTCATCGGCGCAACCAAAACGTCTCCCCTTTCCACTTTTGCGATTTCTTTGGCACTTTCTAAAACCTTAGCCGGGCCGGTGCCGATACCCGGCGAGGCGGCAGTTCCAGTTAAAATTGGGGTCTCAGCTACCTTGACTGCGTCAATGCCCTTTTCCTTTTTTTTGTCGGTTTTTAAGGTGGTTACCGGTCGCGTCTGAACAATGTAGAGATTTTTGCCCTCTTTGGCCCACTCGATATCTTGGGGGAAGAAGTAGTGCTTCTGGAGTTTATCTGCCAGCTTAGCCAGTTTGACGATTTCCTGATTGCTTATTTTTTGCAACTGTCTTATTTTTTCGGGCACTTGTCTCTCTTGAGTCTCTGCACCCACTTTGGTAAGTTGGATGGGCTGGTCAGAAATTTCCTTTGACAAAATGGCGAAGGTTTCTTTTTGGACCACGTACCTATCGGGCACCACGCTCCCCTGGACAATCATCTCCCCCAAACCCCAGACCGCTTCGATGACGATTCTGTCCTTTGCGTTCGTTACGGGGTCGATGGAAAAGATGACGCCGGAGGCTTGCGACTGAACCATCTTCTGCACAATCACCGCGATTTTGACCTTTTCATGAGGAATTTTGTTTTGGACGCGGTAAAAAATCGCCCGGGGTGTAAAAAGAGAAGCCCAGCAATTCCTAATAGCATTGATCAAATTGGCTTCGCCTCGAATGTTCAAAAAGGTAGCCTGCTGTCCGGCAAAGGACGCGGTCGGTAAATCCTCGGCTGTGGCCGAAGAACGAACAGCAACCAGCGAGTTTCGCAAAAAACCGGAAAGAGCTTTGTAGGCCTTGACGGTCTCGGAGACAACTCTATCTGGAACCCTACCGCGGACGATAGCTTTTTGAATCTTCTTGGCGGCCGCGGCCAGCTCTTCGGGGTTTTCAACGTTGGTGACTTTCAGGATGTTTGTTATTTGACTAGCGAGATTGTTTTCCAAAAGGAATTCGCTGTAGCTGGTAACGGTTACGGCAAAACCGTTGGGAACCGGGAAGCCAGCATTGACCATTTCGCCGAGGTTAGCACCTTTCCCGCCAACTTTAGGTATGTCTTCTTTATCGATGTCTTTAAAAAAAAGTACTCGGGCAGCCATTTTCTCTTCCATGATAGCACAAGGGAGCTTATGTTTGGGAGAGTTTGGATTTGAAATAGTCGACCCAAGGAATGGGAGTGGGATCTTGGTTGTAGAGCATCGCCAAGTAGAAGCTGACGTCAGAACCCAAGACCAAAAGTTCGAATATTTCCTGAATCTTTTTAAAACTTCGGGTTCGATATGTTTCGACAATTATTCCATTTTTTTCGACGACCTCTTTGGTCAATGGATAGCGAAGTTGGACTCTTTTGGAATAACGCTCACTTTCGATGAAAAGGAAAGATAGCAGTTCTTTTATCTGGTAAGGGTTTTTAAGTCCTTCCATGAGGTGATGATTAAGTTCGGGGATGTCGAAAATTAAGGCAAAGGTTTTGGCGTTTTCGTTCATCTGGTTTTTAAAGGCATGCACCGAGCCCAGAAGATGTTCACTGGCAATAATTATTGGGACCTTGCCCTTTAGCCTCTTCGCCATTTTCTTTGCTAGATTCTCAGCTTCGGGAGTCGTTAGGCCGAACTCAGAAATAAATTTTTCAGCCTCATTACAGGCTTCTTCGATTTCGCTATCCAAAAGATTTATAAATTCACATTTAGAAAGGACGGCCAGTACTGAGGCGATAGAATACCCCAGACCCATTCGGGGTTGGTTGGATGGGTTTTCTTTGGGGTCAAAAATGTATCCCTCGAGTTTTTCCTCTTTCAATATTTCCGCAAGTCTCCCGCCGGTTGAAATGACATAAACCATTGCCCCCCGATTTAAAGCTTCTTTTGCGGCTGAAACAGTTTCTTCGGTATTCCCCGAGTACGACGAGACGATAACCAGTGTGTCTTTGTTGACATAGTTGGGGAGGTTGTATTCGGTAAAAACCTCAATTGGAACCCTGGCGCGATCCGCCAGAAGCGAGTCAACGATTCTTCCCCCCAAAGCTGAACCGCCCATGCCGGAAATGAGGACATTCTTGGCCAGGTTACAGGCAGAAGGAACTTCCCTGCCTTTGACCTCGCTCCAGGCTTGCTTAATCTGGGCAGGCAGCCTCTCGATTGAGGCGTGTACCCGGCCCCGGTCTAACTCATTAATTTCCTCAAGAGAATCAAGGTCAACCATCAAAGCTAGGACTCAATAATTTTTCTAATTTCAGCGGTTTTTTCCTGCATCAACTCTTTTGCTTTAGCCTCGACGGTCAGGCGCAGTAAGGGCTCGGTGTTCGAGGGCCGGACAACGAATCTAAAGTCGGGATATTCGACCGCTATTCCGTCGAGCCTTGAGAGCTTTCCGTCTTGATACCTTGCGGCTATCTCTTGCATTTTGGCTTCTTTATCGGCAACTTCGGTATTAACCTCTCCCGAAATGAAGTACCTCTGCATCACATCCTTGACGGCGTCTGAAAGCTTGATCCCGGTCTCGCTCATAAACTCCAGAATCTGCATGACCGGAATCATACCGCTATCGGCATACCAAAAATCGCGGTAGTAGGTATGCCCGCTCGACTCTGCGGCAAAAATCGCGTTCTCTTTACGCATCGCTTCCTTGATGAACGAATGTCCGACGCGGGAAATTACCGGCTGCCCACCGTTTTTGGTTATCTCGTCGATTAGGGCCCAGGTATATCTCGGGTCGTAGATTACCTTTTCTTTCGGGTATTTGGCCAGCATTTTCCTAATCAGAATAGTATTTAAATAGTAAGGTTCGATGAAAAGACCACCTTCGGCTGCAAAGAAGACGCGGTCTGCATCTGCGTCCCAGGCAATACCCAAATCGCTGCCGGTTGACTTCACTAGTTGGGTAAATTCGGTACGATTTTCGGGAACAAACGGGTCGGGCCTGCCTTTGGGGAAACTACCATCGGGGTTGGTATTGAGTTCAATAATTTCTAGAGGTAATTTACCCTTGGCAGCGATTTTCTTGAAAATGATGCCCGCATAACCGAAGTTGGCGTTAACGACCACCTTCATGGGTTTGACTTTCTGGGGATTAAGAAAGCCGAGGATAAAATTTACATAGTCTTCTTCGATGTTTACTGCGCGAACGGTTCCTTTGCTTTTGCCTGGCAGAGTCCTTCCCGAAGTTACAAAGTCTTTGATTTGGGTAATTCCTTGCTCAAAGGTTAAGGGCTTGACTTCCTCCCGGACCATTTTAAAGCCGTGCCACTCGGGTGGGTTATGGGAGGCAGTCGACTGGATCCCGCCGGCAAGTTGGTAATGGCCGACCGCAAAATAATACATATCGGTCGTAATTAGACCAGCATCAATGACACTGACACCGGCATCAATTAGTCCCCGAATAACTTCTTTTTTGAGTTTTTCGGAATGAATGCGAACGTCGTTACCCACCATCACCTCTTTGCCGGGCTGAACAAAGTCTGCATAAGCTTGCCCGATACGGTAGGAGATTTCCTCGTTTAGGCTGTCAGGATAGATGCCTCTCACGTCGTAGGCTTTAAAAATGGAGGGGTCAACCTTCACAAACTTATTCTAGTCTTGTTGCTAAAAAAAGGTCAAGGGAGGAAATCGTATCTGCCTTTGAGGTCTTGATTTTAACATCGAGTTCAGCCAGCTCTGAGATTATTTGTTTGAGCGCATCTAATGAATAATCCTTGGCATTTTGTTTGAGTTTCTTGACTTTCCAGGCAGGAAAAGGCAGAAACTTGCCTATTTTTGCCCAGTAAAGGTCGCGGAAATGCCGACAGACAAGATAAAAGACAAACTCTGGCGGTTCCCTTTTGAAAATCTCCTCAAGAAGTGTCAGGGCCTTTTTGGCATTCTTGGGATACAAAGAGTCCAAAAAAGCAAAAATTAGCTTCGGCAATTTGTATTCTTCAACCTTTTTGTCTTGCGGTAAAAGGGACAAGAGGGCTTCGCTCAGAAAATCCTCGTGGTAGATAACCAGCGTCCCATCCCTATTTTTTAGATTTTTTTGTAACCAGCCCAAATCTTTTTTAGTCAATTGGCTTACGTTGCGGAGAATGTAAAAAGGCGTTTCCTCAAAAAGCGAGCTCTTAACTAGCTCTGCGGCAAAATTGTTGGTTGCCTCAAGGTTGACTATCTGCCAACCTCTTTCCCGGGCGACGTCAATAAACCGCGTCAGCCTTTGATAGGAGGCGCTTAAATAATCTCCGTGGATGACTATCGTCTTCATGGTTTTTGTTTGGCGAGGTATAAGGCGATTACCCTTCTCACTTTATCGTTGAACGAATGTTTGCCGCGCCTGACATGGGGCATCAAAGCTCCTGAAAAATTTCTGGGGATGTGGGTTAGTTCGTGGAGTAGAACCTTGTCCTTCTCAAAATCTGGCAGTCGGTCGAATTTTTCCGATATGGCCTCAATAATATAAGCGGCTTCTTCTTTGAGAGCCATCTG
>JBMOLC010000021.1:0-12603 GCA_049324215.1 Patescibacteria group bacterium | reverse complement strand
CCCCATCCCTTTTGTCCTGAAAGTGAAAGGCAAGTCCCGCAATCAGATAAGCCCGATCCTTGAGCAAACTCTTGGCTTTAGCCTTGTCGAAGGTGATATTGCCGAAGATTTCTTTGTCGGGGTAAAAGGTCGTTATCGTACCACCCTCTCCCTTGCCGATTTTAATCCCCCACTCTTTGGGTAGCCAGCCGTCGAGCTTTTCTTGGGTGGCAGTAGTCACTTTGGTAACGGGCTTGCCTCTTTTATATTCTTGATAGTAGGCTTTGCCGTCTCTTAAGACGACGACTCTAAAAAAGGAAGAAAGGGCATTAACCACCGATGCCCCCACTCCGTGCAAGCCCCCTGAAACTTTGTAGGCTCCTCCGCCGAACTTTCCTCCAGCGTGGAGTTTGGTCATGGTGACCTCAAGGGCCGAAAGGCCAGTTTTGTGTTTATCGACCGGTATTCCTCGGCCGTTGTCCCGAACTATGGCCGCCCCGTCTTTATCCAGGATGACCCAAATGCTGTCGGCCACCCCAGCAAATGATTCGTCAACCGAGTTATCGACGATCTCACGCAAAAGCTCATGCAGCCCGCGGGAATCGGTCGAACCGACATACATTCCCGGCCTTTTTCTGACCGGCTCTAGGCCTTCGAGAACCTGGATTTGCTCGGCTGTATATGTATTTTTAGGCATGTTTACACACTCTAATTATACCCCTTTTTTAGGGACAATTTATGGCCAGGTTGGCAAGTTGCAAACTGACATTGCCGTTGGCCTTGAGTCTTTGGTATGTCGCTTGCGAAACCTTAAGGGCCTTAGCTAGACTCTGGTAATTTCCTTGTCTTAAAAGCAGACGCTCTAGTGCCAGGAGAACCTCCGAGCTAAAAAGCGTGGCCTCTTCCCTACTTTTAATTCTGTCAACCAGAAGGAGTCTTTCGGCTACTGACTTTTGCAAAAAATCCTCCGCCGATCTAGAAATTGCTGGTGTTTGTTTTTTTACTGTCACTACCTGGCACCTCGAGACAATGGTTGGCAGTATTTTATATACCTCCTCGGCCCAGAGGATATAGAAAAGATTTTCCTGGGGCTCCTCGAGGTTTTTTAAGAAGGCATTAAGAGCCTCTTCGGTTGCCTCTTCAGCACCTTTGATAACTATCGCCGTTTTTTGATTTAGAGAAAGGCGCGTAAAGGACGATAAAACCCTGACGTCTGCGATTACCCTCAAGGGGTACTCCATTCTCTTGGCCCCGAGTTTGCCTAGAAGCCTTTGAGTCTCTGCCTCGGCCAGCTTACCCGAACCGCTAATCAGATAGGCGTGCATGAAAAACTCATTATGCAGACTTGATAGATACTAGTCAATAAGTCATAATGTCTTTGATGCCTGCTCAAGCCTCCCTCAAATCGACAAACGGCGAGAATAGCGGGACCTTGGCTGATGTCCTAGTCAGCCAGGGTGCCTTGTCAGCTGAGCGCGCCCAACAAGTAAAATTGGCCGAGATTCAGACCGGCAAATCCCAGGAAGAAATACTTACCGGCCAAAACCTGGTTTCCGAAGAGGCGCTAACCCGCGCCAAGGCTACCTTATATAATATCCCCTTTATCGACCTAGCAACCACCCCGGTCTCCCCCGAGGCTTTAACGCTTCTTCCCCAAGAGGTGGCGGAAAGATTCAGGGTTTACCCGGTGTCGGTTGACAAGAAGGCCAAGCAGCTTCTCTTGGCGATGGCTGACCCCTTGGATTTAACCGCCATCGAATTCGCGGAACAAAAGACAAACCTCAGGATTAAACCCCAGGCCGCCGTCCCCTCCAAGGTAGACGAGTTTATTTCGACCCGCTACACCACCACTCTCTCAAAGGAAGTGACCGAAGCCCTTAAAGAAGTCACTCCCGAAGAGACCAGGGCCAGAACGCTCGACTTAGCCAAGACGAGCTTTATCCGGGAGGAAAAAGTGGCCGAGATTGTCTCCCACATCTTGGATTTTGCCATGCGGGCAAGGGCGAGCGACGTCCACGTCGAACCCGAAGAGGCGGCAACCCGGGTGCGCTATCGCATCGACGGCATCCTGCAGGAAAAACTGACCATCCCGAAGGAACTCCACGACTCTTTGGTCTCCCGCATCAAAATCCTTTCCGGGATGAAGATTGACGAAAAAAGGATTCCCCAAGACGGAAGGTTTAATTTTAAAGCCGGAGAGAATGAGGTTGACCTCAGGGTTTCCTCTCTGCCCACGACCTGGGGAGAAAAGATTGTCATGCGGCTACTTAAAAAGTCGGGCGGTGTTCCGGAACTACCCGAGCTGGGACTAAGGGGCCGGGGTCTAAAAAACCTAGAGGATGCGATACTCAGGCCCCACGGAATCATCATTATTTGTGGGCCAACGGGTTCGGGCAAAACAACCACTCTTTATTCGGTTATCTCGCGGATTAATACTCCTAAAATTAACATCGTCACACTTGAGGACCCGATCGAGTATAAAATCCCTGGCGTAAATCAGGTCCAGGTCAATCCGGCTGCGGGGCTAACCTTTGCCTCGGGCTTAAGAAGCTTTTTGAGGCAGGACCCCAACGTGATACTGGTTGGCGAGATTAGGGATAAAGAGACAGCCGACCTGGCTATCCAGGCCTCTTTGACCGGCCACCTGGTTTTTTCTACCCTCCATACCAATGACGCATCGGGGGCCCTTCCCAGACTGCTGGACATGGGGGCAGAGCCATATCTTCTTGCTTCTTCAATGACGGCAATCGTGGCCCAAAGGGTGGTCAGAAAAATCCACGACAAGTGTAAAGTTGCCTATGACCCAGACCCCAAGATTCTTGCGGAAGTTAAGGGAGTTTTGGGCCCACTTTGGCCCCAAGGCCGGGACGGCAAATTTTACAAAGGGGAGGGAAAAGATGCCGAATGCGGTGGGACCGGATATTTCGGCAGAATCGGGATTTTTGAGGTCTTACCGGTCACGGAAAAAGTTGGTAGACTGATACTGGAAAGGAGCGCCGCGAGCGACATCGAGAAGGTAGCCCGTGAGGAAGGAATGATTACCCTCAAACAAGACGGCTACTTGAAGGTTGTTGAAGGGATAACGTCGGTGGAGGAAGTCCTAAGGGTGGCGCAGGAATAAAATTCATGAGTATCAAAGAACTTTTGCAGCTGACGATCGACCAGAATGCCTCAGATTTGCATTTGGTAAACGGCATCCCCCCAACGCTGCGGGTCGACGGAGAATTAAGAAGCGTTGATAGCGCTGGAATCCTGACGCCGGATATTGTCGCCGCCTTTCTTAAAGAAATTTTGACCAGCGAACAACTCGAAAGGCTAGCTGTTAACAAAGAAATAGACTTTTCCTTGGCCTTCTCGGAAAAAGCCAGATTTAGGGTTAATGCTTACACCCAAAGGGGGGCGCAAGCGGCTGCCTTTAGGAGGATACCCCTGGAAATTCCTGTCATCGATTCTTTGGGGCTACCCAAGATCCTCCACTCTTTTACCGCTCTCAAGCAAGGATTTGTCCTCGTGACCGGCCCCACCGGTCACGGAAAGTCAACCACTTTGGCCGCAATGATCAACGAAATTAACACCAATCGGACTGCCCACATCGTCACCATCGAAGACCCGATTGAGTTTATGTTCAAGCCGGTTAAATCAATCATCTCCCAAAGGGAAATGCGCTCCGACACCCACTCTTGGCAGGTGGCTTTAAGAAGCGTCCTTCGAGAAGACCCTGACGTCGTTTTGGTTGGCGAAATGCGGGATTACGAAACAATCGCTGCTGCCTTAACCGTTGCCGAGACCGGCCACCTCGTTTTTGCCACGCTGCACACCAATTCCGCTGCTCAAACAATCGACAGAATCGTTGACGTTTTTCCTGAGGAGCAGCAAGGACAGGTCCGCTTACAACTTTCCAATGTTATCGAGGCCGTTTTCTCGCAGCGGCTAATTCCGGCAATTCCCAATGGCAGGGCTGTTGCCTACGAAATAATGCTGGGCTCAACCGCGATTAGGACCGCTATTCGCGAGGGCAAAACCCACCAAATAGACTCGATCCTCCAGACCTCGCAAGAAATCGGCATGAACACTCTTGAGACTTCTCTAGCCAATTTGGTCAGGCAAGGCAGAATCACCCTCGAAACGGCCCAGAGCTGGTCCTTAAGACCCGAGGAGCTAACGCGCCTGGTGCGTTCTGCATCACTGGCGAAGTAATGAAAAGGTTTAACTATAAAGCCAAGTCAAAAGACGGACAAGTAGTCACCGGAGAGGTCGAAGCCTCGTCGGCCCAGGTAGCTGCCAAACTCGTGAGGGATAAGGGCTTGGTCGTAATTTCGGTGAAACCCGCCCGAGAAAACCCCTTAACCTTCATCAGAAAATTTAGAGAAAGAATCACACTTAGCGACGTCGCCACCTTTACCCGGCAGCTGGCGACCATGGTCAATGCGGGACTCCCCATCACCGAAGCACTTCTCATCCTGCGTTCGCAATCAAAAGGGGCAATGCAGAAGGTTGTGGCCCAAATCTTAGGGGACGTCGAAGGAGGAGAAGCCCTCTCTACCGCCTTGGGTCGGCATCCCAAGATATTTAATCCCACCTATATTGCCCTGATTAAATCGGGAGAGGTGGGAGGAGTCTTGGACGAAGTTTTAGTCCGCTTGGCCGATAACCTGGAAAAACAGCAGGAGTTTAGGGGCAAGGTCAAAGGCGCCCTAATTTATCCAGCCATAATTATTGTGGGCATGTTTGTCGTGGGACTCGTGATGATGGTTTTCGTTATCCCCCGGCTGACCTCTTTATATACGGAATTCAATGCCAAACTGCCTACAGCTACCCGTGTTCTGATAGGCGTTTCCAATTTCTTTCTCAAGGCGTGGCCGCTGCTTCTGGTTATTCTTGTTCTTGCTTTTTACGGATTTCAGGCATATCGCAAAACGCCAATTGGAAGAAGGAAAACCGACGAGCTCATCTTTAAGCTTCCCATAATCGGAGAGCTCCAGAGGCAGGTAATTTTAACCGAGCTGACAAGAACCCTTTCTTTGATGGTCGGAGCAGGAGTCTCAATTCTTGAAGCTTTGAATATTTCGGCAGGTGTGGTGGGTAATGTCGTAATTTCCGATGCCCTTAAAGACGCCGCCAAGCAGGTAGAAAAGGGCTTCCCGGTTGCCTACTCTTTCGGTAAGCACCCCGAGGCTTTCCCGTTCATTTTATCCCAGATGGTTGCGGTTGGCGAGGAAACCGGGAAGATGGAAGAGGTTTTGCAAAAGGTGAGCCACGTTTTCGAGGTCGAGAGCGACCAGAAAGTCAAAGGACTAACTAGCGCGGTTGAACCCCTGGTGATGGTTCTTTTGGGGCTCGGCGTCGGATTTTTGGTAATTGCCATAATTCTGCCGATTTATAACCTGACAAGTCAGTTTTGACGGCTTGACAGCATATCCCAAATAATTAATACTGGATGATGGATAGCAATTTGAAGGGAGGTGAAACTGAATGACTGCCCGAAAGATTGTAGGCTCCGGGTTCACGCTGGTTGAGCTTCTTATCGTCATTGCGCTTCTCGGGGTTTTGGCGGCCGCGGTTTTGGCTGCGATTAACCCCTTGGAGCAGGCAAATAGAGCCCGAGATACCCGAGTAAGGTCGGACGCCTCCCAGCTTTTGGCGGCAATTGACAGATACTTCGTTTCAAGAGACGAGTTTCCCTGGGTCACGAGCGGTGACGTAACCAACAACGACGTAGCCTACGGATTCATAAACGCTACCGACGATGGAGTTGGAATCTGCGGAGTTGACTGCAATACCGATGGCCTCCTAATTACCAACAACGAGCTCAAGACCGAGTTCAGGAATAGGGATTTTGTCAAGAATGCTGCAACCGCAACTGAAGCCGTCTATGTGGGCAAGGCAACCGGTGCCTCAAGCTCGGTTTACGCCTGCTGGGTCCCGAAGAGCAAAAGCGAAAGACAGAAGGCTACACAAACCCTGACTTTGGGGAGTACGACACTGGGAACTGCGGCGGACTGTGCAACCAGAACATACGCTGACCTTTCCACTTCCTGCGTAGTTTGTTTGCCGCAATAAGTGAGCCTAGCAATTGTCCTAACTTTTGTTGGCGGGCTGGCATTCGGTTCGTTTCTCGGTCTTACTACTTTCCGTTTACCCCGAGGACGAGCCTATCTCACAGGCAGGTCTTTCTGTCCCAATTGCGGTACTAAAATTGCCTGGTACGACAACATTCCTATTGTCTCCTTCCTACTTTTAAAGGGAAGATGTAGGCATTGTCACAAAAAGATTTCCTGGCGTTATCCCCTAATTGAACTCGCAACCGCGACCACCTTTCTCGCCATCTACCTGAAATTCGGTTTAGACATTCCCCTTTTAATCGTCTCTCTTCTGACAATCACCGTCTTTGTAATCGATCTGGAGAAGAGAATTATTCCCGACGAAATAGTCTTTTTTGGATATCTAATTACCCTTGCCTTTTTAGTTTTCGGCCCCTTTCCCGCCTTTTATTCTTACCTTTTTGCCGGTTTTTTTAGTTCCTTCTTCCTCCTAACTGTCCATCTTTTGACCAAAGGCAGAGGAATGGGGCTGGGGGACGTTAAATATGCGCTTTTTGTCGGGACTTTCTTGGGCTGGCCGTATAGTTTGGTTTGGCTTTTCTTGGCTTTCTTGACAGGGGCCGCCCTTGGCAGCATACTGGTTTTACTTAGGAAGGCTAAATTCGGCCGGCAAATTGCCTTTGGTCCCTTTTTGGCAGCAGCCTTTTTTATTAGTCTATTTTTGGCAGAGAACTTGTTGAGATGGTTTCTAACCTAAAAAAAGAAATTGCGGGAATTACTCTCACCGAGCTTCTGGTCATTGTTGCCATAATTGCATTTTTGGCCCTTTTGGCCTTTTGGGCTTTTCGCACCCAAATTTTTAAAGGTTTTGACAGTCGCCGAAAAACAGACATCTACCAGATCAAAGTTGCGGTTGAAGAATACGAGAAGGACAACGACTGCTACCCCCTACCCCAACTGGTGGTTTGCGACCCTGGTACGGGCTTAAGGCCCTATATCGATAAAATTCCCTGTGACCCGAGAACCGGGGCCTCGTATTACTACGACCACGAAGATTCAAGTTGTCCCAAGTGGTTTAGAATCTACGCCACCCTTGAGAATTTAAGCGATAGCGACATTTCAGGCTCGATTGGCCCCAACGGAGCCTACAACTACTATAGCGGCAGTCCCAACGCACCCTCGCCGGGTGCAAGTGGTGGCAACTTCTATGGTTGTAAAAGCGGCGTCTGTGTTCCCATCAGCTGGGACCCCAATCGGCCGGGGCCCGAGTGCGACCCCAATTACCAAAGCGCAACCTGTTACGGACAATGCGGCTCGCAGGGGACCGAATGTCAACCTTGGCAATAACATGCGGCCTTTTAGCAAAGTTGAATTATTTTGGGTTTTGACTATTCTCATTGCGATTTCGCTTGCGTCCCTAGCTAACTTTCGCGTCAGTCTCAGGCGCTCTCGAGACGTCGAAAGAAAGGCTGGCTTAAGAGACGTTTATAACGCCCTTGAGTCCTATCAGAAAGACTTTGGGTTTTTCCCTCTGGCCTCAGAGGGAAAAATTGTTGCCTGCAAAGGGGTCGATACCAAAATAGATGCCAAGGGAAATATCGTCGGTTTAGTGCCTTGCGAGTGGGGAAAGGATTCCCTGGTAGACGTTTTTGACGCCAGCTTTCCCTCCTACCTCAAAACCCTGCCGGATGATCCATTTGCCGCTAAAGGTTTAACTTATGTTTACTTCTCAAGTGGGACTAGATTTCAAATTTATGCTTCTTTAGAGGGCGAGGATGAGCCGGAGTACGACCCAAAAATAGTGGCCAGGAGTGTCAGCTGTGGGGTTAGACTCTGTAACTTTGGCCTGGCTTATGGGAACACTCCCCTTGATAAATCCATTGAAGAATACGAAAATGAAATGTATGGCGACTAAGGGGTTCACGTTGGTTGAACTGCTGGTGGTTATGGCTATTTTGGCCATTCTCTCAACCGTCATTATCAGCGGTTTTCGTTCCTCGCAAATGCGGGGGAGGGACGCGCAGAGGAAAAGTGATTTAAAACAAGTTGCAAATGCCCTCGAGCTTTTCTTCGCTGATTACGGCAAGTACCCGCCAGCCAGTGGAACCCAGGTTGCTGCCTGTTCCTATAACCCCGGGACTGGAGCTGGAACTGCCTGTGCTTGGGGTTCGGGGACAGTGAGCGACGGCAAGACGACTTACATGAAGACCATCGCCAAAGACCCAGTCAGTTCACAAAATTATGTTTACCGGGTTTCGACCAACCAAAACCAATTCCAGCTTTTTGCCAGACTGGAAAATACCGAAGACAAGAACTGCATCAACGGCAACTGTACAAATCCCGGAATTACGGTCACCTGCGGCGGAGGCTATACCTGCAATTTTGGAGTGACCAGCACCAATACGTCGCCGACCGATACCCTACCCTAGTAATTAGGCTATAATGAAAGTTAACATGCCCAAAGTACTCCAGAAAGGATTTACCCTAATCGAACTTCTGGTAGCAATCTCGATCATTGCCATTATCTCAACGGTTCTTCTGGCAAACTTCAATGCAGCGAGGGAAAGGGGCAGGGACGCCCAGAGAAAAAGCGATTTGAGAAATATCCAGACCGCCCTCAGGGTTTATTACAACGACTACGGGGCCTACCCGGCTCACGGAACGGGGGCAAATGCAGGCAAGATAGTTGCTTGCGGTCAATCTACTCCTCCCGGACCATTTACCTGCGAGTACGGAAGCGCCTGGACGGCTGACGGCAAAACCATCATGAGTACGCTTCCCGAAGACCCCCTCTCCTCGCAAGCCTATGCCTATAATCAGATTGACCTAGACAATTACACCCTGACTGCCTGTCTGGAAAACCCGAGCGATGAAGACGGCCAGACCGAGTCCGGAATAGACTGCGCGAGCAACTGGATGTATCAGGTTAAACCATGAGCAGGACATGATTACATGATTAAAAAAGGCTTTACAATGGTCGAACTTCTGGTCGTGATTGCCATTATTGGCATCTTGGCCAGTATGGCCCTCGTCTCGTATACCGGTAGCCAAAAACAAACCCGAGATACCCAAAGAAAATCGGATACTAAACAGTACCAACTTGCACTGGAGAACTATGCCAATAAAAATAATGGCCTTTATCCCCAAAGGCCGACGACGGTTTCTGCCGACACCACCTTATGTTCTGACTTGGGGCTAACGGGTTGTCCCTCCGACCCCAGGGAGGCCAAGGACGCAAGCTTTGATTACAAATACCAGTCTGATGGAACAATCTCCGACGGGAGTGCGGCGGGAACTAGCTACGTCATTTGGGGAAAGATCGAAAACGTTACCACGACTACCTACTGGGTAGTCTGTTCAAATGGCAAAACCGGTACTGCCACGACCGGTATTCCGCCAACCGGAGGAGCCTGCCCAATATGAGAAAAGGTTTTACTTTAATTGAGCTTCTGGTGGTTATCGCCATTATCGGCGTTTTAATCGGACTCTCCATTTTTGGCCTCCAGGGCTCAAGGGAATCATCAAGAGACGCAAAAAGAAAGGCGGACATAGAGCTTATAAGGAGCGGAATTGAAATCTATAAGTCAGACTGTGGCAACTACCCCGTGGCCACCTATACCACCAATTGGCCGGCCCAGATAGTTGGTGACGGTAGTCCTAGCTCTTGTGCCGTGACCAACGTTTACCTGACTCCTCCGACGGATCCAATCTCCCCTACGAGGTACTACAGATACACCTCAGACGGAACCACATATGAGCTTTGTGCTGCGACCGAGCAAGGGTCGGGTTCGCTTACCTGCGGAGGTTCCTCCGACTGTGGAACTACCTGCAACTACAAAGTAGTGAGTCCATGAAATGGGTAAAAACGGCTACACTTTTGTCGAACTCCTGGTTGCCCTGACCATCGTCGGGCTAATCTTCGGTATTGGTTATGTAAACTTCAGGGATTTTTCAAGAAGGCAAGCCCTTGCCGGACAGGCAAGAAGCGTCAAAGGAGACTTAAGGCTCGCCCAAGAAAACGCTTTGGCAGGAAACAAGCCCTCAGCTATTGCCTGCAACTCCCCCAACACCCTCGATAGCTATAATTTTGACGTAGTCTCTTCTGGTAACTATCGAATCGTGGCTAGCTGTTCTGGCGGAACAGTAATAGTCAAGGACGTTTTTCTGCCCTCTGACGTTACCATCTCGGGAAGCCTCGACCCCATCATTTTTAAGATTTTGGGTCAGGGGACGAATATTGCCTCAGGGGCAGCCGCAACAATTACCCTGACCCAGGCGGCAACCGGAAATACGAGGGTAGTTACGGTCTCATCCGGAGGAGAAATTAAATGAGGTTAGAGACTGGACAATCTTTATTTGAAATAATGCTGGCGCTCGCGATATCCACCTTAATAATAGTTGCCATCGTGGTTTTGACATCAAACGCAATCAGGAACACCACCTTCTCCAAAAACAAAACCCTGGCGACCCGTTATTCTCAGGAAGCAACCGAGTGGCTAAGGGGTGAAAGGGACACAGACTTTACGGCTTTTGAGAGCAGGGCGGCAACGCCCCTCTACTGTTTTCCAGCCCTTTCCTGGGCCAGTGCAACCGTTGGGGCCTGCGGCTCGGGACAGGAGATAACCGACACCATTTTTAAAAGGGAAATTTCTTTTTCCGGTTCGGTAGTCAACGGCAAAACCTTAGTTGAGGCAGGAGTAAAGGTCTATTGGACGGATAGCCAGGGGCTTCATGAAGTTAGGTCGGTCACCAACTTTTCGGATTGGAGGGAACTATGAAAAAAAGCAAAAATGCCTTTAGCTTGATAGAAATACTTCTGGTGGTTGCCATCTTCGCTATCTTGGGAGTTCTAATCTCGAGGGTGATTCTAACGACATTAAAGGGTTCAAATAGAAGCGATTCATTAGTCAGAGTCAGGGAAAACCTGGACTATGCCCTGGCTGTAATGGAGAGGCAGATTAGAAATTCGGAATCGGTGGTTGCCTGTCCGAATCCAGATCCTTTAAGGGTTGACTATCGAGATACGGACGGGGTAAGTACTTATTTCTCCTGCGTAAACGTCCGGTCAAACGGCTACATTGCCAGCGGTTCAGCAAGACTTACCAGTGACGAGGTCAACATCACAAGCTGTTCCTTCTCTTGTAGCCCCGCCTCAGGCAGGACTCCCCCATCCGTAACCATCAATCTTTCAGCAAAAGACGTTTTTGCCCAAGGCATCGAACAAGCCCAAGTCACTGCCACCACTAAAATCTTTTTGCGGACTTACTAAAATTAGCCGTATTAGAGGTTTTCTTGTGGGAGTCGTGGTTTGGGGGTTTAGAGATATTACCAAAAGCTATACCGATATAGAAAAATATTTCGGCCTTCTTGATTACCAAGTAGAGGTCAAAGACCCGAAAAATCCGATCAAACCCAAGGCCATAAAGGGAGAGATAGAATACAAAAACGTAAATTTCTCCTACGAGAATAAACAGGCCGACGCTGTCAAAAATATTAATCTGAAAATCCGAGAAGGGCAATCGGTTGCCCTTGTCGGAAGAAGCGGTGTTGGTAAGACTACCTTGGTTAAACTTCTAATGAGATTTTATGATGTTGAAAAAGGAGAAATCACTATTGACGGTATCAACATTAAAAGATTCTCTAAAAGCGACCTGCGCTCCTTAATGGGGGTTGTTCCCCAAGAACCGGTGCTTTTCAATAATACGCTTGAGCAGAATATCGGCTACGGAAAAGTCGGAGTGACCAAGAAAGAAATAGTAGCTGCCGCCAAGCTAGCCAGGATTCATGAATTCATAGAGACTCTGCCGAAAAAATACGCTACCAAGGTTGGTGAAAGGGGTATAAAGCTCTCGGGTGGACAAAAGCAGAGGGTGGCCATTGCCAGAATGATTTTGTCTGAGCCTGAAATTATCATTTTTGACGAAGCAACCTCCCAACTTGATTCAGAAAGCGAGAAACTAATTCAGGAGGCTTTCTGGAAAGCTGCAAGCAACAAAACCACAATTATTATTGCCCACAGACTTTCAACCGTCATGCGCGCGGGCAAAATAGTGGTCATTGAAAAAGGCAAAATCAAAGAAGTCGGTTCCCACGGCGAGCTGTTGGCGAAAAAGGATAGCCTCTACTCCCATTTCTGGAATTTGCAAATTAAGTTAGATTAAGTTACTAAGGATGCTCTATCTGTTCCCCAAATAATATATCGCCGGGTTCGTAACGTTTGGGGAACTCATTCTTTTTAAATACAATTGCGCCCCCCTTACCTTCTACTACGGTTTTACCATTTTCAACACGAAGCCTCGATCCTTCATAGAGTGCAACCACAATCTCATCATTTATCAAAAGAAATTCTTCAATTCGTCTTTTCGGCGACTTTCCTATTTCGCGATTAGCATCCACATCAAAATAATGAGGAGTAATTTGAAATGGTATTACGGATAACGAATCTAAACTTGGGGGTAAAACGATTGGCATCTCATACCAAATTTTAATAGTGGGACAAGCAATGACGGCTCCCGCACTTACTCCCACATATGATGTACCACTTTTTATTTTCTCTCGGGCAACTGAAAGAATATTGTTGTCA
>JBMOLC010000020.1:0-13448 GCA_049324215.1 Patescibacteria group bacterium | reverse complement strand
TATTGGGCCGATGGACGGCAGTCCCGACTTTAGGGACACGGGCATCGCAGGGATGAAGCGCTTTACCGACCGGGTTTGGAGACTTTTTACTGAATACCCAGACGTTATTTTGATAGCCGAAGAGGATGCAAGAGAAATACTCCAAAAAATGCATCAAACTATAAAGAAAGTAACCACAGATATCCAAAACTTCAGATACAATGTGGCCATAGCCTCTTTAATGGAGTTTGTGAACCTGCTCGAAGAAAAAGCCCAAGGAAAGATTAAAAGGGGAGGTAAAATCCGTTGCGCCGAGTGGGACGAAGCCTTGAAAAGTCTGGCGCTCATGCTTGCACCCCTTGCCCCCCACCTTGCCGAGGAGGTCTGGGTAGAAGTTTTGGGGCAGAAGTTTTCGATTCACACCCACCCCTGGCCAAAATTTAACCCGTTAATAGCCAAAGAAGAGGAAATTGAGCTGGTTATCCAGATTAACGGAAAGCTGCGAGGGACTCTCAGTGTAGGGAAAGACGAGTCTTTGGTGAGAGGCGAAATGGAGAAATTGGCCAGGAAAGAACCAAATATCGCCAAGTGGCTTAAGGGGAGAGAGGTTAAAAAGGTCGTTTTTGTACCCGGTAAGCTGATCAATTTCGTCACCGAGTAATGCTGACGCTGCCCGACATCGATAATTTCCTCTTTCGCTTGAGATACCCCATTGCCGTATTCCTGCTGGGAGCCATTCTAGCGGGCCTAGGGCTCGTTATCAGCCGAAATGAGGGAAATGTGGGCACAGGCGGCGTGGAGGTCCTTACAGAGGCTACAGAGGCTCAAGAGGAGGTTTTCGAAATCGTTGTCGAAATTGCCGGCAGGGTGGAAAAGCCAGGAGTTTATAAACTCCCCAAAGACTCGCGGGTTGAGGATTTATTGATAGCCGCCGGCGGAGTTTCAGCCGACGCCGACAGGATTTGGATGGAAAAGTCTCTTAACAGGGCAGCCCGTTTAGTCGACGGAGCAAAAATTTACATCCCGGCGGTCGGCGGGGGGTCAACTGCGGTTTTAGTGGGTCAGGGGAGTGGTAGCACTGGGTTAATAAATATTAACACTGCGTCCCAAAAAGAGCTCGAGTCGTTACCGGGAATTGGCCCTGTCTACGGCCAGAACATCGTTGAACACCGGCCTTACTCAAATGTCGAGGAGCTACTGACGAAAGAGGTTTTAAAGAAAAGCACCTACGAAAAAATCAAAAATTTGGTGACGGTTTATTATTAGATGAAGTTTGTCTTCTGGGGAGTATTATTCCTGGGAGTTTTCTTAAGAATTCTTTTGCCAAAACCGGATTTTTTGCAAGGGAAAAAAGTCAGGATAACCACCAAAGTCTTAGAAGAGCCGGTCGTCTATCAATCTTACCAAAAACTATCTCTCTCGGGTCTAAAAGTTTACTTGCCCAAATTTCCAAAAATTTCTTATGGCGATAAAGTCGTTGTCGAAGGGGTAGTAGACGCTGGAAAATTGACCGCAGCCAAATTGATTAAAGTCGAAGAAAGTCAGGGACTTTTACGAAAAGTAAGAGAAAAAATAATCTTTTTTTACCAAAAAAGCCTTCCGGAACCTCATTCGAGCCTGATAGCCGGGATTACACTCGGCTCAAAATCGGCGCTTCCCGAGACTTTTTGGCGGCAGTTAACCACATCCGGACTGGCCCACGTTGTGGTTGCTTCAGGCAGCAATGTTTCCTTGGTTGCCGGCTTTTTGGTGGGAATTTTTACGCTTTTTTTAGCTAGAGGCAGAGTAATTCCTTTAATTCTCGACGGAATCTGGCTATATGCTCTCTTGGCGGGATTTGAGGCTCCGATTGTGCGGGCGGCAATCATGGGCAGCGTGGCTTTTGTCGCCCAAAGGTTGGGGAAAGTATCAGCTGCTTGGAATGCTTTGCTACTTTCTGCGCTCGTCATGCTCTTTTTTCGACCCGAGTGGAGAGGGGATTTGGGATTTATTCTTTCTTTTGTGGCTACTGCATGTTTACTTATCTTCCAAACTAGGATTGCCAAGGCTTTTAAGGCTCTCCCCATTATCCTCCGGGAGGGGCTTTCAACTTCTCTGGCAGCCCAAATTGGTGTTGCCCCGATACTCTTTGTTACATTTGGACGCTTTAATATACTGACACCTCTTGCTAACGCCTTAGTTCTCTGGACAGTTCCCATCATCATGGCCGTGAGCGGAATTGCCGGCATCTTAGGTTTATTGATTCCTTCTTTGGCAAGAGCAATTTTGTATTTAATTTACCCCTTAACCAGCTGGTTTATCTTTGTTACCCGCATTTTTGGCCAATGAGAAGCTGGAAATATATATTGGCAACGCTAGCTCTGGCTGCACTGAGCGTCTGGCTGGGTGTTTTTGGTTCAAAAGACAAGAACTTGCATCTTATTGCCTGTGACGTTGGTCAAGGAGATGCGATTCTGGTTAGTTTGGGGAATCAGCAAATTTTAACGGACGCCGGGCCCGATAATTCAGTTTTAGACTGCCTGGCTAAATATCTGCCGTTTTGGGATAGAGAAATAGAAGTTGTAATTCTTACCCATCCACAACTGGACCATTACGGAGGTCTAGTTGAAGTCTTGAATCGCTATAAAGTAGATACTCTTTTAGTTAGAGATTTTGAGATTAGCACTTCTAACTTGCAAGCGCTAAAAAAAGCCATAGGGGGTAGCCAAGCACGGTTAATCAAACCAGTAAAAGGGCTGGTTATTAGGTTGGGAATGATATATTTAGATATACTTCACCCTTCGGAGGAGTTTCAGAGTAGCGAAATAAACGAAGAGTCGGTCGTTTACCGACTCCGAAAAGGGGATTTCGAGGCTCTTTTGACTGGCGATATCGGCAAAGAGGCAACAGAAAAGATGCTCCAAGAAGGGCTACTGACCGACGTTGACTATATCAAAATACCTCATCATGGTTCGCGTAACGGACTTACCCTTGAACTGCTTAAGGCGGCCAATCCAGAGGTGGTGGTTATTTCAGCCGGTAAAAATAACGCTTACGGCCACCCCCACCAGGAAGTATTAAAGATGTTAAAAGATAGGGATATCAAAATATTAAGGACCGACCAGATGGGTAATATCGAGATTGTCAGCGACGGAAAATCATTTTGGCAGGGAAGCGATTAAGTTTTTCTTAATATCTCAAGATAATCAATCTTCCCATCGATGATATTCTGGCATTCTTCAAGGAGCAAAGCGTCTCTTAAGACTCTTGCTGTCATTCGATTGAGAGCTTCGACCATCTCAGGGGTGCCAGAGCGTAGAGCTGCGACGTACTCTTCAGGAGTTTTCCCTATCTCATTTGCCGAACGTAATGTATTTCTCACGGACTTTTGATAGAGCCTGCAAGTCTCCGGGCAGTTTTTCCTGACGTCTACCAGGCAGGGATATCGAAAGCCTGTTTTTCTTTCCATGGCGGCGCTATTTTAGCAAAGCGAGTGTAAAAAGCAAAAATAAGTTGTATTATCGATTATATGCGGGGGAAAATTATCAAAGCACTTCAGAAGGCTACGGGCATAGATGATATTAGCCTCGAGTTTCCCGAGTACGCAGATTTTGGAGACTATAGCACCAATGTTGCTTTGGTCTCTGGGAAGAAGGCAGAAGATATTGTCAAAAGGTTGAAAGAAGACAAGTCTTTAGCGGGTTTGGTTAAGCAAATCGAAATTGCTGGGGGTGGGTTTATTAATTTCTTTTTGGCTCAGGAAGCCCTAATCAACGAGCTCAGAAAGATTATTCAGGAAAAGGGAGAATACGGGAAGAGTGGGGAGGGGAAAGGCAAGACCGTTGTTATCGACTATTCTTCCCCAAATATAGCAAAACGCTTCGGAATAGGTCATTTGCGCTCGACTGTCATCGGCCAAGCTCTTTATAACCTCTACAAATTCTTGGGCTATCAAGTTATCGGCGACAATCACCTCGGAGATTGGGGGACTCAGTTTGGAACGCTTCTTTACCAAATCGATTCTAAAGGGCTTAACCCCGAGAAGTTAACCGTTGATACCTTGGAAAAACTTTATGTCGAGTTTAATTCTGAAGCGAAAGACAATGAAGCTCTCTGGCAGAAAGCCAGAAGTTGGTTTAAAAAATTGGAAGAGGGGGACCCTCAAGCCCGAAAGATTTGGCAGAAACTTGTTGACGTTTCGCTGGCCGAGTTTGACCGGATCTATCAGCTTTTGGGCGTAAAAATTGACTACGCTTACGGCGAGAGCTTCTACGAGGGCATCATGCCCTCGGTCATCGAGGATATTCGAAAGCAGAAACTTTCGAAAAAAAGCCAGGGAGCAGAAATAGTTGAATTTAAAGATTTACCGCCAGTCATTCTGGTCAAAAGCGACGGGGCCACAACCTATCTGACTCGGGATTTGGCAACCATCAAATTTAGGCTGTCGGAGTGGAACCCTGACCTTTTCATCTACGAGGTGGGCGCGGACCAAACACTCCATTTTCGTCAACTCTTTGAAATTGCCAGGCTTTTGGGTTGGGATGGAGGGAGGCAGTTTATACATGTAGCTCATGGTTTGATACGGTATGAGCATGGTAAGATGTCAACAAGAAGGGGACAAACAATAAAACTTGAGGATGTATTAGATGAGGCTATCAAAAGGGCAAAAGAGATTATTGACAAATCAGAGACTGGCCGCGGACTTAGCCAGAAGGAAAAAGAAGAGGTAGCCAAGGCTGTAGGGATAGGGGCAGTCAAGTATTTTGACCTTCTGCACCAGCCGCAAACAGATATTATCTTTGACTGGCAAAAAATTTTCGTTTTAGAAGGAAATTCTGGACCTTATCTGCAATATACAGTTGCCAGGACGAACTCGGTCCTTGCAAAAGCGAAAACAAGTATCAAGTATCAGGTATCAGGTATCAAGCTGAACGCTGAAGAACTTTCTGTTCTTCGGGCTTTAGTTCGATTTCCGGAGATGATTGAGATTGCGGCGAAGAATTATTCCCCGAATCTTTTGGCCAATTATTTGTTTGACCTGGCCAAGAAATACAACAATTTCTATGACAAACACCGCATATTAGGTTCGGATAATCTTGAACTTAGGCTGGCTTTAACTCACGCTGCCAGACAGGTTCTTAAAAATGGCCTCGCAATTCTGGGCATAGAGACTCCGGAAAGAATGTAGTTATTTTTGGGGAAGAATTCTTTTTTCGACTTTGACGAGTAAGTTGGGTTTCGCCGCAAGTCGTACACCCCACGAGCGCTTTTTTAAGGCTTTAGCCTCAAAGCTTTCTATCAGCCGGTGGGTTCTTTCTCGGGATTGCGCCATTGGCTAATTCTAGATACTCTGGAAACACATTTTCAATTGTCAATATTCTAAAGTATAATTGCCAAAGGCAGATGAAATTTTCAAAAGTAGAACTTAAAAACAACCTCCGCGTACTTGTCGTACCTCTTCCCAATCTGGAATCGGCGACCCTCACCATCTGGGTAAAAACAGGCTCAAGGCTGGAGGAGGATAGGGTAGCAGGCATCAGCCATTTTTTGGAACACATGGTCTTTAAGGGCAGTAAGAAGCGCCCAACTGCAAAAGAGATTGCGGAGGCCGTAGACGCAATTGGGGGAGAGTTTAACGCGGCAACTTCCAAAGACTGGACAAACTTCTATATCAAAGCCAGGGCTGCGAACTTAGAGACCGCCTTTGACGTCTTAAGCGACATGGTTCTTGCCCCCATCTTGGCTGAAGAAGAAATCGCCAGGGAGAAGGGGGTCATTATCGAAGAGATCAGGATGTATGAGGATACCCCCATGTTGAGGATAAACGACGTCTATGAACAGCTCACATTTTCGGGTAACCCCCTCGGTCGCGACATCATCGGGAGTGAAAAAACCGTCTCGGCGGTTAAAAGAGATGACTTTGTCCGATATAGAAATACACATTATTATCCTGAAAATATGCTGGTGACTGTGGCTGGTGGGGTCAATCAAAGAAACGTCCAGAAATTGGCAGAAAGCTACTTGGCTTCCATCAAACCCAAATCTAAGTCGGCTGAGAAAATGCAGGAATTTGCAGTCAAGCAGACGAAACCCCAGGTAAAACTCCACCCCAAGAAAAAAGAGCAAGCCCACTTTATCTTGGGATTCACCGGCCACGGTCGAGGTTATAAAGGCAAGTACGCCGAAGCCGTCCTGGCCGCAATTTTAGGTGGAGGCATGAGCTCCAGGCTCTTTAGCGAAGTCAGGGAACGAAGGGGACTGGCTTATTCTGTTCGAACCAGCGTTGAAAGATACGCCGAGACCGGATACGTAGGTACCTATGCCGGGGTCGACCCCAAGAGAGTCGATGAAGCGATTAAGGTTACCCTCGATGAGCATTACAAATTAGCCAGTCAAAAGTCGGGGGTTAGCTTACGGGAACTTTCCAAGGCCAAAGAATATCTCAAAGGGCATTTAGCCCTTTCTTTGGAAGATACCAGGGATGTCAACAACTTTTTTGCCGAGCAGGAACTTTTCTTGAAGAAGGTTAAAACTCCAGAGCAAGTAGTAAGAGAGATAGACAAAGTTGAGATAGATGCTGTCCTTTCCGAGGCAAAAAATTTATTCCTGCCGCAAAAGTTGAATTTGGCCATCATCGGCCCTTATGATAGTCAGGAAAGGTTCGCAAAATTACTAAGATGAACGAGCAAACAGTAGTTCTTGTTAAACCAGACGGCGTGAGGCGTGGGATAGTAGGAGAGATTTTGAGTCGTTTTGAGCGGGTTGGTCTAAAGGTAGTAGCCATGAAGATGGTTTGGGTAGATGAAAAATTTGTGGGTAAACATTATCGCGATGATGCGAAGTGGTACCAAAGCGTCGGTGAAAGACTGCTCAAATTCTACGAAGAAAATGGAAAAGATCCAGGTGAGGATTTAGGTACAAAAGACCCGATTGAGCTCGGTAAGAAAGTGAGAAAGTGGCTTTTTACCTATATCACGTCCGGTCCGGTTGTTGCCCTTTTACTTCAGGCGCCGCACGCCGTTGAGCTGACGCGGAAGTTGGTTGGGGAAACTTATCCTTTGACGGCTGCACCAGGAACTATTAGGGGGGATTATCATTACGATTCGCCGTTTTTGTCAAACCTTAGCCACCGTAGTGTCCAGAACCTGGTCCACGCTTCAGGGTCAAAAGAAGAAGCGCTCTTTGAGAAGAAGCTCTGGTTTAAGAAAGAAGAAATTTACTCCTACTGACTTATTTATAGGCTCCCTGCCTGTGCTGAATGACGTTTATAAAGAGGAGCTTGTCTTGAGGAAGATAGCGATAAATGATTCGATATGGCCACACCTTAAGTGAGTGTAAACCTCCGAATTCTCCCTTGAGTTTCTTCCCAGCATAGGGATCATTTTTTAATTTTTCTATAGTTTTTAGAATTTTGATTTGTTTGCCTCTTGGAAGTTTCTTTAACTGTTTGGCGGCAGTGTCGGAGTATTCGACTCGCATTTTATCTTAGGTCTTTGGGGCTAAGTCCTAATTCTTTGAGGAGCTCGGTATCACTGATTACCTTGCCTGACTTTCTCTCTGTCTCGCTTTTAAGAATATCTCTAACCAATTTTTTGTCGGCCAGGATATCCATTGTTTCTTCCCAAGAAGCTACCTCATCGGGGTGCATCATTACCACTTGGGCCTGGCCACGCCTGGTTATGGTAAATCTCTTGAGTTTATTGGCCACCTCTTCAATCAGAGTATAGAAATTGCTTCTCGCCTTGCTAGCAGGAATTGTATTTGAGATATCCATATAATTGTAGAATAAATAGTACCGAATTTAGTACCAATAGTCAAGAGACTGCTTGGGTCGGGGTGCTGGGAATTGAACCCAGTGTCTCTACGTCCCGAACGTAGCGTGATACCGGTTCACTACACCCCGAAGTGTGTCCCCGGCAGGAGTCGAACCTGCATTTAGGGTTTAGGAAACCCCCGTTCTTTCCGTTGAACTACGAGGACTTACATTGAAAAGATCGGCGACTCTATTCCTGATTGCAGTTATGTATTTTAGCATATCTGTGCCCTTAATTATTCGAATCCGGCACATTCCATAAGCGAGCTTACCATTTTTCTTCCCTTTCAACACATTTACATTCACAAATTGCTCGGGAGGAATACCCACGACTTTTGACCAATACCGTAAGCATTTTTCTTTATCTAAATCTTCGTAGGTTCTAATAGAGGCCCTAAGTCGATCTCTGGGAATCTGGAAGATCTCTTCGAGCCCAGTAACAAACACCCTAATCATTTCCGGGTCAGTATTTGTAAAACCGAAATCCCTTTTGTTCCCCTCGGCCCAGTAAAGCGCTGAAAGAAAAACCGCCTTTTCTTTTGAAGAAAGCAAGGAGATCAACTGTTTAGCCTTTTTGGAAGCCTCG
Source organism: Patescibacteria group bacterium (assembly GCA_049324215.1). GTDB lineage: Bacteria > Patescibacteriota > Microgenomatia > UBA8517 > UBA8517 > JBMOLC01. The sequence continues at coordinate 5,091 of JBMOLC010000020.1, read as the reverse complement.
ATCTTGGCTAGCTCCATTCTTTTTCTGCTTCCTCCTCTCTTGCCAAACCAAGTTCTTTTATATCTTGGCTCAATTTCAACCCCCTGAATATATCTGAAGACCGTTCCGTAGCCAACTGGTACCTTTTGCTTTATTTCATTTAAACTAAACCCCTTAGCGCGGAGACGACGAATTTCTGATATTGTTTCTGGGGTTAAACGTTTGGCCACAATTCTACTCTAGAGAAAGGATACATAATTGTCAACAAGGACGTTATCACTCTATCCTTTTTAGCCTACTTAATAGTCAGAGAATAAAGGTTGGCTTCGGTTGAGGTCGCCCCGAGGTTTGTAAGAATTAGAAGCCTGGAAGTTGAGCCAAAGGGATATGCGTGGGGAGCTATGTAGCTACCGGAATACACTTGTTGTCTATTGGTGCCATCATAATCCATGATTACGATTCTTTCGTCCTCGGCCAAGAGCAAGTGTCTTGAGGTGGGGAACCACGAAAGCCTGCGGTCGGACTCGGAACCCTCGTCGATCAGAAAATTTCTGTCCTCTTTGATATCGTAAACATAGGTTCTACCTATTTTGATATCTCTCTCCTGGCGTTGGGTGGAAGAACCCGGCAGTGGTTTTATCAGATTTTCTTTTAAGGTGGCTGAGGAGCTTGCGGTGTAGAGAATTTTGGTTTCATCAGGTGAAAAGATAACGGCGCTGGTCTTTCTTTCGAGAACGTCGGCCACCTCGGTAGGAACATTTCTGATTTGGGAAGCGAGTCTTTTTTGTCTTTCGTCTTGCCACTCGGAGAGGATTATTTCCTTTCTGGCTGCGACATTGACGCGTCTTGCTTGGGGCGTAAATGAACCGGCATCAAGGAGGAAAACTCCAGTTCTAGTTGTCAAAAGAATCTCTCGGCCATTGGGAGAAAATTCCCAGGTCGAACTTGAGATGTCTCCGTCGGTTATTCTTCTGGGGTCTCTGGCAAATCCCAAGGGCAAATTTACGGTTTCCATAATCCAAATTCCTCCTTTTTCGGGGTCACTGGGCAAGTAGGGAACCCCGTAGGCAATCCGAGTACCGTCGGCAGAGACCGTAGGATTGACAACTGAAGAGAAAGTAACTGCCGAAAGGGAAGGGGCAGCCCGAAATAAGCTGGCGCAAGCCTCGGTCACGACCTCTTTTTCAATAAGGAGTCTTTTTTCCCAAGGTAAGTACCCCTCTTTTTTTATGGCAACGTCATAGGTTCCAGGAGATAGCGATATGGTTGAATCGGTGGCAGTTGTCAGTTCAGCGTTGACGAAGACTTGAGCTCCGGTGGGATCAGATTTGGCGACCAATAGCCCGCTGGGTGCGAAGTGGAAGGTTTTTTTGTCGAATCTATAGCCCCTGGCGTAAAGAACTAGAAAATAACCGAGGACTCCGACGATAGCTGCCGTAACCAACGCGAGAAACACCCTGATTCTGGTCATGGTTTAAATTATACCCCAAATGCGTCTGGCGAGTCGGAGTTTCCCCTTGTCGGAAGCGTTTTAAGTCAATATAATGCGGGAGTTGGTAAACAGGGTTGAAAATGTCATAAAGCATCAGAAGGTATCAATGTATGCTGAGAAAAAATATTGCCATTGACTTGGGGACTGCTAACACCTTGGTTTGGGTTGCCGGAGAGGGTTTGTTGGCAAATGAGCCTACGGTTGTCGCCATTTCAGCCGACGATAATAAAGTTGTTGCGGTTGGGGAAGAAGCAAAGAAAATGCTCGGCAGAACCCCCGAAAGCCTGATTGCCAGCCGTCCCATGCGCGAGGGTGTAATTGCAGACTACCAAGTGACCGAAGCCATGCTCAGGTATTTTATCGGTAAGGTAGTGGGGAGGTTTCATCTAATTAAACCCAATGTGATGATCTGTGTACCTGCTGGCTGTACCCAGGTTGAAAGAAGGGCGGCACTCGATGCGACTCTTTCAGCGGGGGCGGGACGAGCCTATCTAATCGACGAGCCGTTGGCTGCAGCCATTGGAGCAGGAATTCCAGTCTCAGCACCTAGCGGACACATGATTGTTGACGTTGGCGGAGGAGCGGCAGAAGCGGCTGTACTTTCCCTGGGAGGGGTGGTAGTCCACAAATCCGTTCGTATCGCCGGTACTAAAATTGACGAAGCTATCCAAAATTATTTAAAGAAGAAACATAACCTCATAGTTGGTGACCAAACTGCAGAGGATATAAAAATAAAAATAGGTTCGGCTACCCCCCTTGCCAAAGAGGAGAAACTCGAAATTAGTGGCCGAGACCTGGTTTTTGGCTTACCGCGGAGTATAGTTATAACCTCCTCTGAAGTAACGGAAGCCATGCGGTCGATCCTGCTCACGATAATCGGAGCAGTTAAGGCAGTTTTGGAGGATACACCCCCCGAGCTGGCAGCAGATATTATCGACAAGGGAATAGTCATGAGCGGAGGCACGAGTCTTTTGAGGAATTTTGACAAACTAATGAGCCAAGAAACGGGTGTTCCTGCACACGTATCCGACGAACCGATGCTCTCTGTCGTCCGTGGTACCGGTCTGGTTATGGAAAATATCGAGTTGTGGAAAAGGTCGGTAACAACCAAAAGGTAGTGATATAGGCTAAGCTTTTAAGTCTTAATTGAGAGAAAATTGTTGATTTTTGGGGAAAAGGAACTATTGATATAGGTAAAAACTGGTGTGAATAGGCCAGCTGATAGTAATGGTTAATATGCCTAATTGTTTTGAGGAGGGAATGAGGACAAATAGACCGTAAGTAAGGCTGATAAACGAGGTAAATTTTTATCCGAAAGTGTGAATTTTAGGAAGAAAGATATCGTGTAGTCAATCCCGTAGTTATCGAAAAATTTTGGCGAGAGTTTGACCGTAAAAGAACAGGTCTCGAAAATTGGGGATGTCTGACTATGGGTCTATTTTTTCAACAAATTTTTGCTGTTCTTACTAGTCTTATTACACTATAAGCCATGCGTGGCGACCGAAAAATAGGTTTTTCTTACCCTAATATGGGCGGAGAATTCGCCCAAATCTTTGATATTAGGTTAAATAGCACTTCGGCTAGTAAAGTGCTAGCCTTCGTGCGTGATAGCCTGGCGAGAAAGGCTAAATTTTCGCTACTTACACCCAATCCGGAGATAGTTTCGGCGGCTCTAACTGATAGAAAACTACTCGCAGCTCTCAATAATGCCAGCCTCAGAGTCCCCGATGGAGTCGGCCTTTCCCAGGCAGCCAGATTCTTAAGCCTTTGGGCGCCGAAAAACAAGTTTTTAAGACTTCTTTTTTGTCTTATCCAGGGGCTTGGGGTGGGACTGGCCACCTTTTTCGCCAGAGATTGGCTACAAGAATCTCTTCCTATCATCAAGGGGAGACTCCTTTTTCTGGAATTAGTTAAACTTGCCAACAAAAAGGGCTTGAAAATCTTTCTTTTGGGTGGACAGAAAGATGAAGCAAGGAAGGCTGGGGAAAAGATAAGAAGAAGCTTTAAAAGGGTTAGAATTGCTTTTGCTTCAGGCCCCAGACTTGAAAGAGACGGAAGACCTGTAAGTGCAATAGATAAGGACATTGAAAAATATGTGGTTGCCCAAATAAACGAGTTTAACCCCGACATTCTTTTTGTCGGTTTTGGCGCTCCCAAACAGGAGAAATGGCTGATGAAGTGGCTGCCAGCGCTTGATGTCGGGGGAGGGATGACGGTTGGAGGAGCTTTTCGCTATCTTGCCGGCGATGCCAAGCTCCCGCCCAAATGGATGGAAGAACTTGGGTTTGAGTGGCTCTGGCGGGCTCTTAGCGAGCCCTGGAGAATTAAAAGGGTCGCCACAGCCTTCCCAATTTTCCCCCTCAAAGTCTTTATCTCTAAGTTGTCAATCAGATGCTGATATAATATTGCCTTAAGGAGAGAGGACGGGCTAAAATGAAAGTAGAAATGGCTGAGGTAAAACCCGAGGAGATTGAAGTTTCCCACGAAGAATTTGTGGCCTGGACGCTGGAAAACGCCCGCAATATGGCTAGATACTCAATCGGGGAGACCCCTCCCCCCGATTTTGCCCTTGAGAAGGCTTCGGACTTAGAAATAGCCAGGTATCTTGCCCAAGTTGAGGTTGATGATAGCAAATTATCAAAGCAAATTAAGGAAGCTTTAGATAAGAACCTTACTGACCCCGATACTATCTTTCAGGCAGGAAGTCTGGTAATTGCCAAGTCTGAAGCGGCAAGGGAGGTAGCCTCACCTCCGCACAAAACAAGATTAGAAAACCTTTCCCAAAAAATAGCCAGTCAGATTCCCAAGCTTTTGGACTCTAGCACTTCAAGAAGAGCCTTCCTCAAGGCTGCACCGGCCCTTCTTTCTGTTTTGGCAACTGCCTGTGGAATAGCTGATACCTTGAGGAATCTTCCCTGGTTAGTCGAATACACCTACCCGACTCCTGAGGGAACAGAGGTGGTCCAACCAACCGAGACCTCTACACCCACTCCAGAGCCGTGGTTAATCGAAGAGCTTCCCTGGCACTGGATTGGAGAATGGCAAAGAGTGGAAACAACAAATGAGGAGACAGGAGAAACCATAGGCTATAATGTCCGTTTTGTAGTCTCCGAAGGACTGCCTTTTGACAGAATTGACTTTGCAACGGCTGAAAGTACCTACTTGATTTTTGAAGACGCATTTTATTCGGCGGGTGTTAATGAAGGGCGGCTGAGGGCAGATTTGGAGACCCTACTGGCCGAAAACCCCGACGGCTGGGCCGAGGAAGACATGGCTAGGGCAATATCTCTGGCTTTGGAAGGTGCACAACGCCAATTTGCCAATATTAATCCAGCCGACAGGCAAAGGTGGTAGGAATTCGTCGAAGCAGTTCGAACAAGAGGAGTAGTATTTATTTTCCACAACGAGCAGGTACTGGGGAATACCCAGGACTTACGTTTGGGCCGCCCATCACGGGTAAACTACCCTTCAGAGGAGATCCTGCCGGCAGATGACCTTCTGGGATATATGGAACCAATAGGGATAATGTATGGAAATGCTCCCAGAATCACCCGAAGGTGGGTTGGCTTTCTGCCTGACGGCACCCCCTGCTTTTACATCAGTGCAAGAAAAGCATGGAG
>JBMOLC010000019.1:0-13993 GCA_049324215.1 Patescibacteria group bacterium | reverse complement strand
AACTGGGGCCAAACAAGTGAGCGAATTGGAAACGCTTAAAGGCCCGAAACAAACTCCCCAGAACGTCCAATCGGTTCCTAAAGAAGATAGCCAGAAACTTGAAGAGGAAGATAGGATAAGAATAAGCGGCTAATTGAAGCCCTGGAAAGAGAACTAGCTGATATTTCCGAGGCAAAGAAAAAGCAGCAGGCTCTCAAGGCCCAAGCCGAGGCGCAAAAAAAGGCAGAGGCAGAGACAGAAAAGCCCTTGGTTGAGCCTGCAACCAAGCGTCCTCGCGGTTCTTGGATTTTCGGACCGAAACAAAAAGCAGAAAGCCTAAAAACAAGAGTCGAAAAGCCCCTTCCGCCCACAGGCTAGCTTCGAATCTGCTACAATAGTCGTATGGGCGATATTTTTTTGACCAACTCCTTAAGCCGCAAAAAAGAAAAGTTTGAGCCCATAGATCCCCCAAACGTAGGGGTCTACACCTGCGGCCCCACGGTTTACGACTATGCTTCGATAGGCAACTTCAGGACTTACGTTGCCGCTGACATTCTGGTCAGGGTTCTGAAGATTAACGGCTATAACGTAAATTATGTCATGAATATCACCGACGTGGGCCACTTGACCGGGGATAACCTTGGGGACGCAGACTTGGGGGAAGACCGGATAGAAAGATCGGCTAGAGAAAAAGGCAAAAGCGCCTGGGACATTGCGAAGTTTTATTCGCAAGCTTTTTTTGAAGACTTTAAAAAGCTGAACCTCACCCCCCCGAAGCTTTTTGCCAAGGCGACGGACCACATCGCTGAGCAAATCGCGCTTATTAAAAGAATCGAGGAGAAAGGTCTTACTTATAAAACCAAAGATGGGATTTATTTCGATACCCAGCTCTTTGAGGAAAAAAGCGGTAAAAAGTACGGAGAGCTTTCCACGCTGGATGTAATTAAGGAAGGAGCCAGGGTTGAGCCGAATCCCGAAAAGAGAAATCCCAGAGACTTTGCTCTTTGGAAGTTTTCGGTTAAACCCGGAGAAAGACAAATGGAGTGGGAGTCTCCCTGGGGACTGGGATTTCCCGGCTGGCACATTGAGTGTTCGGCGATGAGCATGAAATATCTGGGGGAGAGTTTTGACATCCACGCCGGGGGAGAAGACTTAAGACAAACCCACCACCCCAACGAAATCGCTCAGGCAGAAGCTGCGACCGACAAACCCTTCGTCAAGTACTGGCTCCACACGACCTTCCTCAAAGTAGATGGCAAAAGAATGGGTAAAAGCCTGGGTAATGTTTACACAGTCCAGGATATCGAGGGAAAGGGTTTCGACCCCATTAGTCTCAGGTATCTTTATCTGACGGCGTACTACCGTGACAGCTTGAATTTTACTTGGGAGGCACTCACTGGAGCCCAGAAAGCGCTAAATAATCTAAGGTCCCAGATTTTGGCCCTGAAGTCAGAGGGGAAGAGGACGGTTCTTTCTCAGGAGAAAAGTGCCAAGGTGGGAAAGTGCAGGGAATCCTTTATCTTGAGCGTCAACGACGACCTTGATACTCCCCAGGCACTTTCGGTTTTGTGGGAAATGTTAAAAAGCAATATCCCAGCCGAGGATAAATACGACTTGGCGCTTTATTTCGATGAGGTCTTTGGCCTTTCTTTGTCTTTGGTAGCGGAGCAAAAGCTTGAAGTTCCCCAAGAGATTAAGAAACTTATTGACGAAAGGGAGAAGCTAAGAGGTCGAGGAATGTTTGATGAGGCTGACGTACTTCGAAAGGAGATAGAAAAGAAAGGCTTTAGGCTAGAGGATACAGAAAAAGGCCCAAGAATTTTACCTGTCCGAAATGATTAAAATCAGAAAAGACGCGGATTCCTTAATTCACCTACTATTTATCATGGCGATATTGATTCTTATTTCCTCCGTGCTTCTGCTGCAAAGACAGATCGGTCGGATTAATGCCCAGTTGGCTAGCCAAGGGGTTGAAGTTTCTTCCGGCAAGATTCTTTTTGGCGATTGCGGGAGCGAGTGCAAGAAAGAAATAAAAAGGGTGGTAGCCGATGCTATTGCCACCATCGCGGCGGTCCCTAAAACAATAATCAAAACCCAAAGCACCTCTCTCAAAACTTCATACGTTCCTTTGGACGGAACAGTTACGACCACCAGCACGGCTTGGGTTGATGCTGCCGGAGTCGAAGTGGCTTTTGATTTAAGGCAGGACTATGGCGAGAACGCCCGAGTTTCTTGGGAAGCCTCCTTAAAGGTTGCCCACGCCAACGGCACAGCCTACGCCAGACTGTACGACGCCACCCACGGAATACCGGTTTTGGGGAGTGAAATTTCAACCACCAACAATTCTTCTTTTGTCAGGGTTGCCTCCGGAAACTTAAATCTTTGGTCGGGTAGAAATACCTACAAAGTTCAGCTCAAATCTCTCAATTCCTTCGAAATAACTTATACTGGAGGAAGAATTAAAGTTTTTGACTAGATGAAAATTTCGGCGGTTATTTTTGATTTGGACGGAACGGTTCTGGATAATGAGGATGAGTATGGGCTGGCTTTTAAAAAAGTTCTGGAAAGTTTGGGCGCGAGGGTTGACACCAACTATCCCCACGTGGGCGGGATAGGGGTAAAAGAAAATTGGCCGGGTTTGATTAAAAAATACCACCTTAAAACCAAAAAGAGTTATAACGAACTTGCCAGCGAAACACAGAGAGAATACCTAGAACTTCTTCCTAGAGTAAGAATGAAAAAAGGAGTGGAAAAATTTATCAAAGGGCTTAGAGAAAGTGGAATCAAAACGGCCCTGGCTACCTCAAATGTTTGGTTTATTCTCGAGAAAGTATTCGAAGAACTACCAATAGAAGGTCTTTTTGATAGCCTGACAACGGGGGAAGAGGTTAGTAATAAAAAACCAGCACCAGATCTTTTCTTGGCCGCCGTCGATAAATTGGACGTTAGACCCGAAGAGTGTCTGGTGATTGAGGATTCTACCTCGGGTATAAAAGCGGCACGGGAGTCCGGAATGAAAGTTATAGCCATAGCCAGGGACAATTCCCACGCCAAGGATTTAGAAGGAGCAGATTTGGTTATTAGAAGCTATAATCAGTTAACGCCGACCGCCCTTTGGAGAATATAAGATGAGCGAAAATCCTCCCATAGAGGAGTTAAATGCTACCAGCCTCCTTTCAGATTTTGCCGTGGGTATTCCAACCCTTCTTTCAGCGCACATAAAAGAACACGCGGCCAAGTTTCCCAACCATGACCAAGAGCGCGTTTTGTTGGGACATATCCTTTTTCGCATAATAGGGGATGATGAAAATTTTTTTAATGCAGCGATGATTAAATTTGATAGGAAAGTCAATCGCCCGAACGAGGCAGATAAAAGTAGGACAGAGTTGATTCGAAGAATTGGATGGGAATTAGAGCAACCTCAAACACCGGAACAAATAAAAACCTTATTGACAAAAGCTGTCGCCAAACTTAGAGATCGAGCCTGGACCTCGGAACATGCGACGAAGGAGGCAAGAAAGGTTTGGGAAGATGAAACGCGTTCGTCCGTAAAACAACTTGTTGACGGTAGTGCGGAATGGAAGAAAACGATCGACGAATATTTTGGGTTTATTCACGAAGCGAGAGGTGCCGGGATAGAGATATAATTAGCTATGTCGCTATCGGTTGGGATTTGCTTTTCACCGCCCCACAATTTGATTTCTTCTTGTAGATAAAAACCCGAAGTAAGTATAGGCCGATTATTGTTGTAAATACTAAATCTAGTGATAGAATAACGCATATGACTATAGGGCCTGGCAGGTATGGGAAATTAAGGGTTGGGGTTATTGTGGGTGGAACACCCGAAGAGTTAAACGATGCGATTTACACTACCCACGAGGTATCTAAAACCCTCGAAGATTTAGGCTACCACGTTGAAATAATTACCTTTGACGAGAGATTCGAGAAAGTAGTTAAATATGCAAGGCTTGATATGGCTTTCATCATAGACTCGACATATATTGGAGAGAGAAAAGTAAGATACGGTTTACGAGATCTATTAGAAAAATTGAAGATACCGTACACAGGTTCTGGATCAAAGGCCGCTTCCATTACCAAAAATAAAGTCTTATCTAAAAAGTATTTTGAGATGGGAGGTTTATTAACTCCATATCACCTGGAAATAAACAGAAAAAATCTCCTCAGACTTAAAGAACGTTTAGCCAAACACAATATGGAACCTCCTTATGTAATAAAGCCTAGAGACGAGGGTGCTGGAATGGGTGTATATTTTGTTGATACACCAAGGGAATTACTAAAAATTGCTAAGAAATTATTAAAAAGACATCAGAATTTAATCGTTGAGCAGTACATTAGGGGAATTGAGGTAACCGTTCCGATTTTGGAGATAAAAGGCAAGGCCACTCCATTGGCGAGCATCGAAATGGAGAAGGCAAAAAACGTCAAAGTTCTTTCCTACGATGTAAAATCGATATTACAATTTAGTCCTCAAAAAGAAATAAAACGCGTTGTGGCGTATCATGTCCCCGCTAGGATAAACAAAGCACTTTCTAAGAAGGTCTTAAGAAGCGCGACTATAGCACACAAAATAATCGGATGTAAAGGCTATTCAAGAGTAGACGCGATAATAGACCGAGCTAAAAACGTCTATATTCTAGAAATTAATTCTCTTCCAATATTGTCTGAAAGTGGGCACTTTACAAAAGCGGCCGAGTTCAAAGGACTTAATTATAAGGACATAATAAATCATATTGTCCATAGCGTGCTTGATTAAAAGTAGCGAAAGTATGAAAGACGATTCAATTTCAATAAAACTAAAAATTGCAGTAGTTTATGGTGGGAGATCGAAAGAAAGACCGGGATCATTAATTTCAGGGAAAGCCGTTTACAAGTCTCTGATAAAACAGGGGTTTAGAAATTCGTATCTGGTGGATCCCCTCGAGAAGGATTTTATAAGAAAATTAAATGAGTCCGACATTGTATTTCTTATGTTGCACGGTCGGTATGGTGAGGACGGAAAAATACAGGGATATTTAGAGACTATAGGAAAACCATATGTAGGTTCTGGCGTCTTAGCTTCAGCCCTAGGAATGGATAAATATTATTTTAAAACCTTCCTAAGCTTAGTTGGTATTCCGACTCCTCGTTTCGAAGTTTTACCAGATGTGTCTACCGATCGTGTATTCGTGAGAATTATGAGGAAACTGGGTGTTCCTTTATTTCTAAAGCCTATTTCTGAAGGAGGGAGCTTAGGTTCAAATGTTATCCATACAAAAGCAAAATTTATTGATAATTTTAATACTTTCAAAAAACAGGGTTATGATAAATTTCTTGCTGAGGAATATATAAAGGGACGCTCACTCACTGTCGGGGTATTACAACAAAAAGGGAGGATTAGTGTTCTTCCAATACTTGAGACTATTTCAAAAAAGGAATTTTATGATTACGAGGCCAAGCACAATCCAAAGCTACATGAATACAGGTGTCCTGCTCCATTGGGCCCCACAATTACCAAGAAGGTGAAAGAATTAGCAAAGCGAGTTTTCTATCTTACTGGTTGTTATGGATTCTGTCGGGTAGATTTTATGTTAGATAGCAAGACGAATACGGCTTATGTCCTGGAAATAAACACCCTCCCTGGAATGTCGTTGCATAGCAACATGGCAACATCAGCAAATGCAGCCGGTATAGATTATGATCAGTTAGTTATGGAAATGTTGAAGACCGCTTTTATTAGGCCAGAATATTTGCCGTAGTCATTTTTTGATTACAATCCCTCTTCCCGCAAAGAACCTCTCAAATTGTAGAAAAGAAACTTGTGCATATTCCTGGCTTTCTTTCGTGTCGCCAGATGGGTTGTGGAAAAAAAGGACCTTTTTCTCTATGTCGTAACCTAGGACCAAAACAAGGTGTCCGCCCACAGTGGCAGGCTTAGATTCAGGATTTCTTATTTTGTAACTTACTGATGCAATAACATAATTACCTTGCGCCAACTCTTTCATGATCCGATTTAATGTTAGGATACCTGCAACCTTTCCTCTCAATCCAAACTCATGACTGATAAATCTTAAAAAGGGAGAGTAGTACAATCCATCAATTGTTTCTGTCTTTTCCTCATAGCCACCGAATTCCATGCACATTTTTCCAAGTGTAATAGTAGGTACATCTTTGCCAAACTTGTGTTTTATTATCATCTTTAAACAGGCCATACCGCACATATTACTTGACCAAAGTTTGTACTCTTGGGGGGATCTTGCACCCGACCTTTTCCACAGAGGGTCTTCTCGAGCCGAAATTTCATCCCTTATTATTTTCCTCGCCAAAGTCGGGGATTCCCATTGAGAGAAATATGGGACTCCTTCGATAACGAACCTTTGCGGAATATTCCCTCTCCGCTCAAAAGCGCTAAGAATTTTAGCCAGTTCTCTGAACGACATTAGAACTTATTATACTTTAGTGGGTATAATATTTAAGCATGAGTCTTTCTGTTGGGATAGTCGGGCTTCCTAATGCGGGGAAATCGACTTTATTTAACGCTTTGGTCCAAAGAAGGCTGGCCGAAACTGCTCCTCGACCTTTTACGACAATTAACCCCCACGAGGCCGTGGTTTCCCTTCCGGATGAAAAACTTAGCAAACTTTCGGAGCTAGTTAAACCCGAAAAGACTGTCCCTGCAAGCGTGACTTTTATCGACATTGCCGGGCTGGTCAAAGGGGCGCACCAAGGAGAGGGACTAGGGAACCAATTTCTTGGGCACATCAGAGAAGTTAACGCCATTGCCCACGTTGTCAGGGTCTTTGAGGATGCGAATATTCCCCATGTTCATGGTCTAGTCGACCCCAAAGAAGATATCGCAGTTGTGAATCTAGAACTCGAACTGGGCGGGATTAAAAAACCTACGCTTTTTGTTTTAAATTTGGGAGAAAACCAATTGGGGAGGGTAGACGAATTAGTCGGTCAAGTTAAGTCCGCCGTGGGGGAGGCTCCGATCGTCGCAATCCCCACCAAACTTGAAGAGGAGGCAATCGATTTGTCGTTAGCAGAAAAAAAAGAAATTCTTGCGGCCTATGGGGAGACCGAAATGGGGATTGAAAGACTGATTAGAAAGGCATACGAACTTCTGGACCTAATTACTTTTTACACCATCAAGGGGGGTAAGGAGGTCCACGCCTGGAGTATCAAAAGGGGAGCTAGCGCGATAGAGGCAGCAGGCGAAGTTCATTCCGACTTTGCCAAGAATTTTATCAAGGCAGAAGTCATAAACGTTGATGAACTTTTAGAAAGCGGCGGTTGGAAGGATGCGAAAGAGAAAGGAAAAATTCGGTTGGAAGGGAGAGATTATGTTGTTTGCGACAAAGACGTTATTGAGTTCAAAGTTTCAGCTTGATATAATTTCCTCTCATGCAAAAATACGAATTGACCGTAATTTTGGACGGAAAGGCATCGTCTACAAAAAAGAAATCGGTTGCGGAACTTATTGCCAAAGTCGTTGCCATCTCCAGAGGAAAAGTCGGGAAGCTTGACGATTGGGGGACGAAGGACCTGGCTTACCCAATTGCTAAAAGCACATCTGGCGTTTATTTGCATTTTCCCTTAGAATTAGAGACGGATGCGGTTAAGGGCTTACTCGCCAAATTAAGGGCAAATGAGGATATAGTTAGATACTTAATGGTTAAGGCAAATAAGTAATGGCACGAAGTTTAAACAAAGTTGTTTTAATCGGTAATTTAACCCGGGACCCGGAGCTAAGATATACCCCCCAAGGAACAGCGGTTTGTACCTTTGGCGTTGCCACAAATCGCCAGTGGACGACCGAGGGCGGGGAAAAGAAAGAGGAAACAGAATTTCATCGGATCGTTGCCTGGAATAAACTGGCCGAGATTTGTTCCCAGCTTCTAACCAAAGGTCGCAAGGTTTATGTCGAGGGCAGGCTGCAAACAAGAACTTGGACCGCTCAAGACGGAGCCCAGCGAACTTCAACCGAAATTGTCATTAACGACATGATTATTTTGGATTCAAGACGGGAAGCCCCTGGGGGAGGGGAGTTTGAGATACCCGAAGAGGTAGTCCCCGAAGTTGCCCCCGCGGAGGTTCTGGTGAAGGAAGAAATCAAAGGAGAAAAGCCAAAGAAAAATAAGAAAGAGACGAAAAAAGAAGAGGAAGAAGAGGAGATACCATTCTGAAAAGAAGACGAGTGCAAACTAAGTTAAGACCAGTTGCGGTCAATTGCCCCTTTTGTCGAGGTCGGTCAGACCCGGATTACAAAAATCCTGGGGAACTGACAAAATATATGACCGACAGGGCCAAGATTGTTCCCAAGAGCCGCAGTGGGCTGTGTGCTAAACACCAAAGAAGACTGACCGTTAGCATCAAAAGAGCAAGACATTTGGCCCTTCTCCCGTTTAGCGGTGGCCTCTAAAATAGTGATATGAAATTCTGGTCTTTCCTACCCAAAGTTAACCTCTTTGCGCTCAGAAAACTTCTTGTTGCTTTCGTCCTGGCGGTTTTAATTTTTGCTGGCGGCTACTATCTTGGCGTCCAAGGCTATCGAGTCAACGCCAAAAAGTTCCCCAAAGTCACCATCGATAGACAAGCGCCGATTGATAAAAGCGAGCTCGACTTCTCCCTTTTTTGGAACGTTTGGGATACCCTCTCGGCAAAATATTTTGACAAGACTAAGCTAAATCCTGCTCAGATGGTTTACGGGGCAATCGAAGGCATGGTTTCCTCTTTGGGGGACCCCTACACCGTTTTCTTACCGCCCAGCGAAAATAAAGTCATTCAGGAGGATTTAAACGGCTCTTTTGAGGGGGTGGGAATCCAAATCGGCTTTAGAGGAACGCAGTTATCGGTAATTGCACCTCTAGCCGGCTCTCCGGCAGAAAAAGCTGGAGTTAAAGCAGGGGACTTCATCATTAGCATCAAGGATGAAGGCAAGGGAGTTGATCGCGGAACGGTCGGAATTTCCCTACCCGAGGCAGTCCAGATAATTAGAGGCAGAGCCGGAACCAAGGTCACGCTGACCCTCTTAAGAGAAGGAGAGGAGAACCCCATCGTCGTGACTCTGGTCAGAGAGAAACTCGAAATACCCTCGCTAATCGTCAGCTACGTCGGTGAGGGAAACGGCATTGTCCACTTAAGAGTCTTGAAATTTGGGGGAGAAACCGGCAACGAGTGGGACAAAACGGTCAAAGAGATTCTCAAAAAGCCAGAGGTCAGAGCCGTCATTTTAGACTTAAGGTCTAACCCCGGCGGCTACCTGCAGGGAGCCGTTGACGTTGCCTCTGAATTTTTAAAGGTCGGGTCGGTGGTGGTAACCGAGGAGAGAAGCGATGGCAGCAAAAACGAATATCAGGTCGAGAGGATTGGACTTCTCACTAATACCCCCGTCGCCATTCTGATTGACGGAGGTAGTGCATCGGCCTCGGAAATTCTGGCCGGGGCTCTCAGGGATGCAAAGCAGGTTCTTTTGATTGGAGACAAGACCTTCGGTAAGGGGACAATCCAGGAGCCATTACAACTTAAGGGAGGGAGTGGATTGCACATCACCGTTGCTAGATGGCTGACCCCTTCGGGATACTGGGTCAACGAGAAAGGACTTGAGCCAGATATTAAAATCGAAGATAACCCTGATACCAGACAAGACGAGCAGCTAGAGAAGGCGATAGAGGTTCTGGAAAATGAAAAAGGTCAGTAGCAGAAAATTACTGATAGGACTTGCGGTCTTGATAATTCTGACTGTCTCGATTGCTGGAGGAGCTCTGGCCGACAGACTCTGGGGTTTTAGGCCGCTCGATAAACTATTTCCCCGTTCCAGCGGGGGTTTCAGGGTCGACCAAAAAATTTTGACCGAGGAATCGGTTGTCATTGAGGTTGCTGAAAGGGTGTCCCCCTCGGTGGTTACGGTTTCGGTCGAGACCCCCAAAAGAAGAATCCTGCAGTTTTCTCCCTTCGGCGGATTTAGCCAAAGAATAGAAGGGGGAGAGCCCCAAGATATTGGCAGCGGATTTATTGTTTCCTCGGAGGGGCTGATTGTCACCAACAAACACGTTGTGGCAACTCCCGATGCAAAATACAAGGTAGTCACCAAGGATAACCAAGAATTTAGTGTTAAAGAAATAAATCGGGATCCGGCAAACGACATCGCAATCTTAAAAATTGACGCCGGGGCACTGGCACCAGTTGAATTAGGAGACTCGGGCAATCTCAAAGTGGGGCAATTCGTCATTGCCATCGGCACCGCCCTTGGCGAATTTAGACATACGGTTACTACCGGGGTTATCTCGGGGTTGGGACGGGGAATAACTGCCGGAAGCGTTTATGAAGGTTATGTCGAGCGGCTCGATGACGTCATTCAAACAGATGCCGCCATCAATCCCGGCAATTCGGGCGGGCCGCTTCTCAACTCTGCCGGTCAGGTAATTGGGGTTAATGTCGCCCTCGCCCAAGGGGCTCAGAATATCGGTTTTGCCATTCCCATCAATATTGTCAAAGAAGCCCTGAATACATTTAAGGTGTCCGGAAAGTTCCCCGCCAAACCCTACCTTGGGATCCAGTATCAGATGATAAGCAAAGAGACCGCAATTCTAAATAACGTCCCCCAAGGCGCTTATGTGGTTGACGTCATCGCAGGCTCTCCTGCGGAGGGGGCGGGAATCGAAGTGGGAGACATCATCGTTAAGTTCGACGGACAAGAGTTGAATGCAGACAGTACCCTGGCGGATGTCATCAAGAAGAAATTTCCGGGTGATTCTGTCGAGCTAGAAATCTGGAGGGACGGGGAGACGATAAAGCTTGAAGTCACCCTTTCAGAATTTAACCCGTAAGCTAGTTGAGAGTTTGAGTCAAGGCAATTATTTTCGCAAGTTCTCCGTCCATGATACTTTCTAAATTTCCCCAGGATTTTTTAACTCGGTGGTCGGTGACTCTGTCTTGGGGGAAGTTATAAGTTCTTATCTTTTCAGCCCGCATGCCGCGGCCAATGACAGAGCGGTACCCGGCAATGGTTCTTAATTTTTCCTCTTCAGCACTCTCCCAGAGCTTGGCCCGAAGGAGGTCCATCGCTATTTTTCTGTTCTGCTCTTGGAAGCGTTCCCTTTGGGCAGAGACGGTTATCCCTGTAGGTTTATGAATAAGTCTGACCGCGGTTGAAACCTTTTGCACATTTTGTCCTCCCTGGGAGCTGGCGCGAAAAAACTGCGTCTCAATATCGTTGGGATTGATTTCAATTCCCCCCTCTTTAATTTCGGGTAAGACTGCTACTGTGGCCGTTGAAGTATGAATCCTGCCGCGTCTTTCAGTTGACGGTATTCTTTGCACCCGATGTACTCCCGCCTCGTTCTTTAAGGCGTCGAAGACAGCGTAACCGGAAATAACAAGGGTGTTCTCGTCAACAAAGTTTACCCTCCAGCCGCGTCGGGCGGCATATCTTAAGTACATTCTGGTCAAATCGTCAGCCCAAATTTTGGCTTCGTCCCCTCCGGTTGCGCCACGAATTTCTAAATAGACGTTTTGGTTCTCTTTATTGTCCATTAGGGAGTTAGCTACTTTTTCGAAGTGTCGTTAGTGTCTCGGGTCTTTCCAATTCTTCCTGGATTTTCTTGAGTTTCTTAAGCCTTCTTTTTTCTGATTTGGAAACGCGGCGCAAGGAGCCTCTCGCCTGCCGGACCCTAAAGGCCTCGACTCTCCCCGCAGTGTCGACGTATTTCATCTGTCCCGTATAAAAGGGGTGACAGTTGTAGCAGACTTCGACCTTAATTTCGGGAACGGTTGCCCCGACGGTAAATGTGTTACCGCAAGCACAGGTAACTTTTGCCTCGGGATACCAGGTCGGATGGATTTGCGCTTTCACAAAGGTCAATTATATCTTCTTTTCTTGTATTCGGCAACGGCCACGCCGAGGGTGATAATGGCCGCTCCGACGATAAAAGGAGGAGTTATTTTTTCTTTGAGCCAGAAAACGGCTAAGGGAGTACCAAAGACCGGGTAGAGATAGGCAAAAAGCCCCACCTCTCCGATTTCGATTGTTTTTTGGGCTTTATGCCAGAGCGTATACGCCAGGGACCCCGATATAAAGGCCATATAAAAAACTCCTAAGTGGTAGGGGAGGGGGGTGGCGCCCAGAAGCGCAATCATGTTAGCGGGTTTTTCGAGGGTAAAGGCGACGGGAGCTGTTGTTAGAAAACCCACAATGAAAGAGACGCTGGTTGCAAAGAGGGGAGTAACACCCTGCCTTAAAAGAACTTTGGCCATGACCGCTGTGGCCGCTCCGACAATGACCGAGGCAAAAACCAGCAGGTTTCCACCCAGCCCGGCAAGAGAAGCACCATTTCTAACGAGGGGTTCCAAGATTGTGACTAGCGTTCCCAAAAAAGCGATGCTAATTCCCACCTTCTCCCTTTTGGTGATGTGCTCCCCCAGAAAGATTGCCCCCGCCGCCGCAACGCCAATGGGGGCAGTCGCCGAAATTAGAGTCGCGTCAATGGCGGTAGTTTCGTCGGTCCCGAAAAATAAAAGTCCGAGGGCAACCGTCGAGGTGAGAAAGCCATACAGTCCGGAGGTCAAAAGGCCCTTTTTGTCTTTGGGTATTTTAAAGCCGACGCTTAAGAAGGTGAGTACCGCCGCCAAGCTGGCAATTGCGAAGCGATAGGTGAGAAAAGTGAGCGGAGGAAAAGCCCCCAGCGTATATTTGATGACTACGCCCGCGACTCCCCAAATAACGGAGACTGCCAAAAGGAGAGAGTATGCGTGCAGGCGGTAGGGGTTCATTTCTTTAGGGAACTAGCTCAACAAGTCTGTCAATACCAAATGAGAATCCGACAGCAGGAATTTCCCTGCCCGCAAACATTCCAATAAGGTTGTCGTATCTCCCGCCCCCACCAATTGTCAGCTCTTCGGGTTTTCCAGTCGGTTTGAATTCAAAGATCACCCCGGTATAGTAATCAAGACCGCGGGCTAGCGTGGGGTCAAAAAAGAAATCTTTGCCTGCGGTGAGAGAATAGGTTTGACCAAGAATTGCAAAAATTTTTCTTAAGTCGTCGGTCGGTTTTGACTTTTCCACAAATTCTAAGAGTTCCTTTTTAACATTCTCCTTGCCAACTTTGTAGATTTTATCGATGGCGCGAATATCTGCAATTGATAAGCCCGCAAAATTTTTTCGGTCGTTGATGGCCAGCTGGGCTTGGTCAAGTCCAAGTTTGCGCGTGGCGGCAATTGTCGCGACGATTACCTTGGCGTCTTCTTCTAAAGAGGCCGAGCCAACGCTATCGAAGTCAAACTGGGTGAACTCGCGAAATCTCCCGGCCTGCGGTTTTTCCCCGCGGAAAACTTGGCCGATTTGGTAACGCCGGAAAGGCCCTTTTTCGACGACCCCTAAGTTATTGGCCACGTAGCGCGCTAGAGGAACCGTTAAGTCGAATCTTAAAGCCAGGCGTCTTCCGCCCCGGTCCGTAAATTGGTAAATCAGCTTTTCGTCTTCGCCGTATTTCCCCAGCAGGGTTTCGGCGAATTCTAGGGTTGGGGTTTCCAAGGGAACGAATCCGAACTCCTCGAGCGCGTTAGCTATCTTATTTATCACTTCCCGGCGCTTTTTGGCTAGGAGCGGTGCGATATCTCTAAAGCCTTTGGGTGTAACCGGCCCCTTTTTCATCTTGACATTCTACCTCCTTTTTGCTATTCTTCTTTTGCGATCGGAAGATCGTCGTGAGCGCCCCCGCAAGGGGGCTCTTTTTTTGACAAAATCACACTTTTTCAACTCCGCGAATAAATCGGCTACCCGCATAAGCTCCTTTGCCGTTCTCCATTTAGTTGAAACGACTGAAGTTACTATACCTTTCTTTTTAAGATTGAACAAGAGATAGGCAAAATCCGAATCTCCAGAAAATAAAATAATCTTTGAGTATTCTCCGATCCTAACAGCCGCATCAAATGTAATTTCAACGTCAAAATTTGCCTTACCTTTCTTAGTACCTCGGGATTTTATTGTCTTAATATTTTTAGTAACTATCTTAAAACC
>JBMOLC010000018.1:0-14121 GCA_049324215.1 Patescibacteria group bacterium | reverse complement strand
TTACCGACAAATGTTCTTGTCAATTAGAATCAACTAAAAAGAGGAGTTAAAGAAAAGGTTCGAAAATCGTCTCATCCGATAGGGTTCTTAGAATGCTCGCTAAGTGGGACGATTTTAGGACTATCAACTGGCTAGATATTCCGGAATATCCTGGAAACATTATTAATCAAAGTCGGCAACTTCTCGGTTTGTGACTCCTTCTTCAGATTATTTGCGTGGTATAATTTTGGGAGGCCGGTTTTTATATGGTTGATGAGTATGGCTGAGAATAACCCTGAGGGCTCCAATCCCTATCCAAAAGAAGCCGAACCTTCTCCTCGTGGCTTCCATGTAAGAGTGGAGAAGCCGGATTTAATTTATAAGGCTTTTCAAGAAGGAGCCTCAGGAGAGCTCGGAGTTCTTTTACTAGAAGACCCAATTGAAAAAGTTTCTGTAGAGGGTTTCGGACAAAAAGACAGTTTTAATATTGAAGCCCAGATTGAGCTTAGTTTTAGTGCTAGATATGATAGGGGTGTTGATGAAAAAGATGTAATAAGAAGACTAGCCCAGGGCTACACCCAGAGGCGAGAACGAGGAGGAAACTTCATTATTGTAGCCCCAGGGGGCACAGAGCTTATAATTGGAAGGGGTACTGTTGGCCTTGGCCGAATCAGAATCACCACAGGCAGGGTAGAAGACGTTTTAGAAAAGATACAGGCCATACCAGCTCCTCAATTAGACAATAAGGTCTTCGAGAAAGTGATGAGAGACTTTATTGTCGTCTTGGGGCGAGCGGTCGAAGATATATACGGGATTGAGAACAAGAGTTCACCGAGAGAGGAATTGGTTTTACATCCCCCAAAAGAAAGAGTGCGTTATGGACCCCCACGAATTGAAGATTTGTTTGGAAAAATTGAGACACCAAAGGCTTTGCTTGGGAAGTTGGAAATTGAAAGACCGGACGTCACTTTTGAAGACATCGGTGGATTACCAGAGGCTAAACGAGAGATACAGGGGCTTGCGTTTGCCTTGAAAAATCCCGAGCTATACCGCAAGTGGGGGACAAAACCTCCGAGGGGGGTTGTTCTCTTTGGCCCTCCCGGAACGGGAAAAACCTTGTTAGCTAGGGCCCTTGCTTCTCAAGCTGAGGCCCAGTTTTTCCACGTTGAGGCCTCAGATATAGCATCAAAATGGTATGGAGAGTCTGAACAAATCGTCAAAACTATTTTCGAGCTAGCAGGTAAAGCTGGGGGCAAAACAATTATATTTTTTGATGAGATAGATGCTATCGCTCCCCATAGAGAAGGCTCCCACGAAGCCACCCACAGAGTAATCAGCACTTTGTTGGAAAATATGGATGGCCTAGCGTCTAAAGAAGATGTCATGGTTGTAGCTTCAACCAACAGGCTGGAGTCGGTAGAGCCAGCATTACTCAGAGCTGGCAGATTTGACCGCTGGGTAGAAGCACCCTTACCCGATGAGCAAGGCAGGAAACAAATATTCGGAATACACATGGGTAAGGCACAGGGTGTAGGCGGGAGAGAGCTTTTTAGAGACATAAACCTAGATACCCTTGTCGCCAAGACAGAAAAACTAAGCGGTGCAGACATTGCTGAGATTATCCGTCGTGCCCTAGAAGAGAAAGTTAGACAAGAGGGAATGGGTAACCATGTGGACTTAGTAACCACAGAAAACATTTTAAGGGAGCTTGAAAGGTATGAAAAAATTAGGAAGACAAAAAGACAGATTGGGTTTATTCCTTCACCGAAAGAGACCTGATTATAGAAGATATAAAGTTCGAGTCCTCTCTGGAGTCGTTCAGTTTGATATAGTTTCTCGAGGCTAAAACACCGGCTCCGCGGAGAGGACTCGGACCTCTAACCTCGTCCTTACAGTA
Organism: Patescibacteria group bacterium; assembly: GCA_049324215.1. Taxonomy (GTDB): domain Bacteria; phylum Patescibacteriota; class Microgenomatia; order UBA8517; family UBA8517; genus JBMOLC01. Next base: position 12,245 of record JBMOLC010000018.1, on the reverse strand, counting down.
ACCCCTCTATTACTAGAAGGTCTGGACTATCTCATCTTCCAAGAAGGAAGCCGGGTATATAGTCTCTACACATTATCCTAAAAGGATTTTAGCTCGGGATTACCCCTTAGGGTTTCCCCGAATTAGCCCGATTTTCACCTAGATATTTCTACCTAGGGCTGCGTTTTCCACAGGGACTCGCTCTACCATTGAGCTACCGCGGAATATCAAAGAACTCCTGGATTATATCAAATAACGGGCTTCGCTGGAAGCTCGATAAAGCCACCTTCAATTTCCCTGTGACAGTTTGCACAGACTAGGATACATTTTTCAATTTCAGCTCTTATTTTTTTCCATGATCGAGTGTAGCCCTTGTCGCCAATTCCAAACTCCTTCTTGCCGTTTACGTGATGCAGGTCCAGTGCACCTTGGTATCTGTTATACCCGCAGATTTGACACTTACCGCCCTTAAGATTTACGGCCATTTCCTTTACTTTCCTCCTTCTTTTAGAAACTGCGAGGACTAAATAATGTGCTCTATCTCTATAAGTTCTAGTCTCCTTTTTTCGGGTTTTATTCGCCATATCTCAGATTAGACAATCGGCGTGTGGTTGTCAACAACAGAGTTACTTTTGTTTTTAATCTAAATAATCCTGAAGCTTTTTTCTTCTTGAGGGGTGCTTGAGTTTTCTTAAGGCTTTGGCTTCAATTTGGCGAATGCGCTCGCGGGTGACACCAAAAACGCGCCCTACCTCCTCGAGTGTCATTTGTTTGTTGCCCTCAAGTCCGAATCTAAGTTTTAAGACTCTTGCTTCCCTATCGGAAAGGGTTGCTAAAACCTCGTCTAGGTGGTTTTTGAGAAGCTGTTTTGAAGCAACGTCGACTGGTGAGGGTTGGGCCTCATCAGGAATAAAGTCCCCGAGCATGCTCTCTCCGTCCTCTCCTACCGGTGCCTCAAGCGAGGTAACCTCTTGGGCAATCTTGAATATTTCCCGAACCCTATCGGCGCTTAAATCAAGTTCCTCTCCGATTTCCTCTGGGGTTGGCTCCCGGCCTAGCTCCTGCATTAGACGCCGACTGGTGCGATAGAGTTTGTTGATGGTCTCAACCATGTGGACCGGGATTCTGATGGTTCTGGCTTGGTCAGCTATCGCCCGGGTGATGGCCTGTCTAATCCACCAGGTGGCATAGGTTGAGAATTTATAGCCTTTTCTCCAGTCGTATTTTTCGACGGCGCGAATTAATCCCTGGTTTCCTTCTTGGATGAGGTCAAGGAGCGATAAGCCCCGACCGATATATTTCTTGGCAATGGAAACCACCAGCCTGAGGTTACTCTCTGTGAGTTTGTCTTTGGCTCTTTTATCGTTTTTTTCGTACCTTTTGGCCAGCTCGACCTCTTCTTCGGCCGTTAGAAGTGGAACTCGTCCAATTTCTCTTAAGTATTGGCGGACGGGGTCGGTACTTTCGACCCCCTCAAGCTTAGAAAGAATCTCGATCTCGCGGTCGAGCTTTTCCTGGGCTTTTTCGTCCGTCTCGATCTCTTCCGGAGTTACGGACTCGAAAACGTCGATATTCTCGGACAGAAGCCTATCGTAAAGGTCGTCGAGTTCGTCGACCCGCGTCTCAGCATCCGGAAAAATTTCCATGATCTCTTCCTGGGTCAAAAAACCCTGGTCTCTGCCTCTTTTGATTAGTTGCTGAACCGGTTTTCTTAGCATTTTGGTAATAAAAACTTTGAGGTAGCCTAGACCTCTGGTAAAATTATACCCCCTCTACCTTCTTCTTCAAGCTCGGAAAGAAGCCGCGAGAGTCGACCGAATTCTTCTTGGGCTTTAACCAGTTTTTCTTTCTCACCCCCCTCTTCAAACTCCCTGATTTTCACCCCGGTTTCTTCAAGTTTTCTTCTGACTTCGAGAATTTTGAGCTCTTTTTTGACCAAAGCAAGCTCTTTTGCTAGAAGCTCGGCATCTTCGGTCAGACCCTCGGTATCGCTTAAGGCCATCTCGGCAAATCCTTCCAAAAGTTCTTTCGGCAAGTCCTCGGAAAACTCGGATGGGCTAAAAGAGATGTGGGTTTTGGCAAAGCCCTGGTATTCCTCAACCAACCTTTTGGTCAGGGGCGTTACTACCAACGAGGCTGTTTCTTTATCTAAGAGAATTTTGGGGTCGGACTGAAATGCAAGGGTTAAAAGCCTCTCTTCCAAAAGCTGGCGTCTGGGCTTCTCGGCTTTTTGAGGAGTGACTACGGTTGCCGCCTTTTTTTCCTTCTCCTCTTTGAGAGTAAGCGCCTCCACCTCTTGGGAAACAGCTTCTTGGGAAACGCTCAGCCTTTTGGCAACAATTCCCAAATAGTGGGCCTGGACGATTTTGTCGGGAATCCCCGCTAATACCGGCACTATCTCCCGGCTGATTGCGGCTTTTCCCTCTCCGCTTCCCGCATCGTGCCTGGAGAAAATGGAGTCAACGATAAAATCCCAGACATTGACGGCGCTAGCTAAGAATCTTTTGTAATTTTCGGGGTTGGCCCTAGCTGCCTCGTCCGGGTCTTTAAACTCTCCGAATCTGGCCACCTTGATGTCCATCCCCGCTTCTTGGGCAATAGCGATACCCCGCCTGGCAGCAGTATCTCCGGCCAGATCCGTATCCAGGGCCAAGGTCAGTCTGCGGGTAAACCGGGAAAGGAGTCTAACCTGCTCTTCGGTCAGGGCGCTACCCTTAATGGCAACGACATTCTTAACTCCAACCTGCCAGGAGGAAATCGCATCCAGCTCTCCCTCGGTTACTACCACCTCGTTAGCATTTTTGATGTCTTTTTTGGTCAGATTGAGTCCGAAAAGCAGATTTGATTTATGGTAGACGGGGGTCTCGGGGGAATTGATGTATTTGGCCAAATCGGGTCTGGCTCCCGGCAGGACCCGACCTGCAAATCCGGCAATATTGCCCCGGTGGTCAAAAAGGGGAAAGATAATTCTGCCCCCAAATTTATCTAGGAACTTGCCGTCTCTGAAAAACCCGAGACCAAGTGTTTCCAAATCTCGAGGCTGAACCTTCTTTTTGTCAACCAGAAACTTCTTTAGGGCTCCGGGTACATCCGGAGCAAAACCCAGGTAAAAGGTTTCTAGGCTTTGCTGGCTCAGGCCTCTTTCTTTGGTTAAGTAATCAAGCGCTTTCCTGGCTATTGGGTGGTTAAGCAGAATGTAGTGGTAAAATTTACCTACCCAGGAGTTTATCTGATAAAGTCTTTCCTTTTCCCCAGCTTCCCCGGGCCGATAGCTTATAAGTTTAATCCCCGCTCTTTCAGCCAAAAACCTTAAGGCCTCCCCAAACTCCATACCGTCGTATCTTTCAAGAAAAGTGAATGCATCGCCTGCTTCCCCGCACCCAAAACATTTATACATCTGCAGTTCCGGGGAAACCATAAAAGAGGGGGTTTTCTCACTATGAAAGGGGCATAGCGCCTTATAATTTCTGCCTGCCTTTTTCAGGGGAATATACTCCGAAACCAGAGAAACAATATCCGTTTTTTGCTTGACTTCATCAACCTGGTCAGCCATTTCCTGTCCTCCTAGGCAGCATTATAGCAAACGACCCGAAGAAAACTAGAAGAGGCTACTAAGCGGTGAGGGTGGGCCCTCTTCGCCAAGGCTACGCGGGCCAAGGATTCTCGCCCTTGTCAGATTACGATGAATGCGGCCTCGCCGCGCGAAGCTTTAGCGAAGTGCGGTGAGGGTGGGATTCGAACCCACGGTAACCTTGCGGCTACGCACGATCTCCAATCGTGTCCTTTAGACCACTCAGGCACCTCACCAAACCTACGAATTATACCAGATTTTCCTGGATTCCTTGGCCTAAAGTGCGTTCTGCCTTTCCTAACATCTTTTTGTCGTCTTTGAACGTCAGTTTTTCGTAAGCGTCTCTAAAGGGTAAGAAAAGGGTTTCTTCAACTTCGTGGTCGTGGCCCCCAAGGTTATCCTGCAAATATTCCATCAAAAAATAGCTAACGGTCTTAAAAATTCTCTTGTCTTCAAAAGTAAAAAAGTATTGGGAAGTTCCCAATTTTTTAATCGGCCTGACCTTTACTCCCCCTTCTTCTTCAACCTCCCTTATGGCTGCTTTTCCCGAAGTTTCTCCGGCATCTATCCGTCCCTTGGGAAGCTGCCATCTATCTGTCCCCGCAGGTTTAATAATCAGCCAGAGAAAACTTTTGGGGGTCTTTTTAAAAACCACTCCGCCTGCCGAGAATTCTCGAACTAACTCTTTTCTTGCCTTTCCCTCTCCCACTTTTTCAGAACTTTGCTCGCGCTTCTTAACATGTCTTTTTCTCTTTTAAGCTCGAGTCTTTTTAAGGCTTCGGCGTATTCGAGCCAAACAAAATCCTGAAACCCCAAGATTTCTCCACCGGCTTTATACAACAGGAGATAGTAGTAAAACCTCTGGGGAATGGATTTGCCGTTAACGGACACTAAGGCGTTTGCCCGGCCTGCTTCTTCCAAAACCCTGGTGTTCATACCCGCCATTTCTCCGGTGAGCCTCAGGACCGACCTCACCGACGACTCCCCTTTGCGCACAGCGACCTTGGGAATCTCCCACTTATCCCCCCCGCCTTGTTTGGTCAGGAAAAATTGGCGTTTACCGCGGGAGTCGCGAAAAACGATTGCTCCTCCCACAGCTATTTGGTTATTTCTCATTTGCGGTAGGGGCGAGATTCGAACTCGCGTACGCCCGAAGGCGTATGGTTTTCGAGACCATCCCGTTTGGCCACTCCGGCACCCTACCTTATTGGTGCGTCTGGTGAGAGTCGAACTCACAACCTCAACCTCCGCAAGGTCGCGCTCTATCCAATTAAGCTACAGACGCTCATCTATTTCCTGGCATTTTGGCCGAGAACCAATTGGCAGCTTTGTCAAGATACGAAGGCGAGACTTCCTCCTCGGGTAGGTAGGGAGTGATTGCCTTTCTCAACTCTTCTTTGTCTTTGCTCTCAACAACGAGTTCAAGTCTTCCCGGAAGAGTAAAGGACTCAAAAACCAAAAGCTCGTTGTCAAACCTTCTGGAAAACCAAAACCGGTTTAAATTTATCCAGTCGGTTCTTTTACCGGCCACCTTTACTCCCTTATTGGTAACTTTGTATTCGATGTTCTCTGGGGGAACAGTGTTCATGACGTAAAAAAGAAAAACCAGAGAAACGATCAGGATGACTGGCATAAAACCCTCGACCAAAAAAAGAATCAATCCCACAATTCCGGCGATAGCAATCACGGTTATATAAAACTCCCTATCCCTTCTCTTAAACGGTCTTGCCGGAGCCGTCCAGATGATTAAGTCTTTTTCTGGCTCGCGTCTAACAACCACTGGTCTAGGTTCTTCCTCGGGCATTAGGCATATTATACCTTAAATTCGGGCTTCGTTCTAGGCTACCTATCTGGTATAATACGCGTGTTCGGGTGGGCGACTCAGACGGTCACGAGACAAGTTTGCTAAACTTGCTAGGCGCAAGCCTAGAGTGGGTTCGACTCCCACGCCCACCGCACAAGGTGAGGTGCAGGGAACGGTTATCCGGAAGGTCTTGAAAACCTTTGTCCCGCAAGGGACTTGTGGGTTCGAATCCCACCCTCACCGCCCGCGGGCGAGAGTTAGTCCCCAGATTTGCCTTGCTCCGGCTAGTTTTAGGGTTTTGGCTGCCTCTTTGAGGGTTGCCCCTGTGGTCCAAACGTCGTCAAAAAGAAGATATTGAGATTTCTGAATTCGGTAGTTAGGATTTACGGCAAAGACCCCCTTGACTCTTTTTAATCTCTCTTTTCTTTTTAGCTCTGTTTGTGGTGTTCCCATCTCGGTTCTGATAAGTAAATCTGGCATAAAGCACCAACCCATATTTTTGGCAATCACCCTGCCAATTTCTTCAACTTGATTAAATCCTCTCCAGTTTTTCCTCAGTCGATGAAGAGGAACGGGAACAAGTACTGGGGAAGAAGGGAAGAATTTTTCCTTCTTAATAAATTCGCAAGATGTCTCGCCTAGTTCCTTGGCAACCTCGAATGCAAATTTGTATTTGATGGCTAAGAGGGCTTTTCTCATCGAACCTGCATAGGGCCAGATTGAGGTAAGTCCGTCCAATAAGTACTCTCCCTGGCACCTTTGGTGGGTAAATCCCGTGGGGCACAGCCTTTGGCAAACCGGGCAAATCGGGATTGGTCTTTCGAGTTCCGAAAGACAGGCAGAACAAAGATAGACTCCCTCTTTGCCGCAGCCAAAACATTTTTTCGGAAAAATAAGGTCGGTTAGTCCCATTTCTGTATAATTATGGCATGCAGACATTAAATAAAAGGGCGAGATTTGAATATGCCTTAGAACCCGAAAGGTATGAAGCTGGGATTTCTCTTTCTGGGGGAGAAGCTAAAGCCGTAAGGACGGGCCATGCTGACATTAGTCAAGCGGTTGCCAGAATTCTTAATGGGGAAGCCTTCTTAATAAACGCCAATATCCCAGTTCAGGGGGCTCGCAAATACGATTCCAAAAGAACCAGAAAACTTCTTTTGCATAAAGACGAAATCGTCTCAATTTCAACCAAAACGAAGCAAAAAAAATTGACTCTGGTGCCAACAAAGATGTATACTAAGGGCCGTCTAGTCAAGGTTGAGCTAGCCTTGGGAAGAGCCAAAAGGAAGTTTGAAAAGAGGCAAGCGCTAAAGAAAAAGGACATCGAAAGAGAAATAGCTCGAGAATTCCGGGGGCGATAGGTTTCGACGGAAAGTTCTTTAAAAGACTGCAAGCAGAGATCGATTCTACCTCTTTAACTAGGATCAAAACAAAGCGTCAAGAACTATTCTTACGCTGTAGCCTAAGCGCATCAAAACGTTTTTAGGTTACTGTCTTTTGGCCGCGATTCTCGACCGCGCCAGAAAGGCATCAACCCGTCGGGATGCCACACTGTACCTTACGGCTGAAGGCCGGTGTCTAAGACAAACAGCCAAAATTTCCCCGATTAAATCGGGGTAAGCTTGTAGAAGTCTTTTGGAGTAATTTTTCGGACGAGGGTTCAATTCCCTCCGCCTCCACTCTTCGCTCTTTACTTAACAGTAAAGAGCTACGAGGTGGCACGGCCACACTTCGGAAGTTAGACAACATCTAATAATCGTGCGAAGAGTGCCCCGAACGAAGCTTTTTAAGCGAAGTGGGGCTATAATTAACCGTGTATTATTGCTATATTCTGAAGTTGTCAAACGATAATTACTATGTCGGTTATTCAGACAATTTAAAACAGCGCATTGCAGAACATAAAAACGGAAGGGTTTTTACAACCAAAAAATTCTTACCAGCAAAACTTATTTATTATGCAGCCTTCGTCTCAAAGAAAAGGGCTTTAGATTTTGAAAGATACCTTAAAACAAATTCGGGTTTTGCCTTTAGGAATAAGCATCTTATCTAGAGATGTTTAATCTCGAGGCTATAAAGTTTATCCCCTGCCAAAACTACCATCTTGCCTTCTTTTTCGTTGACTGCCAGGTCGGTCGCCTCGCCTAATTTATCCGAAAGATACTGGGCTTTATACTTTCCGTCTTTTTCCAAAACCACAATCCTTTTTCTTTCTTTTTCCAGAACGTAAAGAAAGTCTTGTTCCTCGTTGGTATAAATTGCATCGGGGTTAGCTAGCTCGGGGAAAACGCCTGCGGGAGCAAAATTTTGGGGATTTCCCAAAGAGAATTTGGAAATTTTGCCCGAGACAGAAAGGAGCCAAATGGTTCCGTCGATGGTTAGACCTTTAATGTTGTTCAGGTCAACCGTTATTCCCGGTGCAAACCAATTGGATTTTGACCCGAAGGTTTTTCCGCTCCCAGGGTAGCGCCAGATAACACCAGCCGCCTTATCGACAACGTAAAGATTGCCGGCATAAGCATAGACTAAAGCTTCCCCTTCCCAGTCTCTATTTGTGGCCCGACTTTTCTCTTCCCCGACTTCGAAGATGCCGTCGGAATTGAGGATAAAAACCCGATCTTCGTAAACGGCAGCCCCCTCTGCCGCCTCGATCTGCTCTGGCCCAGCGACAACTTCGGTCTTTTTGGTCGAGAAATTTGCCGAGACAACCCTTTTGCCTGCCTTATCCAGGACAAAAAGCATCTCGCTTGAGGCAGCCATATCGTCTCCCTTTAAACCGCTGCTTAAGATCGAAAGGTCGACGAAAAGTTCGGCTTCCTCTCGATATTCCCCCAAAACCTTGCCTTGGTTTGCGTCGAGGTTTTTAACTAGCTCGTCCAGGGCTTTATCTTTGACCCCCTCGCTTTTTAGGCTATCTGCCGTTCCCTTGGCGCTTATAAAAAGCTCCCTGGCCCTTTCGGGATTTAAAGAAAAAAGACTTAAAGACTCCTCGAACTCGTGTTGGGCTTGGGTCAAGCGAGCCTCATAACGGCTCTTTTGTTCCTTGATGTTTTTGGCCCTCACCCCAAAGCCAATGCTGACAACCAGTAAGGCCAGAAGTATCCCGCCAACCGTGACCATGACCTTTCTTCTTTGACTGGGGGCTTCTTCCATCTGCCCCTCGCGGACATAAATTTTTCTTTCGGGGAGTCTTTGGGCAAGAAACTCGCGGATTTTTTCCAGAGCCTTTTTGCGAAATGACGCTAACGGCTGTGGTTTTTCTGCCTCTTTGGGGGGAACCTCTGGCTTGGTAAAAAGCTCAGACTTTTTGGCAAAGGAAATTACAGTCACCCCCAGACTGCCCGAATCTTGCCTGGAATGGACGGTCGGCGCAAAAGATTCAACCGCCGCCAAGGGGTCGCCTGATGCCAGCGCTGCCTTAATCACACCCCCCGGGAAAGTCGCAAAGAAAAGTTTCGTGCCAACAACGAGCATGTCTCCCTCCTGGGGGTAACCCGAAGCCGAGATGACCTCACCTTTTGAACTTTCGAGAATGTTTGCCAGGATTCCGTTTCTGAAAATGGCAACTTGGGCTCCACCGGCTGCGACCGAATAGACAACGTCACCGACCAGGGAAACTGCCGAGATTTCAACCTCACCCCAACTTTGACGAAATTCTGCCGTCACCTTTTTCACCGCGGCCGCCAGGATGGCAAAGGCCGAGCCTTCGGGCCCAAAATATTCTTCGTGAAGCCTTGAGAGAAGTTCGCGTCCGGCCGAGACCGCATCCAGACCCTCTTCGTGTCTGCCGGTGGCAACCACGGCAAAGAGGTGGCCCCGGGAGGCTAATTTTTCGGGGTCGGTGGGGACGAATTCGTGGACTTGGGCCCAACCAGAAACCCCAGGATTTCCGGTTAGCTTGGCGCTTGACAGACTAAAAGCCATTTTACAAAACTATCAAGGCAGCCAAAAAAACGATGAGAGCAAAAGCCAGGTGGGCAAAAGACAAGAATCTTAGAACCGTCTCAAAGCCGACCTCAAGAGTATCCGTCATGAGTTGTACCTGCCTGACGACAACCACTGCAAAGACTATATAAATCAAAAAAGCGACCAATGCAAATATCTTGGCCACCAGCCAGACAGAAACCCCAATTAAAGGAATCTCCGTCATCTCACCCTCCCTTCAAGTTTTTCCTGTTCTTCCTCAATCCTCAACTCCTGGAGGATTTTAGCCACTTCGTCGGGTTTGGGAACCGCCAAAAATTCAAAATTGGGAACCTCGGCGGCCGTCTGAACTAGAACGTCGCCAAAGTTAAAAAGGGTCCTCACCACCCCTCCCATTTTGTAAGTCACGTCCTGGATTTTGTCGATATTTGCATCCGACACTTCTTTGTAGATTAGGTTTAAAAAATCGATGTCGACGATTCTTTCGTCGGTAATTAAGTAAACGTTAAAAAACCAGGTCAAGAAGCTCTCTAAGGCAAAAGCAGTGGTAACTAGGTACCAGGCCAAAAAAGTAATCAGTTGAAAATTGGCCGGCAAGAAAGAAATGATGGGGAAGACTGTCAAAAGAAGAGGGGTAATAATCATTAAGGTAAGAACCAGCGCCCTGGGGACAAGTATAATCGGGTGTTGCCTTAAAAGCAGAATGACTTCCTCTTCTTTCTCCTTGGTCTCAAAGTTGACGGCATCAGGCTGATAGCAGTAAGCCGCCAAAGGGTTGTGGGTATGTCCCGGAACTTTGTGTTTGCCAACTTTCTGCTCGGGCTCTTTCTTTTCTTCCGGAGGGTTGATAAAAATGTCCGGCATTCTGGCTGATTATAACCTGCACTCTTCTAGATATCAAAGTTTCTCGATGTTGAAAAGGGAGCTTTTAAGACCGATGTATCCCGGGGCCCGCAGGTTAAAGGCTTCTTTAAAGGCGCTGCCCGAAACAGTCTCTGGACCTTTATTGGTCACAAAGGAAACGCTGAGGGTGGCGCCGTCGTTGCCATAAACTACCGCTACCGAAGAGACGCTGGTGAATCCGCCAATACTTGCCAGTTCGCTCAGCGAATAGGGATTTCCTCCCCAACACGAAGTGTCAACCGGAGAAATTCGCGATTTGTCTCCTCCCTTGCCGTCGAGGACATACCTGGCATTTAAGATATCGGCCATCTCTTCAGAGGTCAGCCAGGGGTTAGCCCTTCCACAGGCAGCCCCACTCCGGCTTTTGTACCAACCTTTGTAAAACCAAGGTGAGCCTCCCTTTTTATCCCAGGCCTCCCCCGGCCAACCACCCTGACCGCCATCAGCGTCCCACTGGCCAGGCGTTGTATGTCCGAGGGAGGTATAAGAAAGGGTATAGCCTCCAGCCGTTGAGGCATACCAAGAGTTCGCCACCTCGTTCGAACCATTCCCAACCATGATTTTCCCCCGTGTGGCATCAACTGCGTCCTTCCACTTACCGGGGTTATCGGCCTTTGAAGATTTCCAAACTTGACAAGATTCGGTCACACAAATTGTTCCTGAAGCATTTTGATTGCCCATTCTCCAACCGACGTAGGCCAGGGCATAGCTCCGCGCGGCAATCGCTTGGGCCTTCATCGCCTCAATTCCGCCTTCGTCTGCCCAAGAAGTCGGCATTTCGGCAATACCGGGTAAATACCTACCTTCAAAATCCATTGCCCCCACCGCAGTTTTAATTGTTAAACTGGTGTTGACGTCGACTATCCTGATATCCCCGTAGTAAGCCCTTAAAATCGCTTCATAATTCTGTCCGCCTCGGGCCCTCCCAAAAGCTCCGTATTGGCTCATGCCTTTGCGGTGGGGAGCCCCGAAAGAGAAGGCTGCAAAGGCTGGACGAAAACCGGGGTCGCAGAAGTTTGACGAGCCAGCTGGCCCCGAACATGGCTCCAGGGAAGGAGGAACGTCTCCGACAGAGGTTTGAAAACCGCCTTCCTTCAAGGCCTTTAACTCATTCTGTTTGGCGGTCAGACTCGACAAATAGGTTTCAACCTTGGTGACTTCGCCTTCCAGAAACTTGGCTTTTTCATTGACCTGACCTTGCAAAGAAGCGAGGCTGGCTTTGTTTTTTTCGAGGGATTCCTTATCGCTTTTGAGTTCGGCCAGGTCAGTGGCATACTGCTCCATTGTCTTGCGATCCTCATCCGCGGCTCTTTGTCGAAAGTTAATTTCCCGGAAAGCGGTTACAGCGTCGGTCGAAGACAGAAAAGGCAAGATTGGGTCATAAAGCCGCAAAAATTTGTAGTGGCTTTCTGCTTTCTGTTCAAAGATTTCTTTGGCATAAGCCAAGTCTTCTTCTCTTTGCGAAATTTGACTCTGAACATTTTTAAGCTGATTGGAGATTGAAGCAATTCTTTCGGTTAAATCGTCAAGCTGCTTTTTAAGGCTTGCCAGCTCTGCCTTATTTTTTTCTTGAGCTGGGGTGAGGGCATCTATCTCTCTCTGGATTTCGGCAATCTGGCAATCATAGTCAGTTGAAGGACAGTGGGAAGCAGAAACAGTACTTAGTACAAAGTACAGAGTACCTAGAAAAATCAGTCCCAAAAGTAAAGAAGTAAAAACTAAATACTTTGGATTCTCTCCTCTGAACTTCATCTTCCCATTATACTTCGTGTAATTGGCATTATAACAATTAACTTAAAAGGTCCCGTATGCTAAACTCAAATCAAAATGAAAAAGGTTCTTCTAGTCCCTGCCCTATTTTTATTGCTCCTCTTCCTTATTCCTGGAAATGCCTCTGCCCAAGGAAGATATCGTTGTGTGTGGGCGCAGAGAGGTTGTAGTGTGGATGAGTCGGATTGCGAGACTGGATTTAGAGGAGACTCCAGTTACTGCGGCCAATTCAATCGTAACCGCAGTGATTGCGAGAATGCGTCACCACAAACCTGCATTGCCAATACCTGCGCTTCG
>JBMOLC010000017.1:0-14713 GCA_049324215.1 Patescibacteria group bacterium | reverse complement strand
GACACCAAACTTAAAGCCAAGTTCGGTGAGCAGATCGCCCTTTCTGAGCGGCAAATGCGGCTTTTCGAATACTTGAGCGACCAGGGTTCGGGGACAATGCAGGAAGTCAAAAAAGTCTTGCCCATGGTCTCGGAGGATACGGTCTTAAGGGACCTAACCGAGATGATGAAGAAGGGTATAATCAAAAAGCAGGGGAGTACCAAAGCTGCCCGCTATTTTATTGCCGGGCGTTAAGCGGAAAGGTTGTTATTCACATGAGCCCATCTGACCCACAATTTTTATACATGATTCTGATTCTGCCGTCCCTTTTTGGACTGACGCTGGTTGGCGAGGGCTTAAATAAAGTCATTCACGAGGAATGGAGCGGGTTAATCAGCATCGTTTTTGGCCTGCTTTTTATTGGGGTGGTCATTTTTGCCTTTTTCTTCTTTTCCACCTACCTTAATCAGCGTGTATAACGTGTATAATAAGGGGCTATGAAATTTAGGGAACTTGCTTCTTTCCTTGAAAAATTAGAGAAAACTTCTTCGAGAATTGAAATAACTAAGATCTTGGCTGATTTATTCAAAAAAACTGATGCCTCGGAGATTGACAAAGTCACCTATTTGGTTTTGGGGGCGCTTGCCCCTTCCTACAAAGGCGTGATTCTGAATATTGCCGAGAAAATGATGATCAGGGTCCTGGCCCAGGCGTATGGGAAGGATTTAACCCAGGTAACGCATATCTATAAAGAAAAAGGAGATTTAGGAGATGTGGCGGAAAGTCTAAGTTCAAGTTCAAGAAAAGTAAAAACGCTTTCGGTAAGTGAGGTTTACGAGAAGCTTTTGGAAGTAGCGAAGGATACAGGGGAGGGAAGCCAGGAAAGAAAAATTGAAAAAACCGCCGCTTTATTAAAAAATCTAGACCCACTTTCGGCCCGCTTTGTTGCCAGAGTTCCTGTTGGGCGTTTGAGACTTGGGTTTTCAGATAAAACAGTTCTCGATGCCCTAAGTTGGATGGAAACAGGAGGAAAGGGGGCAAAGGCCGATCTGGAAAAAGCCTATAATGTTGCTCCGGATGTCGGGCTTTTGGCAAAGGCCGTCAAAGAAAGGGGAATAAAGAAAGCGGCCCAGGAGATTAAGCCGGTTTTGGGTATTCCGGTTTTGCCCATGCTGGCCCAGAGACTAAAAAGCCCTGAAGAGATGGTTGAAAAAATGGGCAAGGTGGCTGTTGAGCCAAAACTTGATGGTCTCAGGCTTTCCATCCATTACAAAAAGGGAGGGATTGTAAAAGCATTTACCCGAAACCTCAATGAGAATTCGTGGATGTTTCCGGAACTTCAAAGAATCGGAGAACAAGTTCATGCCCGCGAGGCAATTCTGGATTGCGAGGCAGTTGGGCTTGATGAAGAAACCAAAAATCTTGCAAATTTCCAGACGACAATGACCAGGAGGAGAAAACACGAGATCGAAGAAACCCTCAAAAAAGTCGGAATTGAATTTTTTGTCTTTGACATCCTTTTTAAAGATGGAGAGAATTTGATGGCCGAGCCCTTTGGCCAAAGACGCAAGGTTTTGGAGGCAACGGTAAAATCGGGAGATGTTTTGAAACTTGTTGACAGCGAGATGACGGATAGCCCCAAAAGGATCAATGAACTTTATCGAGAGAACGTCAAGAAGGGTTTTGAGGGAGTAATTGTCAAGAAAGTTCATGCCGAGTACATCGCCGGCCGTACTGGTTGGCGCTGGGTAAAAATGAAGCAGGAGGCAGCCTCTCTGGGCAAACTTGCGGATACGATTGATGCGATCGTCATGGGTTACACTCTGGGTCGAGGGAAAAGGGCGGGTTTTGGGCTGGGACAGTTTTTGGTGGGGGTCAAGAAGGGAGAAAAAATAGTCACTACCACCAAGATTGGGACGGGATTAACCGACGAACAATTTAGAGAGATGAAGGCTCGGCTTTCAAAACTTGAAACCAGAGAAAAACCTAGAGAATATGAGGTGCACAAAAACTACACTCCGGATTTTTGGGTAAGCCCTTCCTTGGTCGTCGAAATTGCGGCGGATGAAATCACCAAAAGCCCGACCCACTCAGCCGGTCTGGCTTTGCGCTTTCCCCGCCTCGTCCGCTTCAGAGATGATAAATCCCCAAAAGAAGCAACAAGCCTCGTCGAACTGACAAGACTCGATAAACTTCAAAAAAGCGCCTAAACACTCCTTTGTGGTAGCATTATATTATGCTTGACGACCACGAGGTGGCGGCCATGCCTCCTGCCCCCAAGCTTCTCAAGATTTTGGGTCCTTCCTTCATTCTTCTGGGTTTGGGGCTGGGGAGTGGAGAGCTTATCCTCTGGCCATATTTAACTTCGAATTTTGGTCTGGGGATAATCTGGGGAGCGGTCCTCGGGATAACCCTTCAGTTTTTCATCAATATGGAAATCGAAAGATATGCGTTGGTGCGGGGAGAAAGTATTTTCGTCGGTTTTGCCAGGAAATTTAAATATTTACCAGCGTGGTTTATATTCTCGACCCTTATTCCCTGGATTTGGCCGGGGATTATCGCTTCGAGCGCAGTTCTTCTTGGAGCTTTCTTGGGAATAGGGAATACCAAAATCCTGACAGTCATTTTTTTAGTCCTGGTGGGAGGGATCTTGACACTCGGCCCCGTGCTTTACAAAACCCAGGAGAAAGTTCAGAGAACCTTAATCATTCTCGGCACTCCGTTTATCTTTAGCGTAGCCATTTTTATCGCCAAACCCGCTGACTGGGCAGCCCTTGGTGCTGGAATAATCGGTCAGGGAAACGGTTTCTGGTTTTTGCCGGCAGCTTTCCCTCTGGCCTCTTTTTTGGCAGCGGTTGCCTATGCGGGTGCGGGCGGAAATTTGAACCTGGCCCAATCCTATTACGTTAAAGAAAAAGGTTTGGGGATGGGTAAATATGCTGGCAGAATAACCAGCATTTTGACTGGGAAAAAAGAAGAGATTTCTTTGACCGGGGCGAAATTTTTACTATCCGGACAAAACCTGGCCAATTTTAAAAATTGGTGGCGGCTTGTTAATTTGGAACACGGCCTCGTCTTTTGGTTCATGGGAGCCTTAACCATTTTACTCCTTTCTCTTCTCGCCTTTGCCACCGTATTCGGCCAGGGCTTTTCCTCGGATATCACCTTTGTCTTGAAAGAAGCCTTAGTCATTGGAGAAAAAACAGCCCCAGCTGTCGGCAGAGCCTTTTTATTTATCGGGGGGCTAATGCTTTTTTCGACCCAGCTTGGAGTCTTTGATACCACCTCGAGGATTTTAACCGAAAACCTTTCGTTGGCTGCCCCCAAACTTTTTCCGGCTGTAAGGATAAGAAGAAACTTTTACGTCTTTTTGTGGCTCCAGATTATCTTGGCGATAATTATCATTCTTTCCGGATTTAACCAGCCTTTGGCCCTTTTGACCTTGGCAGCGGTTTTAAATGCAGCCGCCATGTTTGTCCATATCCCCCTCACCCTTTGGCTCAACGTTACCCGGCTTGAAAGAGAAATTAGGCCAAGCGTAGTCCGAATCGCTATAATGGTATTTGCGTTTGTCTTTTTCGGCTATTTTACCGTCAGAACACTTTTGGCAATCTAAAATGATTTTTGGTCTAATCATTGCGATTTATCTTTTGGCCTTGGTCTTGATTAAGTCTGCAGACCATGTGGTCTTTGCCTTGAGGCATTTGACCAAATCGGCTGGCGGTGCCTTCACCATTTCGGCCCTACTTCTAGCCCTGGCAACGTCTTTCCCTGAACTTTTTGTGGGGATTACCTCTGCCCTTGCGGGCTCGCCCAACCTTTCTTTCGGTAATGTCATCGGTGCCAATATCGCCAACATTTCTCTGGTCGCCGGGATAGCCGGGCTTCTGGTCGGCCGGGTCAATGTTCACGGCGAATTTTTACGCCGAGACGTTTGGGTAGCTCTAGGCGCTGGAGTCTTACCCCTGATATTTATTTTGGACGGTTCCCTCTCTCGGGTTGACGGTTTGGCCCTTTTAGCCATTTACGGCGCTTACGCGAGTAGTTTTTTCAAAAGAAGGTTTCTCGAGATTGGAGAAGAGATTAGAGAAGGGGCCTTTGTCCACAGATTCTTCCGCACGATTAAACACATTGATGGCAACAAAACCAAGGAAGCCGCCAGGCTTTTTTTGGGCATAGCCGCGCTTCTTTTGTCCGCCAACTTGATTGTCAAAGTCGCCGAAAAACTGGCAGAGCTCACCAACCTGCCTGTATTTTTGGTTGGTCTAATCCTTCTTTCTTTGGGGACAACCCTGCCCGAATTGGGCTTTTCGGTGAGAAGCCTTGAGGACAAAGAACCGACCATGTTTTTCGGCAACCTCTTGGGCTCCCTCATTGCCAATTCGACCCTGGTTGTCGGCTTGGCAGCCGTTATCTCTCCCATCAAGACGGTTGTGCTTGAGGAATATTTTTTTGCCGCAGTTACCTTTCTCATTGTTTTCCTGGTTTTTTGGTTTTTCATTCGGAGCAAACTCAAACTTGAAAGGTGGGAAGCGTTGGTTTTGGTTCTTATCTACCTCGTCTTTGTTGTTGTTGAATTTGTCTAGTGCTACAATCTTCTTTCTAATGCGCCTTATCGCTGACCTGCAAATTCACTCCAGATTTTCCCGGGCAGTCTCCACGCAGATGGTTATCCCCGTGATTTCGGATTGGGCAGCAAAAAAGGGAATCGGCTTGGTGGCAACGGGGGACTGGACCCACCCTCTCTGGTTTCGGGAACTTGAAACCTCCTTAATTGAGGCAGGCGAAGGAGTCTATCGGGCCAAGGAAGCACCTCCGGGTGCACCCCTTTTTCTCCTTTCGACGGAGGTTTCTTCCATTTATTCCCAAGGGGGCAAGGTCAGGAAAATCCATACGCTCATTTTTGCTCCAAACTTTGAGGTAGCAGGAAAAATAAACAAAGAGCTAACTATGCGGGGCGCAAACCTGCTTTCCGACGGCCGCCCGATTGTGGGTTTGACTGCCCGGGCGGTGGCCGAGGTAGCTTTGGGGGTGGATGCGCGCTGTCTAATTATTCCGGCCCACGCTTGGACCCCCCACTTTTCGTTGTACGGAAGTATTTCGGGATTCGATTCCATCAACGAGTGTTTTTTGGACCTTTCGCCCTATATCTACGCAATTGAAACGGGCTTAAGCAGCGACCCTGCGATGAATTGGAGGATAGAGGAACTAGAAGACCGCAGAATTGTTTCTTTTTCCGATGCCCACTCTCCTCAAAAACTGGGACGTGAGGCAACGGTTTTTGAATTAGAAGAGGTGAGTTTTGGGGCGGTTCAGAGAGCAATTAAGGGGGAGGGGAAAGAGAGGATTGCCTACACCATCGAATTTTATCCCGAAGAGGGAAAGTATCACTACACCGGCCATAGAAACTGTGGCATTGTCTATTCCCCCAACGAAACCAGAAAAATGGGGGCTACCTGCCCGGTTTGCGGCAGGGGCTTGACGGTGGGGGTCATGAGTCGGGTTGAGGCTCTGGCCAAGAGGGACATTGAAACCAAAAGCGAGACGGACGAATTTGGTGTCCGTTGGGTTAAAGACAAAGAGGGCAAAAGGCCTCCGTACGTAATGATGGTCCCGCTTCTTGAGATTTTGGCGGAGGCACTTGCAAGCGGGGTAGCAAGCCAGAAGGTCTTGGGTGTTTTTGAAGCTCTTACCTCCTTTTTTAGCAGCGAATTCAAGGTTTTACTAGAAACCCCGCTGGTGGATTTAGAACGCGTTGCCGGTTCAAGGGTAGCTGAAGGGATTGGGAAAGTAAGGGGAGGAGACATCAGTATCGAGCCCGGGTATGATGGTGTATTTGGCCAGGTTAAAATCTGGAAGGAAGAAGAGGCTCCTAGCCAAGAAGTTCAACAGGAAACGCTCTTTTAGTCGGTATTGACACCAGAAGTGTTATCTGAAATCATGAAAGTAGTGAAAACGATTGGGGGTGATATAGATGGCAACAGGACTTAAAAAAGAAACAGCAGGGGCCTTGGCTTATGTTTTGGGCCCCGTGACGGGTGTGATTTTTCTCATCTTGGAGAAAGATCCTTTTGTAAGATTCCATGCTATGCAGTCGGTTGTAGTTTTTGTCGGACTCTTTGTCTTGTCATGGGTGCTGGGTCTAACGATAATTCTTCTTCCCCTGGTTCCTTTGGTCGGAATAGTTAGTTTTGTTCTCTGGCTCATCCTGATTTATAAGGCTTGGCAGGGGGCCGAATGGGAAGTTCCTTTCTTTGGGAAAGTAGCAAGAAACCTCGCGAAGAAGGCCTAGTCAGAAAGTTAATTAAATGGGCTCTCCCCAAGAAATGATCGAGGAGATAAGGGAGAAGTATAGGCTTGACGACCCCCACATAGCCTCAGTAATGCTCAAAGTTCCCCGAGAGGAATTTGTACCCCAAGAATATCGACATCTCGCCTATCACGACACACCCATTTCCATTGGTTTTGGACAAACGATTTCTCAACCCTATACCGTCGCTTTTATGACACACCTTTTGTCGCTCAAAGGTCACGAGAAGGTTTTGGAAATAGGAACGGGGTCCGGTTATCAAGCAGCAATTCTTTCCCTATTAGCCGATAAAGTTTTTACAATCGAGCTTATCGAACCCCTAGCCGACAGGGCCAGAGAAACCCTGGAGAGGCTGGGTTACCAGAACGTCGCGGTAAAAGCCGGACGGGGGGAGGAAGGCTTAAGAGAGGAGGCTCCTTTTGATGCAATCCTGATTACCGCGGGGGTCGACGAGGTTCCCAAAGAATTATTTAGGCAGCTCGCGGAACGGGGAGTATTGGTTGCACCGGTTGGGGTAGGGCCCGATAAAATAATGACCAAGTTTGTAAAGACAAAAGGCAAGATAGAAAAAAAAGAGTATGGCATTTTCCACTTCGTTCCCTTCGTAGAGAAAAACATCTGATAAAGACATCTAATGATAAAATAAGACCCATGAGAGTTATCGTCGGGCTAGGAAATCCAGGAGAGAAATATCAAAACAACCGTCACAATGTGGGCTATCTGGCAGTTGACGCCCTTCTGACAAGGCCCCTGCCCAATTCTTTTGTCGTCAAAAAAACCGATTGTTTTATGAACAACTCGGGAGAATTTGTGAAGAAATTAGTTGGACAATACAAGTTGAATACCTCGGATTTATGGGTAATTCATGATGACCTAGATATCCCTTTAGGGAGCTATAAAATCCAATTCGGAAAAGGTCCAAAAGACCACAAAGGACTTGCGTCTATCGATAGAGCATTGGGGAGAGACGAGTATTGGCATGTCAGAATTGGTGTTGACAGTAGGCCTCTTAGCAAGAGAACTCCCGGAGATGAATATGTTTTGCAGGATTTTACCCAAGACGAAAAAGAGGTATTAGCTAAAGTTTTGCAAAGAATATGCAAAAAGTTGGCGACATCTTAAAAAAATTTAAGGCGGACGAGGATAAATACATCTCTTATGAGTTTCAAAAGTATGGCTACGAGTTAGCTAACGAGCTTGGGGATTTAAAAAATAAGTCTCTCTATATTAAACTTGCCAAGGAGGTTCCCAGGGGTCTTTTGGAGGCAGCCAGACACTTTGTCAAAGACGCATCTAATGTCAAAAGCAGGCCCAAGCTGTTTATGTGGAAACTTCAACAACTGAAGAAATTAGGAAATAAAGAACTGAAGAAATGAAAGACTCCAATACTTTCAGATTTAGAGAATTTCCAATTTACAAAGATTCTCTTAAGTTTATTTCAGAAGTTAAAGATTATACCAAGAAACATTTTCCCAAATCCGAACTTTATGGATTAACATCTCAACTATGGAGATCTTTAGATTCGATAGTTCTTAATATTGCCGAGGGTACAGATAAGTATTCAAGTACAGATTTTAGTAGGTTTTTAAACCAAGCCCTGGGCTCACTAAATGAAACTGTTGCGTGTTTCGACATCGCACTCGAAAACAGGTACATAAGTTTAGGAAAACATGACGAGTTTCTTCTCAAGGCTGACAATTTGTATCGTCAATTAAAAGCATTTAGCTCTTATGTCAGAAGAAGCAAAAGAAGTTCTTAGTTTCTTTATTTCTTGAGTTCTTATGTTTAGTCTTAACGGAAACTGGGTAGACCTGGTAATAATTCTTATCCTTATCTATTTTGCCTCAGAAGCCTGGCGTTATGGCCTCTGGTTTATTTTGACAGACTTTATCTCGTTTTTGGGAGCGCTGCTAATTTCTCTGCGAGCATATAAATTTGCGGCCGGGGTTCTTAAATCTAATTTTAATCTTTCGCACTCGCTGGCTAATGCCATCGGTTTTTTGGTAACCGCGATCGTCTTAGAAGCGACCCTGGGATATATATTGGGGGCTCTGGTAACAAGGTTTCCCAAAAAACTTATCAAGGCTAGTTGGAGTCGGTTTTTGGGACTCCTACCCGCCCTGGGAGAGGGGATAGTCCTAATTTCCTTCATTCTCACCCTGATTGTCGGCCTTCCGGTTGCACCCTCACTCAAAAGGGACGTCACGGATTCAAAAATCGGGAGCTTTCTTCTCAGACAAACAAGCGGGACAGAGAAATTTATCAACGAGGTTTTTGGTGGGGTAATCGAAGACTCTTTGACCTACCTCATTATTAAGCCAGGTAGCAAGGAGTCGGTTCCGATTGCCGTTGAGAGAACGGAACTGGCCGTCGATGCGGTTTCCGAGTCCGAGATGTTTAGGCTGGTTAATAAAGAACGAAGAGAAAGGGGACTACCCGAACTTGTCTGGGCGCCAGACATAGTTCCCATTGCCCGGGCCCACGCCAAGGATATGTGGGAGAGGAAGTATTTTAGCCACTATTCACCCGAGGGAGACGACGTTGGCGACAGACTCGATAGAGCAGGAATTTCGTACCACCTGGCGGGAGAAAACTTGGCCCTGGCCCCGACCTTTTCAACTGCCCACACGGGTTTCATGAATTCCGAAGGACACAGGGTAAACATTCTCGAACCCAAATTTAAAAGGGTAGGGATTGGAGTTATCGACAACGGCATTTACGGTAAGATGTTTGTTCAAGTTTTTACCGACTGACAATGGGATTTTTTGAAAAGGTCTATAAAGTAGTCAAGAAAGTACCTCGAGGAAAAGTGACTACTTATGGAGAAATCGCCAGACTTTTAGGCACAAAGGATGCCAGAAAAGTCGGTTGGGCTCTCCATTCAAACTCCGACCCCAAAACACCTTGCCATAGAGTGGTAAATAAAGACGGTCGCCTTGCCCCAAACTTTGCTTTTGAGGGAGAAGAAGAACAGAGAAGAAGACTTATTGGTGAAGGAGTAACTTTTAGAGGGGGTAGGGTGGACTTAAAAAGACACCTATGGAAGATGTAAGAGCCCATGTTTATATAGAAGGAAGAGTTCAGGGGGTTTTTTATAGGGACTGGGCCAGAAAGATGGCCGAGAGTTTTGGCCTAGTAGGTTGGGTTAGGAATTTGGAAGATGGCAGGGTTGAGGCAGTCTTTGAAGGAGAGAAAGAAACAGTTAAAGAAATGGTTGAGAGATGTAAAAAGGGCTCTCTGGCCGCAAAAGTCACCCACATTGACGTTATCTGGGAGAAGGCAACGGGCGAGTCTCGCAATTTTCAGGTCGAAAGATAGTGTAGAATGAGACTAGCCCATGAAGAAGGAAATATTCGTCCACCTTGCTTTCCTTTTTTCTCTTTTGGTCTTTGTTTCCATTCTTAGAGGATACCTTTCCTTTTCATCTTGGGCCCTCTGGTTAGGGGGACTTATCGGAACAATCCTCCCCGATATCGACCATCTTTTATACGTTTTCTTTCTCAAACCCCAGGAGCTGACCTCGCAAAGGGTTAGTTACATGATTGCCAAGAGGAATTTTTGGGGTTCGATGAACCTTCTTGCAGAAACCAGAGCCGAAAGAACCAAGCTTATCTTCCATACCGCTACCTTTCAGCTCATTTTTGTTGTCCTTGCCTTCTTTGTTTTAACCTCTTCGGGAAGCCTTTTGGGGAGGGGAATGGTTTTAGCATTTTTCTTACACTTAATAGTTGACCAAGCAGTTGACTTTACCGATATGGGAAGTCTAGCTAATTGGTTTAAGAATTTCCCTCTTGTAATCACTGTCCGAATGCAAAGGATTTATTGGTGGACGCTAGTTATCCTGCTTTTAATTTTTTCTTTTTTAATGTAACCCAGACTCCATGAAGAAGTGGCTCTGGCCGATGATAATTGGAGGACTTTTGGATACCAAAAGCTTCGGCAAGTGTAGTACTGAATGACTTTGTATAGGCTGGCATGGAATCGGTTAAGGTTCCGTCCCAGTCCGAGATGAGATATTCTACTTTTGCAAAATCGATTTCAGAACTTTCTTTACCTTGCTCTTTGGGATTCATATGAGGAATTATATCCAAGGTTACTCTTTGCAGCAATCGATGCCCCCCAGCTGTTATTTTCTATAGACTTGGTTATGTGTACCAATATCGACAAAGTAGATAACTCCGCCTCTAATGTAATAAACTGCTTTTATATCGCCAGTTACCCAGAATGCCCTTAAACCTTTTAGATTCCCAGTTAATGGATGGTCTTTTAGGGTTGGATCTGATGGATCTTTGAGGAAAAGATTGAATCTTTCTTCAAAATGTTTATCCAAAGAAGGATTAGTGAAAATACGCCTTTTATAATTTTTCTTAAACCTCTTATGGAAGTGGGCAATCACGATCTAAGTTTTTTAAGGAAGTCTTTTGCATTTTTGGTATTTACCACATTTTTCCCAGCCTCAATGTCCTCGACTATTTTTTTGTAACGCGCTTCAGCTTCAGGGGATAAAGCTTCTTCGTATACAGCAATTTTGAGTTCACGCTTGGCCAGCTTTCTTAAAATGAGGCGGACGCTTTCCTGTAAGGAGGAGAAACCAAGATCAAAAGCGGCTTTTTCAGCCTCGTTTTTTAAATCTTTAGACATTGGTATCTGTAGTACTACACGGCTCATGTTAATACAATTATATTACTTTCGTAATATATGTCAAGGGTTATTACTCCTTGCAGCAATCGATTACCTTTTGAACAAGGGAGCCGAGCTTGTCGAAGACTGAAATAGAACCCTTTTCCTTACCCTTTTCGTCAATTAAATTTACCTCATTGTCGCTTCTCTCAACCTTATCGGTCTTGACTATCCCAAGATTGATTCCCCAGAAGAGGGAATAGAGTTTGTAGGATTTTTCGAAGAGGTCTTTAGCTTTGTCTTTATTCCCCTTCTTTAATTCTTTCGTTCCTACTTCCATAATCCGCATCGAAGCCGCAAGGAGATGTTTTGAGATACAGTAGATCTCCCCCTCATAGTCCTTGATGATGTCTTTGAGAAGTTCTACTCTAAGACTTCTTACTTCATTTAGGAGCTCCATATACTTGGGTTTTTTGGCCTTTTGGGAAGTAAAAAAGAGGTGTTCCTCGATTGAAATTAGGTTCATTATTCCAATAGACAGGTCCTCACCAGCTGATAAGTCTAACTCTTTTTGTTTGGTTGCTTTCTCAACCTTGTCTAAGAGATCCTTGTAATTATTAATTTTGGTCATCGCGGGTAACCTCCATAAAAGTATACAACTAAACTGGCGAGGGCAAGTGCAGCGACTGGGAAGACAACTTTTTGGAATTTGAATAATTGTCTGCCGGCCTTTTGCCTAACCTCTTTGTCGGCCCAAACTCCGAAAAAGAAGGCGCCGGCCCCCACAATACTTCCGAAGATGAGCCTATCGAACCCCAAAATGGTGTTGTAGGGATGCCCGATGAGACCTCCCTTCCAGAGGGGCAGATAAACCAGAAAGGACCAGAAGGCAATAGAGGAGGCCACAAGGGATTTACCGTCCCACTTAGCTAGAAATTTGAAATTCTTCTTTTCCAACCAGTCGGAGAGCCAGAAGGACAAGGAGACGATTAGGCCCCCAACCCAGATTCCAGAAACTGAATCGTCGATTCCCAGCCAGCGAGAAACTCCCAGGCCCGCTCCGACCGCAACCGTGCAGACAGGACAGACTGCAAGTGCGGTTTTTGGTGCGAGCAAGAAAAGAAAAGGAGAGAGAAGAACTAATAGTCTCTTCATAGGTTCAGGCCTTTTAGGTATTCGATAATCGGTTCGTCTCCGACAATACATTTACCATCGGGGGTAAAAAGAAAAGGAACGCCGACCTCGGTGGGGGAGATATTGCAGGAGCTGGCTCGTCGGACAAGAAGACCTGAGTTGGCGGGATTTCCGACCTCCTTTTTGTCAAGAGAAATTTTACTCGCACCGTCCCAGGAATCCAGGAATTCCTGCACCTTGGCGCAGTGCGGGCAGGTCGTGCTCCAATAGTACTCAAGCCCGGAAGGAAGTCCTAGGGTATTTTTGGCATCTCTAGTTGCATAAAAAACCCCAAGACCCAGAATAAGAAGAGTTGCGGCAATTACTCCAATAAAAAATTTTCTCATTGTTCAATCATAAACTACACCTTGGCAAAAAAACAACACTTGACTTAAGGGGTAGGACAAGTGTTTAATAGGGTATCCCCCCGGGGGGGATTAACAGAATGGACAAAGCCGTAAAAGAAAAAGTTGCCCACAGGCTGGCAATTGCTGAAGGACACCTCAAGAAGGTAAGAGAGATGGTCGAGGCCGAGGAGTATTGCCTGAACATTATTCACCAGTCTCAAGCGGTGCAGGCCGCCCTCAAAAAGGTAGATGAAGAAGTGCTCCATGGGCACCTCCATTCCTGTGTTCTCAAAGACATCCACGAGCCCGGGGGCAAGAAAGAGAAATTTGTTCAAGAAATAGTTGAGTTTTTTGGCAAAAAAAATTAAATGAAAGACTCAAAAATTTTGTTAGGGATCGTTGCGGCAGCCCCGCCTCGTATGACTTAGGAGAGGTTCCGCTAGGGGGAGGAATACTTACCAAGGAGTATTCGATTAAAAATACGACCGATAAAACCATTCGCCTTAAAAAAATTGCCACTTCGTGTATGTGTACTACCGCCGCCTTTAATATTAATGGTAATGAAACTAAATTCTTCGGTATGGAAGGTATGGGAGATGCTAATCCGCCGGTAAATATCGAAATACCTTCCGGAAACGAAGGCAAAGTTGTCGTTAAATTTGACCCGGCGGCTCACGGGCCCCAAGGAACGGGGCCTTTCGAAAGGGTAGTCTGGTTGACCTTTAGCGACCCCGGAGGAATAAAAGAGCTTACCTTTAACGGAACCGTTACCTCGCAATGATTTTTGGTTTTTTTCTTGTACTTGTACTTGCGCCCGTAGCGCTCGCGCACTGCCCCCTGTGTGTCGCGGGGGCGGGCGCAGGCCTCTCTTTATCCCGAATACTGGGCATAGATGATTCAATAACCGGTGTTTGGTTAGCTGCGTTTTTGGAAGCGGTTTCCTTTTGGACCGAGACGGCGTTGGTTAAAAAACAGGAACTAAAGCCTCTTTTAAGACCGATAATCTATATCGCTATTTTTGCTCTTACACTAGCCTCTTTCTATAAATTTAACCTGGTTGTTAAACACGGGGACATCTTCGGGATTCACAAACTTACTTTTGGCATTATCTTGGGGGGAATCCTTTTCTACCTCGTCGATTTGCTGGATGATTTGGTGATAAAAAAATACGGAAAAGTATTTTTCCCCTATCAAAGGACAATTGTGAGCTTAGGTGGCATGCTAATCTTAAGTATTGGGATTTATATTCTCATTAACTATTACATATGAGATTCTTACTGACCCTCGCTGCTTCTTTTGTTTTCTTTACCTTGGCCGGGTTTTTTATTGGAAGGTCTCCGGTTAAGCTGGCCACGAGCGAAGTCGTCTCCGCCCGGGAGCTGGCGAAAGAATTGGTAGCCAAAGAGTTCGTTTTTGTCAACGTCCACACACCTTACGAAGGAGAAATCGCAAAAACCGATTCTTTCATCCAGTATGACGAGATGCTGGCCAATAAAAATTTATTGCCCAAAGACAAAAAGACCCCCATCGTTCTTTACTGCAAAACTGGTCGGATGAGCGCCGAGGCCCTAACTACTCTCAAGGGCATGGGCTATACGAACGTCAGACACCTGGAAGGAGGGATGGATGCTTGGCAAAAAGCTCGGTACAAAATTTTAGATTTATCAAAACTTCCCGAAGAGGTTTTACCGAAAGAAGGATTCACCCTGCCAGTTTCCTGGGGAGATGTTGGCCCGAGACTCACCCAACTGGGTGTAATTGACCTAACAAAATTTGAAGAAGCGGTGAGCATGACCGATGAGCAAAGAAAGATTCTAACCGAAGGCGGTGATATCCCGATAAAGATTGATAATACCAGCAGCCAGTTTGTGGTCGATCTACTCTGGGCCTTGGGTCTGGCCCAAAAAAGCATTGTTTACAACGAGGGCCCTCTTGGGAAAGAGTATAAAAACGAGCAGGGTAATTTTGCCTCAACCGGCGGCTGGACCCTAGCCCGCCGGGATGCCCTGAATTATCTAAATAAGTTTGAGTTAATTTCCTTAACACCAGAACAACAAAAAAGGGTTGGGGAAATTGCCAAGAATGTCTATCGTCCCTGCTGCGGCAACCCCACCTGGTTCCCGGATTGTAACCACGGCATGGCGGCCCTGGCGATAGTAGAGCTTCTGGTCGCAAAGGGGCTATCCGATGCAGAAATCTATCAAGAGGTCTTGAAACTTAACTCTTTTTGGTTTCCAGATAACTATTTGCTGGCAGCGACATATTTTGCCAGGCAAGGTACCGC
>JBMOLC010000016.1:0-16729 GCA_049324215.1 Patescibacteria group bacterium | reverse complement strand
CCCGGTAAAGTATTCAAGCCAGACCGTTAAATCTCTCTGTCCGAGGCTTTTGGCCCCTCTATCGACTTCGGCGAGAGCCTGGTAATAAGCCGCTGGGTCAGCGTCAAAATGCTCTTCCAGAGAAAAGAATCTTTTGATGTCGTAGCCTTCTTTGAGAAGGATTAGGGTCGTAAAAGCCCTGACGGCTCGGCCGTTGCCTTCAACAAAGGGGTGGACCGCCACCAAGAGATAGTGGACGATTCCGGCTCTTAAGACGGGGTGAATTTCTTTGGCGTCTCCCGAATTTAACCATTCAAAGAAGTCTTCGAGTAGATAAGGAACCTCGACAAAAGGCGGGGGGGCAAAAATGACCTCGCCTGTATCTTCTTCTTTAACGACCACCTGGCTGGTGCGCAAGACCCCAGCTTTATCCTCGGGAACTATTTTTTCGACGGTTAATTTGTGGATTTCCTTGAGCATCTCCAAGCTATAACCCCCCCGTAAGTAGGTCAGGTCGTCGATGAGCTTGACCACATTTCGGTAATTGATAACTTCCTGGATGTCTCTGGGTCTGCCGTAAACATTGAGTCCCTCCAGAACTTTCTTGGTCTGAACCCAGGTCAAATCATTGCCTTCGATGTGGGTTCCATGGTAAATGGTCCTGACAATTGCGTCGGAAGCAAACTGTTTCTCAAAAGAAGGCACGAGCGGGGCGCTTTCAATGATTTCTTTGGCAGCTTCGATCGAACCGATATTTTTGAGAATTTTATTGGAGATTACAAACTTCGGAGCATACATGCCAAATCAATTATCGCAAGTTTTGCGGAAAATACAATAAGTTATGCGGTTAAGTATCGTCTACTTTCTTGAAGAAATCCTCTTGTTTAATAAGTTTACCCCGAAAATGTTCAAGCTCGGGCGGTAACGTAAATTCGCCTTGGGGTGTAGGCTTGGACCCAAGTCTCCACCCTGATATTTCTTCTGGGCTTTTAGTCGGATCAAGCCCTCTTACCGCATACCACTGCCTGCCCGGAGGGGTAGTTCTTGGTTTGTCCCTTCCGGGAACGAAAACTTCTTCTAAGGATTCCTTGCCTTTTTCGTCCATATCTTATTTTAACCTTCGAGTCTAATCTTTGCTACATCCCTTACTCCTTCAATAAAGTGGGGGTCGGTGGTGGTGATTATCGTCTGCTGCTTATCGGCAACCTTCATCACTATTTCCCTGTGGGGGTGGTCCAGCTCCGAAAAGATATCGTCAAGGAGTAGCGTCGGCCTCTCTCCCGTTTCCTCCTCGATAAATGCCAGTTCCGCAAGTTTCAGCCATAAAACACCCATCCTTTGCTCCCCGCGGCTACCGAATCTGGCCAGCTCTCTTTCTTCGTGCCTAAAAATAAAGTCGTCCCGGTGGGGTCCGACCAAGGTTGTGGCTGCGGCTATTTCCTCTTTTTGATACTCTCCCAGTCTACCCTCGCTAATTGCACTTTTATCGTATTCGAGGTTAAATTTTTCTCTATTGAGGGAAGACGTTTCATTAATAAAATCGATAAATTCCTCTCTTCTAACCGAAAGATAGTTTCCGTTTTTGGTCAGCAGCTTGTCCCAGAAAAGAAGCTGACTGGGAGATATCCCTTCTTCCCTAATCCTTAAAAGAAGCTTATTTCTCTGCCTTAAACCTTTTTCGTAGGAAAGAGACGCTCTGCGATATTCTCTATCGACCTGGGAGAGGACAGTATCCAAAAACCTTCTTCTTAAGGGAGGAGATTCGGTGACCAGCTCTATGTCCCAGGGGCCAAAAAGGGTAACTTTTAAATTCCCGGCAAAGTCAACCAGGCGTTTGGGAAGCCCATTTATCAGCAGTTTCTTTCGGGCCACTCTTTCTGGCCTTCTGAACCCGACGTCGATCGTCCCCCTGGTCAAAACCGCCTCTAAATCTACCGTCTCCCCGTCTTTTTTGATTCTGCCTTTAACCCGGGCCAGGTCTTTTTGGTAGTTAATCATCTCCTCCTCAATCCTAGCCCGAAAGCTTTTGCCGCTCGATAAAAGGCTGACAGCTTCCAAAATGTTTGTCTTGCCCGAGGCATTGGGTCCCAAAATCACAGTAACGGTCGGTGTGAACTCAAGGAGTTGATTTTTGATACTCCTAAATGACGTCAGACGAATTTTTATGATCATGATGAGAGTAGCTAGAGTCGTTGGCAGACCGGACAGATATAAGTTCCTCGGCCGCCGAGGGAGATTTTAACAAATTTGGCTTTATGGCAACGCTCACAAGGCTCGCCTTCTCTCCCATAGGCCAGGAAGTGTTCCTGGTAGCTACCTTTTTTCCCTTCGGCGGTCACGTACCACTGGTCTGATGCTCCCTGATATTTAATCCCGTCGGCCAAAACCTTAAGTATCGCCCTAAACAAAGCTTTGGTCTCGTCGGCAGTCAAACTGTTTGCCGGGCGTCGAGGGCTAATTTTGGCCAGCCAAAGGGCGTCGTTGGCATAGATATTCCCCACCCCACTCACTTTGGTCTGATCCATCAAAAGGATCTTAATTGGCCGGCGCGAGGCCGAAACGATTGCGCCAAGACCTTTTGCGGTCAGGTCGCGCAAGGGCTCGGGTCCAAGTTTTTTGACGAAACTTTCTTTGGCAACGTCAGCAGTTTTTTCAACCTTAATCCAACCGAACTTGCGCGAGTCGTTGAAAAAAAGTTTTGCACCACGATCGAGCGTAAAAACAACGTGGGTAAATTTGTTGGGTTCATTGGGAAACTTGGGAGAGGCGTAGATTATTTGCCCGGTTAATTTCAGATGCACCAGAAAAGAATAACCGTTAGTTAGGTCGACAATCAAAACCTTACCCAGACGGCGCACGGATTTGATTTTACCGCCAACCACTCTCTCTTTCCCTTGGGGAAAAATTTTGGCCACAGTTATGTCAACACCCAAAATTTTGTGGCCAGCGAGATGTTTCTCAAGTTGCCTGCGAATCGTTTCAACCTCTGGAAGTTCTGGCATGGCTTTTTACGAATTTTAACATTTCTTTCTTAAATCTCTCTTTCGAAAATTTCCTGGCATTTGCCATCAGTTTTTCTCTCTCCCACCTCGTCTTTCTTAACCTCCTGAGAGCATCCGCGACCGTTTTTTCGTCCATCGAATCGATTAAGATTCCTGTCTCTCCGCTAACGACCGACTCTTTAAATCCTCCTCCATTAAAAGCAATCACGGGTGTTCCTGCCGCTTGAGCTTCAACAACCCCCATGCCGAAATCTTCGTCCTTTGCTAGAGCCAGAAAACCCTTAGCGCGACCATATAGAGAATAAAGCTTTTCATCCGAGACCCTTCCTACTAGCTCGATGTGCCCTCCGACCATTTTTTCTAATTCCCTCTTGATATCTGTAAATCCGTATGTTTCTCCCACGATCTTCAATTTGAAGTTCAAGCTCTTGGCTAGCCTTGCAGCGTCTCCCAGACCTTTTGCGCCCACCAGTCTTGAAACCATTAAAAAGTAATCGTCTTTTTTCAAGCTCTTGGTAGCTTCAATTATCTCTTCGACTTCAACCGGTGGATAAATCACTTTTGAGTCTTTCCTATAAAATTTTTCGATTCTCGAAGCTACATTTTTTGAATTGGCCAAAAAGAAATCGACCTTTTGGGCTGTCGCAAAGTCATACATTCTCAGAAAGTGCCCCACGATGGCTGCGTATATCCTTACCGGCCAATATTTTGTAAATTTGACACTCGTCTCGTATCCATAAAGCCACCGCGGTGGGGTATGGCAGTAACAGATCACTTTGGTTTTTGGACCCACCTTAAATCCGCGAGTAACGTACCAACTGGCGCTAGCTATAACCAAATCATAGTTAGTCAAATCAAAACTCCCCCAGATGACAGGGATTAAGAATCTGAGGGGGCTATATAAGTTGTCTATTTTAAGAAGGGGGGCCAAGAAACACTCGATTATTTTTTTACCCTGAAACTCTTTATCTCCCGTCGAACCTTTAACCCTGAAAGCAGTATAAATTGGAGCCTTAGGGTAAATCTGCGTGAGGGTTTTTAAAACCCTTTCTGCCCCCCCATACTCTCTGATGTAATCATGAACAAGTGCTACTTTCATGAATGACAGCGGACTACCGCTCAAAAAAGAGTCGTTTGTTTTTCTTCATCCAGGGCTTTCCCTACTTTCTTTACCCTTTCGGTTAATGTTTTAAAACCAAACTCCGAGAATAAAGAGAGTACCCTTGGACTATCAACGTCCCATTTTCCCGCCGATTCTACATCCAAACTGACAGGGGCGTTGGTAACTATCTTTGCCAGCTTTAAAGAAAGCCGGGCATCTTCTTTGCCTTTTTGCAGTTTTTCTCTTACCACTGGAGAAATCTTCTTGAGATTTTTATAGATTCCGCCAAGGCTTTTATATTCCGCCAAAAGGCGAACTGCGGTTTTTGGTCCAATCCCCGCTACTCCGGGGTAGTTGTCAGAGGGATCACCAACCAAGGCTTTATAGTCTGCAATTTGGGAAGGGGCAACCCCCATTTTTTCTACCACCTCTTTCCCTCCCATTAGTTTGGCGGTAGAAAGACCTACCAACGGGAGATAAACCTTAACCCTGTCATTAACCAGCTGCAAGATATCCCTATCGCCAGTCACGATCACGACTTCCTCCTTGGACTCTCTAGCCAGTGTGCCGATGACATCGTCGGCCTCAAATCCTGCTTTGGAACAAATCGGGATTCCAAAAGCCTCAATTACAGATTTTGCTTTATCAAACTGCCCAGAAAGCTCATCTGCCATGGTCGGTCTTTGGGCTTGATAGCCGGGAAACTCCTTGTGTCTAAAGGTCGGCTCTTTCTCGTCAAAACAAACCGCCATCTGGGTCGGTTTTAAATCCTGGATGACCCTCAGAAGCATTGAAACAAGACCATAAACTGCATTGATGGGTTCTCCCCTATTTGTGGTTAAAGGAGGAAGCGCATGGAAAGCCCGATGCAGAATGGCATTTCCGTCAATTAGTACCAGTTTATTCACTTCTTATTTTGAGGGTTTTTTGCCTACAATTTTCTCAAAATCGTCCCTGTCTAAGGTTTCTTTTTTGAGCAGTTTTTCCACAACGTTATCCAGTGTTTTTCTGTTTTTGCGAATTATTGCTAAAGCCGCCTTGTAGGTAGAA
Source organism: Patescibacteria group bacterium (assembly GCA_049324215.1). Lineage (GTDB taxonomy): Bacteria > Patescibacteriota > Microgenomatia > UBA8517 > UBA8517 > JBMOLC01. Next base: position 11,596 of record JBMOLC010000016.1, on the reverse strand, counting down.
TCTATAATCTTTTGGACTTCCCTGTCGACTTTTTCTTGCATGGCTGGAGAAATGTGGGCTGCTTCATACCATTCAAGCTGGCCGAACTCTCCCAGGGCTGTTTCCGGTCCCAAATTAACCGGCCCCAAATCACTCATCCCCCACTCGATAACCATCGCCCTGGCAAGTTTGGTTGCCTGGGAAATGTCATTGGCCGCACCTGATGTCATCTCGTCAAAGACTATCTCTTCTGCGGCTCGGCCCCCAAGCATAGCAGTAATCTGCTCCAAAATCCTACTTTTGGTCTCGTGAAGCCTGTCAGCCGCAGGTGGGATGAGCGTGTGCCCAAGGCTCATACCTCGGGCCACAATCGAGATGCGATGAACTGGGTCCATTTTGGGCAAGGAGTGGGTCACAATCGCGTGTCCTGCCTCATGATAGGCTGTAATTTTTCTATCCTCCTCGGTTTGGAGTTTTTTCTTGGCCGGGCCCAACTTCACCTTGGTGGCTGCCTCTTCGATGTCTTTTTCCTCGATGTGGTCTTTATTTTCTCTTGCAGCCAGAATGGCAGCCTCATTGAGCATGTTTTCCAAATCGGCCCCAGAAAAACCGACGGTCCTGTCGGCAACCCTCTCCCAGGCAATTCCTCTGGCGAATTTCTTCCCCCGGGCATGAATCTTAAGAATCGCGAGCCTGCCTTCTTTATCGGGCATATCAAGAACCACTCTTCTATCGAACCTGCCGGGGCGCAGCAGGGCTGGGTCTAATAAGTCTCCTCTATTAGTTGCGGCGACCACTACAACGTTGTCGTTTGGAGTAAATCCATCCATTTCAACCAAAATCTGGTTTAGGGTCTGTTCTCTTTCGTCGTGGGCTCCCATAAATCCTCTTCCCCTTTGCCGCCCGATGGCGTCAATTTCGTCAATAAAAATAATCGAAGGGGCAGCGGCCTTGGCCTGGCCAAAGAGGTCACGGACGCGGCTAGCGCCGACACCGACCAACATTTCCATAAACTCGCTTCCGGCCATTGAGAAAAATGGGACCCCCGCTTGCCCTGCAACTGCTCTGGCAAGAAGTGTTTTTCCAACACCGCTCGGCCCAAATAATAGCACTCCCTTGGGAGTTCTTGCGCCAACTTTTCGGTACTTCGTGGGGTTTTTCAAGAAGTCGACCACCTCTTCCAGTTCCTTCTTTGCATCGTCAACTCCGGCAACGTCGTTAAAAGTTACCGACTGTTTTCCTTTGGCAAAAAGTTTGGCTCGGGAACGGCCAAAGGAGAAAATATCCTGGGCGCCTTTATTCTGGGCCCTAAGGATGAAGAAAAAGAAGGCAGCCATCAGCCCCAAGGGCAAAACGATGCTCAATATTTCTCCGAAGGCCTTGGTCAGGGTCTGGTCGCTCACGGTGTAATTTACTTTGGCGGGGTCAAGGCCGGCCTTATCCAGAAGGTCAGAAAAACTTTCGTTTGTCTCCTTGACGGTATATTTAACGCTACCGTCTTTATAGGTCAGGATCACTCTTTCATTCTCGATCAAGATTTTCTCAACTTTGTCCTCTTTGATGTCGGTCAAGGCTTTTGAGACCTCAATTTTCCCTGAAGAGCCCCGCATATCAACTGCCGTTAAGACTAAGGGAAGAAAAAAAACAAGAACCAATATCCCTAAAAGGACTGTCCAAAGGTTTATTTTGAGTCTAAATTGAAATCTTTTCTCTTTTGCCATAGCCGTAAATTATATCACGCGCGTCCCCTGCGAAATCCGCGAAGGTTATAGCATCCATTCAAATTCCCATCGCCTTTTTTACTTCCTCGAGGGTTTGTCTGGCTACACCGCTGGCTTTTTGAGCTCCCTCTTCAAGAATTCTTTCTACTCTCTGGGGGTCTTCCTCAAAGATTTTCCTTCTTTCTTGTATGGGTTTTAGCTCCGCATAAATTGCCGCGGCAAGTTTTTCTTTCAATTCCGCGTATCTTATGCCTCTGTCTAGATATTCCTTCTCGTATTTTTCCTTTTCTTTCTCCCCCAGAAAAAGCCCCGTGAGGGTCAAAAGGGCGAAAACTCCTCCCTCTTGAGGGACTTTCTCTCCCCTGCCTAAATCAGTCGGAACTTTGGCAAGCTTTTCTTTTATTGTTTTGGGGTCATCCGTCAGATTAATATAGCTTCCCTCCACGGACTTGCTCATCTTTCCCTCCCCCGTCAAGGAAGGAATATATTCTCCTTTGGTTGCAAACCTTTTGGGGAGAGGCAGGTGAGTCCCGTAAACAACATTTATTTTTCTGGCAATTTCTCTGGTTGCCTCGAGGTGGGGCTCCTGGTCAATTCCAACAGGAACAAGTTCCGCTTTGTAAACCAAAATGTCGGCAGCCATCAGAACAGGATAATAAAGAAGGGCCAGGGTTAAGTGTTGAGGATATTGTCTTACTTTTTCCTTATAGGTGGGCAGGTGCTGAAGTTTGGCAAGAGAAACCGTCGTCGAAAAAAAATAAGAAAGCTCAACATGCTCGGGAACTTGAGACTGGATAAAAATTGTGGATTTTTCAGGCTCAAGCCCGGCCGCTAAATAGTCCAAAACCACCTCGCGAACGTCATCCTTGAGTGTCTTGGGGTTATAGGGAGTGGTCAGGGTGTGAAGGTCGGCAACCATATAAAAGGTTTCGTAGGCGGGATCTTCCTGAAGGACCAGCATCCCTTTGACCGCGCCTAAATAGTTACCCAAATGTAGGCGGCCCGTTGCCCGAATGCCGGATAGAACCCTCTTTTTGGCCATGTTAGCGTGATTTTACCACTCTTGAGGCTAAGAATGAAGCCGGGCTGGTGCCAGCGACAGGATTTGAACCTGTGACGCCTCGCTTATGAAACGAGTGCTCTACCACTGAGCTACGCTGGCAATCCGTGTTGCGGGGCCAGGAGTCGCGCCTGGACTAGGAGATTATGAGCCTCCTGTGCAACTCTACACTACCCCGCATGTAGGCAAGCGCGTTATATTATACCTCAATAAAACAACTTCAGCCACTTCTTCCAAGTTGGATCAGGAAGAGTATCTTCCTCTTCGGGGACTGGAGGAGCAATTTTTCTTAAAATTTCCTCATCAGGAAGCACAACCACTATCTCTCCTTCTTTGGCAAGGCCCAGCCTATCCCTTAATTGTTTTTCGATAAATTCTTCTCCTTTGACCTCTGCCAGCTTCCTTTTTATTTCTTCATTCTCCTCTTTTAATTTTTCTACCCTACTCTCGGCTCTACCTATCCTTTTTCTTGCCTCTAAAACCCGAGAAATGTTCCTGACCAAAGAAATTAAAAAGACGAGTCCCAAAAAGAGGAGAAAATAGGTTAAAAGGTTTTTTCTCATATCTCATAAGAACCCATAATATATTGACCTGGTAAAAAATTGTGTTACTATATAGGCTACTTGCCCCACGTTAATTTTGACAAGGTCTTAATTTGATTATGACACAAGAGCCACTTAAAAGTCTGCTCCCGAAGTTTATTGAAGACTTGGGTAAAAAGGGCCGTTCACCCTCAACGATTCTGGCCTATAGAGCCGACTTGGAACAGCTACTTTCCTTTCTTCACGGAAGAAACAAGGTCCTGGTTGAACAGGTCAGGCCCGATGACCTTGAGTCATTCCGAGATACCCTTCTGGCCGAAAAATATACCCCAAAGTCCGTATCCAGAAAACTTAACGCCATTAAAACCTTCTTTAGGTGGCTAGTTTCCGAAAACTTTTTAACCAGCGACCCTTCGTCTCACGTTGCCCACCCAAAAATCGAGGTGACTGCCCCAAAGTTCCTTTCTCCCCTTGAATACCGAGCTTTAAGGGACGTTGTCAGGGGTGACACCCGAATTGCCGCCATAGTTGAGCTTATTCTTCAGACCGGCGTAAGAATCTCGGAGGTTGCAAATCTTAAAATAGAAAACGTTAAAGGCGACTCCGTTAGGGTTGAGGCATACGCAACCCAGCCCGAAAGGACAATTCCTCTTAATAAACCTGCCAAAGACGCTCTAAACCTCCACCTTGCCGCAAGACCCAAATCAGACTCTCCGTTTGTATTTATTAGCAAAAATGGTAAACCCCTGGCGGTAAGAAATATTCGAGCTGCAATCGATAGATACATGCAAAAAGCAGACATCCCCAACTATTCGGTGAACGATTTAAGAACAACCTTTATTGTCGAAAACTTAAAAGCCGGAGTTGACCTCGTGCTTCTTTCCCAAATTTCGGGCCACAAAAGACTTTCAACCACAGAGCGCTATCTTGAGCTTGCGCAAGTAAAAGAACCCGGCAAACGCCAAACCCTTATTGAGCTTTAATTTATATTCTGAACTCTACGCTTTAGGGTGGCTATTTCATCCCTTCTTAAACTAAAATCTCCCCAGATTTTAACTCCTTTGGGAGGATTAAGATCTTTTCCGACCTCTGCTAACCATGAAAGAAACCTCTTGGAGTGCGTTGCCTCAATGGTTCTTATGGCTATGCCCGATTTCCAGATTGCCCAGGTGTAATAATCTTTCTTTTTTAAGAATTTTCCCTCGCTACTTTGGTTAAATTTTTCAAAAGTTTTTTTGGCCAGGTTGACTCCCTCATTGACTTTTCCAGACTTAATCAAGGCAGAGGAAAGAAAGCCTTCCAGCTCAAGCCAGCGCGGATAGCCCTTTTTGACAAAATCGGGATCCAGCCGGGCAAGAGGAATTGCTTTCTTATAAGCTTTTACCGATTCCGAAAACTTGCCCTTGTAATCATAAAGCCTGCCCAAAAACCGTAAAGACCTTGATTCCCATTCTTTGAGCTTATTCTGTTTTACATATTTGCCGGCCGCAAGGGTAGCCGCCTCCATTTTGGGAAGTGCCTTCTTATTCCCTTGCATAACTAAATGTTGATAAACCAAGATCCTCTCCCACAAAAGGTTAACCACCACTCCCTGTCCAAAACGAAGCGCTCTCTCAATTAGGGAAAGTGTTTCTTTTTCTTTTCCCTTTCCCTCCCGCAAGGAAGCGACTGCCCCCTGAATGTGGCCAAAGGTAGATTTTTCAAAAAGAAGTTGCACTTGGTGGATGCGCTTGGATTCGAACCAAGGACCCCCATGTTATAAGCATGATGCTCTAACCGCTGAGCTACGCATCCGTGCTAGATATTATAGCAAAACTTGAGGCTTAGTGGGATTTTTTCTTTGAAGCTTGCTTGGGTTTTTGGTTGACTGCGCCTGATATTTCTTCCCAGTCGTAAACTTTTCTAATCCTCAAGTTCTTTTCCCAAACCGTTTTGAGAAGCGCTGCATCAACTTTTTTATCCTTGGCAAAACCAATTAAGGCCACCATGTCTTTGGGGAAACACTTGCCTCCAAATCCGCGAATGGTGGTCACGCTTAAATGACTCTGTCCAATTCTCGGGTCCGCAGCGACCATGTCCCTGACTTCTTCGTATTTAATTCCCAGCGCAGTGCATAAATCGTACATCTCGTTGGCAAAAATAACCTTGGTCGAAAGTAGAGCGTTGCTCATATACTTCACCATCTCGGCGGTGGTGGGGTCGGTTAGGAAAATTTTTGTTCCGGGTCCATATAGGTCTTGATATAAACTCGAAAGTCTGGCCGAGACACTTTGCGAAAACGATCCGATGACGGTTCTATCGGGTTTGAGAAAATCTCCCAGGGCATTTGCCTCGGTTAAGAATTCGGGGTTCATGGCTAGTAGGGTTTTGGGGTATTTTTTCTTATATGACGCGGTCGTTCCAGGAACCACCGTTGACTTAACGACCAAGATTTTGTCTGTTCCTGCTAGTTTTGGGGCTACCTTAGCCACCACCTCGTTCATTATCGAGAGGTCGATGCCTGAGTAGTCAGCGAACATCGGAGTTGGCAGACACAAAAAAATGAACTCGGACTTCCTAATTAGCTCATTTAGGGTGTAGGGCCCTTTTTTCCTGGCGACCCAATAAATTTTGTGGCCTTTGGTCTCAAAGCCCTTGCCAACGGCCTGGCCGACAACGCCCCAGCCGATAATGCCAATGTTGGCCATATTTTTAAAACAAACGCAGAGATTTTAACACGCAAGGATGCTTTTTTCTAGAGTTTTGCCCGTCTGGTAATTTCTGCCTCGACAAGCTTTACGTCCCGGCCAAATTTGAGTCGACTCATCTCCTTAATAATCTCGGCAACCCTGGGATTCATCATTTCTTTTTCTTCGGACAAATCCTTGGTCAAGTCCATGGAGAAAGGAGGAACCGGTTCATTTTCGACAATGGTTTTGATATAGACGTGGAACCTTTCGATATTAAGTAGGTCGTCCTCGCTAAAAACCGGAGAGAACTCGTGGGCCAGATAGGAGGCATCCGTTACTCCAACCCGAAAGCAAATCAGCGTCCCCACATTGCCAAAAACGGCATTTTTGACTTCTTCTTCAACCTGGCCGATAAATTGGTTAGCCACAGTTAGATTGAGTCGATATTTTCTGGCTTCAGAAAGAATCTGGGCAAAGTCTGGGGTGGCAAAGTTTTGAAACTCATCGACATAAAGATAAAAATCCCTTCTTTCTTCTTCGCTGACATCCTGTCGACTCATGGCTGCCATCAAAATTCTGGGAACAAGCACTAGCCCTAAGAAATTGGAGTTCTCCTCCCCTATTTCCCCTTTGGCCAGGTTAATTAGAAGAATTTTCCCCGAATCCATGACTTCCCTGAAGGAGAACGAAGACTTTGATTGGCCAATGATGTTTCGAATCATTTTGTTGGTCACGAACCTCCCGAACTTGGAGACGATGTAGTCGAGAACCTCCGATTTATGAAAGTCCGCAGTTTGGGCTATCTGGTCGGTCCAGTAACGCCTGACAATGGGGTCGGTGACTTTGGGAAGTAGCTCCTGAACAAACCTGGAATCGGTTAAAATCCGCATGACTTCAACAAAGGTATTGCCTGCCTCGCTCATGGCTGTTAGCATGGCGTTTCGGACTGCGTGTTCAAATCTCGGGCCCACGATTCCGGTTTTATAAGGGTCGAAAAGCTTGTACATCATGTTGATTACGGCTGTTGCCACGAAGTGTTTTTGATCCTCGGTATAGGCCTCGAGAAGATTTAGCCCCATTGGCCGCTCGGTATCGCCGGGGTTAAAGTAGATAACATCCTCCGCCCTCTCCGGTGGAATCATCTTTAGAAGGTCGGCAATCGCATCCCCGTGGGGATCCATGTAGCAGATTCCCTTACCGGCTCTTATATCCTGCATGATTAAGTCTTTGAGAAGCTCGGTTTTACCAGTTCCGGTTTTGCCAATAACGTACATGTGCCTGCGTCTGTCATCGTCCTTGATATAGACCGGCCTCTTTATGCCTCGATAGGTACTCAAACCCAAATAAAGTCCCTCGCCGGCAATCTCAGATGGGGCCGGAGCGGTCTTGGCATAGAGCCAGTAAATATGCGGGGTGGTCACTTGTTTATTGGGAAAGTGGTAGATGGCGGCCAACTCTTCGGAATTGAGGACCGAGGGCCGGTTTCCCAGGACATTGAACATCGGCTGGTAGCGATAGAGGAAGTCTTCCATAAAAGCCCCCTTGCTTCTTACTTTTCTTCCCTTAAAGGAATTGTTCTCGCCGGAAAACTGTTCAAAGGCGGCGGAAATATTTGACAGGTGGCTTTTGGCCGTCTCCAAATTCTGGGAAACGATGACCATCCTGATCGCAGTTTCAAATCCTGGTTTGGCAATTTTTGATTCAATTGCCTCAAGTGTTTTGGCGCTGGTTGCAAATTTTGCTTTTTCTGGGTCAGACTCTTGTTTTTTGGTCTCGCTAATGAACTTTCTGCCCTCCTTCTGCCAGTCCGAAGCCGCCGGAGAAACCAGAATTTGAATTGCGGCTGCCTCGCCTTCCCCCATTTTGGCCAAGGCGCTGGTGAGGGCTGCCAAGGGGTCGGTCGGAAGTTCCTTAAAGGTCTTGAGGGGGTAAAAATTGCTGTGGGAGAGTTGCAGGGATTTATAGGCAACCTTCCCCTTCTCGGAAAAAATATTGTATTCGGGAACCTCGACGACCTCTGCGTCGGGATAGGCGCCGTGAATCAGTTTCTCGACTAGGTCCTTAAACTTTTTGGGTGCCCAAACATAAAACCTGATGTCTTCTTTTTTGGCAACAATCTCAAATGAAACAGGGGGCTCAACCGAAAATTTCCGTCTCCAACCACCTTTTTTGATTGAATAAAGGGAAGCAAAAAGCTGCTCCATGGCGTCGATTTTTATTTCGTTGCCCCGAGGGACTGCAACCTGAAGCAGAACCGAGTCCAGAGACAAGGCTTCCCGACCCCGATATTTAAAAGCTGTAAAAAGGACAAAGAAGAGGGCAACTAGCAAAAAAACCAGCAGGCTTGCCAGAAGAAGTAACAAAAAAACGGTTGCAAAATCGATTGCCAAAAGTCCCATCTAAACCCCCTTTCTTGCGTGGGCGATTTTTGCCAGGCGCTCCCTAAGAGCCGCTAGCCAAGAGGCGGACTCTTCGGCTCCCCGTGGAAGCGGCCTGGGCTCGGTTTCGCGAACTGTTATGCCCGTTTCTTCGACCAGACCTTTGGGGAACGTCGGTTGCTCTGGGATATTCTCGATATTTTCGACCATGACAAGTTCATTTTATCACTTCGAAGAACCCTTCCACAGCTCCTCTTTAACCTGGGCCTTGAAATTCACCTCTCGGGCCAACATAAAAAGAGCGGCCGAGAGCCTGTTTAAATAAGGAATAATTCTCCCAGCTCGTCTTTCTTTTTTTGCTAAGGCAACCACCCTTCTTTCTGCACGTCTCGCCAAAGCTCTGGCAAAGAAAAGTTCGGCAGAGCTGGGTGTTCCTTGCGGCAGAACGAAGTTTTTTAGTACCGGAAGCTCCTCTTCCAGCTCATCGATAATCTTTTCCAGTTTTTTTATTTTTGTTTTGGAAAAGCTTAAGTGGGCTCCAGCCAGAATCGCCCCCAGGGTAAAAAGGTCTTTTTGAATACTACTAAGAACCTTTTTTAGTTCTTTACTCTCGGAAGAAATTATCCCCAGATAGCTAGTGACCTCATCAACCGCCCCGATTGCCTCAATTTTTAGCGAATCTTTGGCAACTCTTGTCTGGTTAAATAAAGAGGTTTGCCCTTTGTCTCCTTTTTTGGTGTAAATAGCCATGGGGCTATTATACTAGCATTCGGAGTGCCCGCAGGCGTAGCACTTGGCGCAGCCTTCTTCAAAAACCAAAGCACTGGCCCCGCAGGATGGGCAGATGTCTCCCTGAACTATAGCCTCGTTAAACGGGGCCGAAGCCGCTACGGGGTCATTCACCCCGATTAAATCGGGGTGACCCGCCTTCTCGGACGAGAGGGCAGGTTGGACAGCCACCGCAGCAGCTTGAGCCACGTTTGACGGGGCTAAAGCGCTGCCATTTAGTAAATTAATTGTACTCCCGTTTCCGTTGACTTTAAAACCATAGTGGGAGGAGAGGGCCGCGCTGATAGCATCCGGTAGAGAGCGAATTTTATTCGGCCCAAATCCGACCGAACGCCGACCGCCAATTCCAGCCAGCTGTTTCGCAATCTCGTAGGCCCTGTCCTTGGCACTTAAACTCCCCCTAAATCTGAGGGCGGTAGAGATGGTCCGGCCCAAAGCCTCCGCCATGGCGGCAACGTCGCTGCCAGCTTTACCAACGTTGATAAATACCTCCAGGGGGTCACCGCTCTCATCCTGATTTATGGTGACAAATGCCGTGCCAACCGGCGTCTGAAGTTTGTAGGTTGCGCCGACTACTTTCAGGGGTCGTTGTCTTAACGGCTCGGCCCCCTCTTCTTTCTCCTCCCTTCTTCCTTCCTTAAGCCCCAGATTCAAAACTTGGGCGGCTTTGCTTCCGTCCCTAAAAACCGTTATCCCCTTGCAATTTGTCTCCCAGGCAAAAAGATAAGCTTCCTTAACGTCCTCGACCGAACTATCGTGTCGTAGATTAATGGTCTTGGAAACTGCATTCTCGATGGATTTTTGAAAAACGGCTTGAGCCTTGATGTGCCATTCGGGGTCAATTTCGTGGGCAGTTCCAAATAAGTCTTTGACGTCGGCAGGGATCGTCTCGATGTCTCTGACCACACCCTTTTCGGAAACTTCTGCCTTTAGCTCCTCGCTCCAAAACCCTCTCTTTCTGGCAATTTCTTCAAATTTAGGGTTGACGAAAGACAGCTTTCTATCAAGGTGTTTGTCTTTAACGATGTGTTGAAAGGCAATTGCAAAAAGCGGCTCGATTCCGGAGGAGGCTCCGGCGATGATCGAAATTGTGCCGGTTGGAGCAATGGTGGTGACCGTTGAGTTTCGTCTCGGAGGTTGCTTCCTATAGACGCTTATCGGCCAGAGGGGAAAGGGTCCTCTTTCTTTTGCCAAGTTGCGGCTCTCCTCCACCGCTTCCTCTTGGATCGTCCGCATTACCTTCTCCCCCAATTTCAGGGCTTCCTCGGAGTCGTAAGGAATCCCAAGTTCGATAAGCATGTCTGCCCAACCCCCCACCCCCAGACCAATCCTTCTGATTCCTAAAACCGTCTGCCTGATCTGCGGTAGTGGATAGGGGTTGACTTCTACCACATCGTCTAGGAAACGGGTTGATAGTTTGGTGACTCGCCTTAACTTTTCCCAATCCAATACTTTTTCCCCATTCTCTTCTTTGACAAAGTAGGTAAGAAAAATGCTCCCCAAATTACACGCGTCAAATGGGTAAAGCGGCACCTCGCCACAGGGATTTGTCGACTCTATCGGTCCAAGGAGAGGTATCGGATTTGTAACACTCTTATTGATTCTGTCGATAAAAACAAGGCCAGGGTCTCCTGTTCTCCAGGCTCCTTGGGCAATTTCGTCAAAGACTTTTCTGGCAGAGAGCTTCCCGACAACTTTTTTGGTCCTGGGGTCGATAAGTTCATAATCTTGGTCTTTGTAATATGCCTCCATAAACTTGTCGGTTACGGCAACCGAGATATTAAAGTTGGTTATTCCCCCACTTTCCTTACAGTGAATAAACTCCATAATATCGGGGTGGTCGACCCTTAAAATTCCCATATTGGCTCCCCTTCTTTTGCCTCCCTGTTTGACCTCGTTGGTGGCTGCGTCGAAGATTCTCATAAAAGAGACGGGGCCGGATGCTGTTCCGGAAGAGGAGCGGACCATGCTTCCTGAAGGCCTCAAGCGACTAAAAGAGAATCCCGTCCCTCCTCCGCTTTTATGGATGAGGGCTTGGTATTTAAGCGCGTCAAAAATACCCTCCATCGAGTCCTCAACCGGAAGGACAAAGCAGGCAGAATATTGCAGTCTATTGGCCGTGCCTGCATTCATTAGCGTCGGCGAGTTGGGCAAAAACTCACGGCTAATCATGAGTTTGTAAAACTCCTTGGCGACCTCTAAAACTTCTTTCCTGCCTTTGCCCCAGCGGGCCTCGGCACTGGCTATCTCCCAGGCAACCCTCCAGACCATATCTTCCGGGGTTTCGACGACTCTGGCGTTTTCGTCCTTGACCAAATACCTCTCCTTAAGAACTTTAAGGGCCTGTTCGGTCCAGTTGCCTCTCGGGAGACCTTTTGGCCTAACTGGTCTTTTGCCGAGCTTTTTGTCGATCTCACTTATCACCTGCTCATAAGTTGGAAACTTAAGGCTCGCGAGC
>JBMOLC010000015.1:0-17011 GCA_049324215.1 Patescibacteria group bacterium | reverse complement strand
TACCGTCAGTCCCGGCAATGCCTATAACCCCCTTTTTATCTGGGGAGGGGTTGGGGTGGGAAAGACCCACCTCATGAATGCCGTCGGGGTCGAAGTCCTCAAAAAAACCCCTAGCACCAAGGTTCTTTTCTGTACCGGAGAGGATTTTACCAACGACATCGTCGAGGGAATAAGAAATAAAACCACCCAGGTTTTTAGGGACAAATACCGAAAACTCTCCGTCCTTTTAATTGACGACATCCAGTTTCTGGCCGGAAAAGACGCGGTCCAGGAAGAATTCTTCCACACTTTTAACGCGGCCACCTCTGCTGGCGGACAAATAATCCTGACTTCGGATCGGCCCCCTTCGGAAATATCAAAGCTCGAAGAAAGGCTCAGAAGCAGGTTCGAGGCGGGCCTGATTGTCGACATTGCCCCGCCCGACTTTGAGCTTCGCTGCGCCATTGTCCAAATCAAAAGCCGGGAGCGGGGGATAGAGCTCCCCATGGACTTGACCCAGTTAATCGCTGGCAACCTCGAGACGGCCAGAAAAATTGAGGGTTTTCTGGTCAAAATAACCTCGGAGGCAAGACTTAAAAAAACCGAAATCGGGGAGGAACTTGTCAGGTCTCTTCTCGGGAAGGGGGAGGATGTCCCGATCTTAAGCAAGGCCTCCCCAAACGACGTCGTTGGTGCAGTTTCCAAATACTACGGCTTGGGCAAAAGAGCTCTTTTGGGAACTTCCCGCGCCCGGCCAATTGCCAGGCCCCGCCAAATACTCATGTATCTTCTACGGACCCAAATGGCGCTTCCTTTGGAAGAGATTGGCAGAATTGTGGGGGGGCGCGACCACACAACCGTTATCCACGCTGTGGAAAAAATAACCGAGCTTGCCTCAAAAGATGTGAAGATCCGTGAGGATTTGTTGGGGATAAAACAGGGGTTTTGAGGAAAAAGCGAGAAATTCCTCCACTTATCAACAGCGAGGCGCGTTTTATCCCCAAAACTATCAACAAAAGGGGGTATGTATTTTCAACACAAACTTGTCCCGAAAATCAAAATCAACTGGCAAAAGTTATCAACTTATCGACGCTAACTACTACTAGAACTACTATTTTAAATATGCTAAGAAAGGAAAAATGAAAATTGAGGTTCTGCAAGAAAGTCTGACCAAAGCCCTCACTCTGGCCTCGAGATTTGTCAGTCCCAGAGCCCAACTCCCGGTATTAGGCAATATCCTTCTTTCTGCCAAAAAAAATAAACTGCAAATTTCCTCAACCAATCTTGAGGTCTCGGTTTCAAGTTCGGTGGTCGCGAAAGTCGAAAGAGAGGGAGAAATCACTGTTCCCGGCCGAACAATTACAGATCTTATTTCAAACCTTAATTCCCAATCGGTAAAGCTTGAAGCAGAAAAAGAACACCTCAAAATTTCAACCCCAAACTTTGAATCGGACATTTCCGGGATGAACGCTTCGGATTTTCCCGCAATACCCCAACTTATCGCCAAAGAGACGGGAGTACCTTTGAAAAAAGACCTATTTCTCGAAGGACTTTCCCAAGTTTTATATGCGGCTTCAATCGACGAAACCCGACCGGTTTTAACCGGGGTGCTTTTTATTTTTCAACAGGACGTTTTGGTTTTGGTGGCCACCGACGGTTTCCGCCTTTCCCAGAAAAAGGTTTCGATCAAAGCCAAGGCTCTCCAAAAACTAATTCTTCCCAAGAGCATCCTTTTCGAGCTTTCGAGATTTAACGAGGCAGAAGAGATAGTTCTGGCTTTTAACCAGAAAGAAAACCAGGTCCTTTTTGCGACCGACGACACGGTTTTTTCCTCTAGGCTTTTGGAAGGAGAATTTCCAGATTACGAAAGAATTATTCCCAAGAGTACCCTGGCAAAAGTTTTTCTCGATAAAGAAGAGCTTTTACGGGCGGTCAAGTTGGCTGGGGTCTTTGCCCGGGAGTCGGCCAACATCATTAAGCTAAATTTGGGCAAGGATTATGTTGATATCCTGGCCGAAAGTGCAGCCTCTGGAAACCAAACAACGCGGATTGATGCCAAGGTCGAAGGAGAAGAGAAAATGGAAGTTGCCTTTAACTACCGCTTCTTGGAAGAGTTTTTACATTCAGTCAAGGGCGAAGAGGTTAAACTTGAACTTTCCGGACCTTCTTCTCCGGGAGTTTTTACCGACCCCAAAGACCCAACCTTCTTACACCTTATTATGCCGGTCAGGATTCAGGGTTAGTTTTCTTATTCAGAAAGGGGAGAGGTTTTCATTGGAGTAAAAATGAAGACACTCTCTACCGGGGACTCCAGAGTCTCTCCTGCTTTAGACCTAAGGTTAATCTGAATTTTATATTCCACATTGTATTCCCATTTCGGCAAGGGTTTTATATAGAGCGTTTTTCCACCCTGGTCTGTAAAGAGGTCAAATCCCACATCTGGTTTCAAGGTAACAATCACGCTAGATAAGTCGATGGGGGAAGTGAAGGAGAACGCAAGGGCAACTCCGGTATCTCCCAATTCCTGTTTCCCGGAAGGAGGAAAGGAGTGTTCTAGAACAAAGGGTTGTGGAGTAGGAGAAGCGGTTGGTGCAGGGGGTTGTACGCCGCCCCTAGTTAGCAAAAAAAACACAAGGCCGGTGCCCCCCAATATGGCAAATAAAGCTATCCAATATTTTTTAATAAACGTTCTCATCTTCCAAATATTATCAGAAACAGAAAAAGTCTTCAGGCCTTTGATAGACCCCGTTCAAACTAAACTCCATGTGTACATGAGCATTTCCACTAAGGGGGTGAAGCTCGCCAATTCTTTGTCCTGAGGGAACCCTCCCCGTTCTGGCCCCCTCCTTAAGGTGCGTAAGAACAAGGTGATAAGGTCCTGAGTCGCAAGCGTATGTCTGTCCGGCCGAACCAGGGGGGTCCCCATTTGCAAATGCATGGCTGCAGTTCCAGACAACAGACTCTTTACCAACTCTGGGAGCAAAAACTTGTGTTCCTCCCGTCGGCCAAACGTCGTATGCGTATCCATATTGAGCACAGCGCGAAGACTCGTCAAAACAAACATTTGAGGAAGCCCTAGAATCAGACGGCCCATTACAGCCAATGCTTTGAGGCAGAGAATATCTACACGCCTTGCCCCCTTGCCAATAGGCGTTGCTTCCGTGTCCCCGCGCTTCGTCTCCCGGGGTATAGGAGGCCCACCTTTTACCTTTTGTGTCGTAGGCAGGAAGGGGACAATCTATTGGGGGATTGCCAATAACGACAGAGGCACTGGTTGCAGCTGTCGCTCCGGCTTGGTCGGGGGCATCGGCGACAACCGTGAAGGTGTCAACGACAATGGAGTCTCGAAAGCTAGTTCCGTAAGAGGCAGAGTAGGAAAGAGAAAAGGGTTCGGTAGGAGAAATTTGCAGAGGTGCTTCGGGAATTTCAACCGGCGGACAGTCGTTCCCGCCTCCGGAACCGACAACACGGCACTCGTATTGGAAACGAATATTGGTTAAGGTTCCCTTTTTCGCTTTAATGATTATGGTGTAGGTAACCGAAACGTTTGGTGGGGGGTTTGAGAAAGGTCCTGGGGGCTCAGGTGTTTTTTCTATGTCGATATAAGGAGATTCTGCAAACTGCGAGACCGAAGGGGGAACAAGATATGCTCCAGAGTTAATTATAAAGAGAATGATTGCAACCAGGACGGGGATAGCTATCAAAGCAACGAGAAAAGGCAAGGCGACAGACATAATCGTTAGGGTGGCCAAGCCGGTGAAGATTGATGCGGCGGTTCTGCCAGCCATCGAGAGAGCCGAGCCTACCCCTCTGGCTAGAAGCACCCCTCCCAAGGCTATCCCCCCAACGGTTAGCCAAGGTAGGCCGAAGATAAGACCAACAAGGACAAAGGGGGCAGCCAGGACCCATTTATTTTTTCTAATGAAATCAAAAACTTTGTCAATAAGCGGCGACAGAACCTTGCTGGCCAGCCAGCCAACGATTGCTCCAACCCCAGGAATTGGAATTGCTGCTTGGCCGACACCGGCACCCACCGCCTTGGTGGTGATCGAAATGCCCGCCTTTGTTAGAGCTGAGGTAATAGCCTTACTTGCGGCCTTGGTAACTGCTCTCTGGGCAAGACCCCCAAAAATTTGTTGACCGATACTCCCGATAAAGGAAGGACCTTTTTCGGGGGTTGCCCCACGGACGAGGGCAACTATTTCTCCCTGAGGCCTTCCGGATTCCGGCCCCATGAGAATTATCATTTCCCCGACCGAAACTCTTGTTCTTTGCTGTTGAACTTGGGAATAAAAAGAGAATTCCGCTCTCCTAAGGTTTTCAACTAACTCTAAAAGATGTTTTCTTTCGGGACCCGCCAGCTTTTCTGCTTTAGCCGAAATTTGCACAAGCGTCATGGCTGAGGCGAGGGCGGCGGTGGTTTGGGGTGTTTGGATTAAGGCTTTGGGTGGAGAGAAAAAGGTAACCAGCTTAAAGGGCATAGCCGCGGCTTTGCCCGTAGATTCTTGAAAGGCCTTAAGGGCAGCCGGCGTTATCTTTATGCTGAAAGAAACCTTTTCTTCTGGAGGCGGCAGGGCCGTCTCGGGTAATGGGGCTGCCGCTTCGGGGGCAGCTTTAAATTGCGCTTTGGTTTTGGCCGCTTTTTCTGCGGCCTTGACGAACTCTTCGGCTCTTTTTTCTCCGACCTCCTTCGCGGCCGCCAGAGCTGCCTGCCTTTCTTCGGCGGCCTCAATTAGAGCTTTGAGCTCTTTGGGGGTCGTTGGAGAAATCTGCTCGGCGGCGATACCCGCCAGGGTTCTTTTAAGCGCCTCATCCTGGGCCGCTTTGATAATTGTCACTTTTTCATAGCCCGGGATCTGATGAATGATAGCTAGCGCCCACTCAATTTCCTCTCCTTTGACGTCTCCTTCAAGGGAAAGGATGAAAAGCAGCCTTCTGGCTGTCTCGGCGTCGATGGTTATTTCGTTGGTCATTTCTGCGGTTTGGTTGTAATGAGAGTGTGTTCTTCTTCCGAGGAAACGACCCTAATCGGTGCATGGTGGGGCCCGGCAAAGAAAATTCCCTCCCCGACGTTGGCCGCCAAAAGCAATTGCTTTTCTCCCTGCGATAAGTAAAAAACCTCGGAGACTTTATCGATGGCTGCCGGCGACTGTTTGAGAAGTAATTGCAGAGCCGAGTTGGTAACAATGGCCTTGCCGATATCTTGGGCCAAGAAATCCTCAACGTCTTGGGTAATGGTCGTTAGACCCAGGAAGTATTTTCTGGCCCTTTTAACTACACTCCAAAGAAACTGGGCCGAGTCGGGATAGCGCATCATGTGCCAGGCCTCGTCAACAATTAAGAGCCTTTTTTTCAAGTCCTTTTTGACCCTGGTCCAAATAAAGTCCAGAATTACAAACATGGCAATAGGCCTTAAGACGTCTTGAAGGTCCTTGACGGAGAAGACAGTAAAAGGATTTCTGATGTCAACGTTGGTTTGTTTGTCAAAAATTCCCACAAAACTGCCTCGGACAAACTTTTCAATCCTCGCTGCCAAATCCATGGCTTCGGAGGTCTCCATTCCGACCAGGGTTTTATAGAGGTCTTCCATTAAAGGCGGCTCACGTTTTTGGGTTGTCGGGTCTTGGGTAATGCCTTTACCCCGATAAGTTGCCACCAGAGCCCGGTCTAAAAGCGCCTCTTGGGATGGGGTAATTGTCCCCATAATGACTTTGAAAAGAGAATGCAGAGAAAGGATTTTTAGCCCCAACTGGTTTTCGCCTTCCTCATAGACCTGCGAGAGGTCAAAGGGATTTATCTTTGAGGGAGAGTTGAAAGAAAAAGAAATGAACTCTCCGCCAACAGCGCGAGATAGGGTTTTATACTCGCTTTCCGGGTCAATGACAATTACTTCGGTACCTAACATCAAGGATCTTAAGGCTTCAAGTTTGACGAAGTAGGAATTGTGAACAAACATTCCAGCGTGTCCGGCAAGAAAAACCCTGTTTTTTACCTGAAGATCGTATACATATTTGTGTTTGGACTTTATTTTTTTGACGCTGACAACCGGATCCCAAAAAAGATCTGAATTAGCAAGCGTTTCAAGCCAGCGGACCTTCTGTTTTACTACCTGCAGCCTTTCTAGCTTCTTTTTATAAACCTCTGTAATATAATCTCTTGCCTTAATTACCTTTTCGTATCTTGAGTTGGCTTTCTTGTAGAGAATGGTGCTCCACAACGGGGAATCATATTTTTGCAACGAAACCCCCACATATTTGAAGCTTTGGTACAACACTGCGCCGACATCTCTAGCGCCATATTGGTAGCTGTGGGTTATCTGCGCAGCCAAGAGAGCGTTTCTTGTGTTGGGTTTAATACCGCTTTTTATGGTTTGCCAGGAAGCCCCTAGCTTTTTCCACAAAAGGCTATTTGTTTTTCTGTCCTTTCCGCTTTCGATAATTTCTCCGATTGTCGGTAGTTTTCGCAGTTTTGATAAACCGTCTCCTTCCAGGCCCTCGATTTCATCGATTCTTCTTTTTATTTGGGCGATTATTCTCGAAAGATTTTTCCTGGAAGGCCTAAAAATTCCTAATTTTATTTCAGAGAAGCCATTAGGAGCCGGCAACTCGGAGCCATAAAGTTCCTGATAAATTTCCCGGAAAATAGATCCTAGTTCCGGGACCACGTCGACATTGGTATTTCCGGCCTTAAGCAATTTACTTGCTTTTAGCGTCTTTTCTTTCGACAAGAATCCAATTTCCTTAAGGAAGGTCTCAATGTTCTCTCGACCAGAAATGATGGTGTTATAATAAGCCTCTTTTTTCCTCGCTTTGGTGTTGGTGGCCATTTTTCGTCGCACGCTAGTTCTGGCTATAATTCCAAAACGGGAAAGAAGGTAACAAATCCCTGATGCAAGTTGTTTTGATTTGGTAGTTGCGGATAGCTCGTGTTCGCTTACTGTCCCATCCCCTTCAAAATAAGCGCTGAGGAAATTGGCAACATGATTATTCGAGGCAGAAAAGACAACGTCTGGAACCTTTTTATCAGCGGCTTTTCCCGCAGCCCCTATTTCCTTGAAAAGGGAGGAGAGTGTTTCCGAAGTGACGTTAACCCCAAAAATTTTCCCCGCCCTTTTTATAAAACGATGATGGACTCCCAGGGAGGCGAAATATTTAGACGCTTCCTTTAGGACGGCGGGGGTCGTACTTGTAATCAGTACTCTTTTGTGAGCGACCATTCCTTCAGAAGCCAAAAGACCAAGGATGAGGAAAAAGTCTTTATCCAGGGCGATGGTGGCCGGAATACCTCCGGTTCTTCTTATAAGCCTGTTTCCCACCCTTCCTCTCATCTTTCTTAAGAACTTTAGTTGTGAGTTTTTTAAAATTTCAAAAGCATCTAACGACCCAGCTTGGCTAGGGGCATATGCGATTTTGCGCGGCAAGGGAAGATAATTACCAATCCTTACAGCCTCTCCTTTTGTCGTTTTGATTTTCCCTTCCTTGAGACGGACCAAGCAATGGTCCTTTGTAATTTCAATCTCCCTTCCACTTTTTGTCTTAATTCTATAAAGAGTTTGGGGCGAAATTTTTCTGGCTGCAATCTCAACTTCCGACCATTTGCACCCCAAGTTTTCGTCAAAAGAAAAGATTTTTATTCCGGGCTGGACAACTCCCTCGATTTCTTTTTCCAGTTTAATAGGGCTTTTTGTTGCGAATATTCCATCAACCAATTTTCCTATTTTTTCTTTTCTGGTAATACCACGTTCGTCTTGGTATAAGACTTCGGTAGCGTAACTCGTTGATTTCCCAGCTCCCGATGTAGCAAAAATGGTCATGTTGGAGTTCTCCAGAGAAAAGCGGTCGAAGATTATGAAGGATTCGTTTTCAGAATTAATTCCATAGAGAACTCCACGGTCAGAAGAGAGTTCCGCACTGGTTAAAGGGAAAGTTGTTGCTAGGCTGGTTGTATCCATGTTTCTGGTGATGGCTAGCCTATCGACACCAAAAGGAGCCGATGAAAGAAAGCCAGCCGGCTGGTCCAGAGTTGCATGTTTGGCAACAATTAAAAGGGAACCTAGGGTTGACTCAACCTGTCGGGTAATGTGGTTAAGTTCTTCGATCGAATTAGCCGGAATTGTAATGTAGAAAGAAAATTCAAAAAACCTTTCCGAACCCTTAACCAATTGTTCCTGAAGCGCCCTCGCATCCTCCAGTTTTGCTTGAGTCGAGGGGTCGACGATCTTTCCTCTTTCGAGGTCGGTTGCAATTTCAGCTTCCATCTCGGCAATTTTTCTTCTTAAATCATCAAGAACGCTTTTGCCCTCAACCGGATAAATGTAAAAAGAAATATCAAGAGAACTGTCGAAGTTGATGACTGGTTCAAGCCAACCGGGGGAAACAAAACGTGGGTAGCCGGCAACAAATAAAGTTCGAAAATAAACGTTGTCTATTTTTAGATAGTCAAAGTCAACCTCGAGGCTCTCGGGGGCAACAATATCGACTATCCCCATTTGTTTTTGATAGAGGGCTAAGGTCGGGGAGGGAACGGGTGGTTTAGTCGGTTCCATAACTATTCTTCCTTTTTGACAGCTGGTGCGGTTGGGTTATAGACGTTATAGAAAAGCTCAACCAATTCATTGTTCGTTAATTGTCTCAGCCTGATTCCCAGCCTTCCGGCTTGTCTGATCAGATGGTCGCGCCTGGGGTAGAGAATAACTTTCGCCTTCTTTATCACATAGCTTTTGGGGAAGGGAAGAGGCCCTTTCCTAACAGCGGTTGCAAAGGACTTGCTTACCCCTAATTCTAAAGGACTAAAGGGAATGACCAGGTAAAACTTCTTCCCGAGAACGTTTTTCTTTTTGATCGAGTCCAAAATAAAACGGCGGTATCCTTGCGCCAAGCCCAAAAGTTTGGGGTTGGTAATTTTCTTGGTTGCAGCGTCAAAATAATTAATGTAGCTACTTATATCCTTCCTCTGGGTTCTAATAACTATTTGGAGGGAAAAAGAAAGAGAATTGAGAAGGGCTGCGTAGGCTACAATTACTGCCTCCTGTTCTTTTTCAGATAAGAGGCCAAAGTTAAGCGAAGTCGACTCCATAACTAGAGCCGCCCCGCCGTCCTTATAAAGAACGACATCTTCCGTGATATCGGCAACCGGTATGTGTTCCTGGCTGGGGGCGGTTAAGGGAACATCGGGAATTGAAAGGTAAGGGATTTTCATAATGTGGCAGGTGCTCCTTCAGCCCCTTCTTGGGTAATTACTTGGGGTTTTTTCTTAGCTCTAATAACAATGGGGGGAATTACCTCTCCCTCGGCGGTAAAGACAATGGGTTCAAAGATATAACCTTCTTTTTCAATAATTACTTCATACCTACCGTTGGAAAGGGGAGTAACAATTAGAAAGTGCCCGAGTTTATTGGTTCTGAGAGCACGAACGGGTCGACCTGCAACATCCCTTATTTCCATGATTGCTCCCTCGACAATCTTTCCTTCTTCGTCAAGGATTTGCCCGACTATGGTGTTAGGAGTAGTCGGGGGTAGGGGGGGAGCAGCCTCGGGAGAAAACTGGGCTTCCTCCCCTGCAATTAGACCCCTAGTTCCCCAGCTGGGAGCAACTCCGGTAAGTCTTACTTCGGCTGCGGTTTGGGGTTCTGTTGGTTTTTCTTCAACCACAACCCTGGGTCTTGCCCCCGGTTCGGTTATGGGAACAGGGGCAACCGTAGGAATCTGGACTTCCTGTTTTTTGGTGGCAGGTGCAGAAACTTGGGTGGAAGGAGCGGCAGGAGTAAGGCCCCCTCCGAAAAGCTGGGTCACCTTGGAAAGAAAGGCTTCTTCAGCTCCCTCAAGGGCAGAAAAAATCTGGGGCCTGGGGGTTGCGGATAGATATCTTTCTAAGGCTTTTTCTCCTCCCGGGGTAATTATTTTTTCGCTAGGTGCGGGAGCTTCTTCCTGAAAAAAAACATACCTAACTTTCGCCTGTTGCCAAAAATAAATCGTTGGGGAGTAGATGGACCTGAAAAAAGCAATTATCCATTTTTCGAGAGGTCTCTCTTCAAAAGGCAAAAACGCTAAAGCTACGCCCAAAAGAGAAAAGAAAATGATAAAAGGCCATTTGATAAGAGGATGAAGCGGAGAGGCGTAAAAAAGTAAACTCACCAATGCCCCGCCCGCTAACTGAAAAAACTGTTTTAAGGTCATATCCCCGACCAGCCTAAACTGGTAGGAAGATATCTGTTGTGGTATCGGATGTTGCTCCATGGCAGGGAAGTCTATCTTTCCTAATCCTAGAGTACCCCGTGAACAGGGTAATTCAAGTAGAACCCTTTTTCACAAGTGTAGATTTTAGGTAACAGGCCCCTCGGACGGTAAGCAAATCAAAAAGTTAACATGGAGAGAAGGTTTTGTTTGCGATCTATCGTCTAAACGCTTCCTAAAATAGTTTTGGCGTATATAAAGACAGCAGAATCCGTTATTTTTGCTCTCAATCTTTCTTTCCAGTTTATTTCTGGATATTTGTATCTAAACACGACATGACCATATGGGCAAAGAGAGGGGTTGGATTTTTTATCAGTAAAAAATCCATACACGACGTTTTCCCCAAAGATTTCAGGGACAAGCCCCCCTTGTTCCGATTTAACCATAAATAAAACCATTTTCTTGTCAATTTTTGGGAAAGCTACCTTTATGACATAAGCATTTACCGTGTGTGAGATGGGGCTAGACTCTATAAACCCAGAATCCATGCTGAATCCCCCACCGATCCAATGTCCATGCGTATTTTCTTCTTCGACCCAAGGGAGGATTTGAGCTTCGCCATTAAAAGCGAGTTTGTTCAGTTCAAAAAGCACAGCTGTAATCTCGTTTCTAAGATCTTCCTGATCGACCATCCCTCGGGTTTCTTTTCGATCTTTTTCCCTTAACTCTTTCTCTTTTATAAGCGAGTCTAAGGCGGTTTTGAGATTCTTGGTACCCTCGTAGGGCTCACTGTCTGGCTCGACTTGCATATCTAATAAAATTACCGACAAAAGCTGGGATTCCCAGTCATCGGTTGCTATAGCCCTTGTTTGGCCAATATCTTCAACTCGAATGTGGCCTTCTGTAATTATGTCTGTTGTTTCGCCCCACCCCCTTCTTTTAAGTCTAATTGCTTTAGTTGGACCTTCCGGCGAACCGGGAAAGATTAGCCCGCGAGGATACATGGATTCTTCTCTTGACCAGATTCGGATATCATTTGGGTCATTTATATACTGAATTCTAATTGTATGGGCTAAGACCGTTGGCCCACTTTGATATGGTTTTCTCCACTGAAGCTTAATTATCGGTTCGCTATCCGTAGTTAGATTTTCGAAATCTGTAGTAAAAATTTCACCCCGTCCACCCAGGAGAATAGCGTTAATTTTTTCTAAGAGTGGCCTTACGTTTTTCTCGAGGTACTGTACGCCCTCTACGATTTCTCTTTTTCTTTTTTCGGCATCATCTTCGGAAGGAACCTTTTGGACACGGCCATCAGGCAACAGCCTGTATCCAGATAGTTGGCCATCTGTTTTCTGTTCCCGGCTCATGTTAGGAATTATAGGACGATAATCCCTAAAAAATCAAATTTTGGGACTTTAATTGAAGGCTTATCTTTCGTAATGTTAAAATATAGCCATGGCAGAGACTAAAGAGTCCGGACAAGGTTTTTCTCCAAACCCGGAGTGGAAACACGATTTTTCTCCCGGCCCCAGCGAGGAGGAGCTGGCACGTTTTAAGGGCCCAGAGTGGCGCTCCGAAATCCCTGACATAAAAATGCAGATACCGAGGGGAGACAACGGTGAAGAACCAACCCTAGACCTTATGAGGTTACTTGCTGCCGGTAGGGCGGTAAGTACTGCAGCTGGTGGTTTTGGACGGGCCCTTGAAAATCTCGAGAGAGCAGCCGTCGCAAGAGAGAGAGCAAAAACTAAAGGCGAAAGGGATAAAGCCGAAAAAGAAAGAGATGAGGCCATAGAGAGGCTGAGACACACTTACGGACTTATGATGAACCAAAGTCTAGGTGTCATCTCTAAAATGTATGACGAGACTGTGGATCAAAAGAAGAACGCTTACCCATACGATCACAGGGAAGCAAAGTTTACCATCGGGACCATAGAAGATGCGGTTGAGACCTTGGGCGGAGAGGAGTGGTTAAAAAGCGACGAAGGCCGCGTCTGGCTGGAAAGATTGAAAAGAGACACAGAATGGTTAAACGCGTTCTTGCAGGTTAGCGTCACCGAGTCTGCATCTATACCCTACTACTGGGATGTAGTTATGCAGCTACAAACACTTAAAGAGAGGTTCAGAGCTTATGCAACAGAGGAGACATTTGAAAAGATGTTTGCGGGTGAGCTCCCTGGTTTGGAAGTGCCGACGGAGCACAACATTTCACTTCCCATACCAGAGAAATATACACAAACTGATGAATCTTTGGTAAAGCCGGATGAGGTCCTAGGGCTAAGGGAGTTAGCCACAAGGATGCAAGATGCGAGTTTTGAAACTCGAATGAAGTTGGCTGCCGTTTCTCAGGCGGATTTAACCTTAAAACCAGAAGAGTATCCCGAAACAACGACTTTTTTAGGAACCAGATTAACGGCAGAAGAATTAAAATTTTACAAAGATCTTCTTTGGAGCCATAAATCTGGCGACGAGGAGGCGCGGGTTCTTACACCCTACTTGTCATCAAAGGCTAAAGACTATAGAGAAGTAACTGCGACCCTCGAGGCAATATTGCTAACCAATGCTCACCAACGATTGAAAAATATAATTGCTGGGCAAGCAGGGGACAAAATGGGGGCTGTAGATAATCTTGTCAAGGACGTTAAAGATGCACGTATTATTAGAATTGCAAACTGGTTTAATCGCGACAAGGGCGATATTGTCTCGAGACTGGCTACCCTTATTACCAGACAGGGATATTTACAGGATTTCTCCTTAATGCACGCCTATAGATATTGTTGGGGTTATACCTTTAAGACCACCGAGGAAGGAAAGGTTGTGGGTATCAAACAGGTCGATATCGGTGGCATCCACACAGGATCTGGAGACATTCCGAGTTTATACTGGGCGAGAAGAGGCCACAAGTACGACTTGGAATCTAACTCTAGAACCCAATTATTATTTCCCACAGATAGGAGTGAAAGGGTAGAATTACTAACTGAGCCGTTGGGAGAGATGCACCACTATAAGCCGGAACAACACCCCGACGTATTTTTAAGAGAGCAGTGGGAACGTCTTTTTGGCAACGATGATTCATCTAAGAAATGGAGAGAAAGCAGAGGATATCAAGACATTCCCCAATCCATCGCCGAAGTTCTTAAGAGTTGGGCCTGGCTTTGGCGCGTGCCCTTTCCTTCAACGCTGTTGGGCGAACAAGCGGAATATCCCTTGGAAATTGTGATGCTGATGCCTCCAGGTTTTGAGGCAGCTAATTTTTTTGAAAATGTCAGAATAGGAAAGGAGGCAGACGCTCGTTCTATTTGGGAAAAGATTACAAGAGAAGGAACACTGCTTTCTCAAATTCCCTGGGTAGACATGGACATGCAACAGGTCGATAGGTGGTTAGTAGAGCAAGAAATGGGGTCTCGGTTTATGAGAATTCTAATCGAGCCATTCGACGCCGAAAAAGACCCATTTTTTAGTCTAGTTACCCATGCGCCAAGTACACTGGGACCAAAAGAAGCCGCAAAAAGGCTCAGACTTTGCTTTAGAGACAATATCGAAACACCCTATTCGATATACGAGGTTGCGTTTATACCTTTTTTGGTGACTCTGGCTTGTGCCAACAAGTGGGGAATAACATCTCCAGACGCATGGGAACGTTCGCCGACAACAAGCGAAGAGGTGCAAAAAACAACCTATACAAAAGTTGATAGATTTCTAGAAGAGATGGCGTATTGGAGAAGGGCTCTTTGGTGGTTGCCGGGCGAAAGGGGGCTCTTTGGCGGAGGAGGTAAAACGAGATCTGGAGAGAAAATCTGGGAGGGAGGAAATGAGTCGTATACCACAAAAAGTGGGGAAAAGTACACTTACACACACTACGGAAAAATTATGGCAATGCTTGGAGAATATTACCAGAGCATGTTGCTTCGATATGGGAGAGCCTCTGCCGAAAATGCTTACCTACTTGCGAACAAATTATATGAAACGACAAGAGATGATTACAAAGACGAGGAGTACGGGTTCTTAAGAAGAGGGAACGTTCCAGCATATACTCCACGACCAAGAAACCTTAAGGGATAGAAATTTTCTACTGGCGACTTTTATACTCTGAAGAACCCCTTAATGATACTTTTTATTCTGGGTGGCAGATTAGTTCTATCTACCCGAGTACTAATCATCGCTGAAATATCTTCAGCCCTCGTGCGCGCCTGCAATTCTCTAAGTGTCTTGAGATAGATGGGAGCACCGCTTAACTCCCAACCATATTTCAGCGGTGCGGTGGCTTCTCCAAGTGCCGTTCCGAATGTGAATCTTTCTCCGGTTACCATAGCTTTAATGAAATCTGCTGCCTTTGGAATTAGTATTATAATGCCAAAACTCATAAAGATAAAGATTAAGGCGCTCATATCAGCACCCGAAGCCAAAAGAGGAGGCGACCAGAGTTTTCCGGGAAAAAGAAGACCGCTTGGATTGACACTAAAAATGTCTAAAAGTCCCTCGCTAATTACTTCTCCGGCAACCCCATAAGAGTAGATGAGGAAAGTAATGGCGAGGTAGAAAAGGGTCCCGGTTACCGGAAACACCAAAAGGTTTGCTATTAAATTTTTCAGCCAAGCCCCAAAGCCCAAAGGCGGAATCAGCGTGCCCAGGGCAATCTGCAAGGGAGCGACTATAACCAAAAGAAAAATTTGGACCAGAGCCTTAATGAGCATCCAGGGTATTTTTATCGTATACCAGAGCGTGAGAATAATAGCCCAGACTAAGACCAAGACCATCAAAATTGACGCCAACATTCCGAACAGCGAGAGGGAAAGAAGTGTCCCCACAAACGCCATAACAATTGCGATCAAAAAGAGAATGTCATAAACAAACATATAAACCAGAATTATGAGTGAGCCAGCAAAATCGGTCAGTAAAGGTATCTGCCCACTTATTACGTTGTAGGTTCCTTTGAAACCTATGCCGATTCCCATTGTATTTACCAACGCAGAAAAAAACCCAATAAAAACATACATTAAATCCACCATAAATCCAGCGATTGCATAGGAAAAGGTAGCCAGAATGAGTGCAATTATTACCTTGGGAAGCGCAGACTGTACCGAGATGACAACCTGGGGCGAGATTTTTACCCTAAACATGATCATGAAGGAAAAGACAATTATTACCAAGGCAAAGATGGCATAGGCAACGTTTCTTACCCCTCTCCAAAGAGGGAGGACTACCCCCAAGGCGCCGAACCCAAAACCTTCTTGGGCTTTTGCCTCGGGAATCAAGGAAAACTTGGAGAGGGTATATTTGACATAGGCAATACCAGAAAGAGGACGGTTTTCGGTATTAAAAACGAGGGCAAAAGGAGACTGATTAGCCCCTTGTCTTATCCGGGGTAGATCGAAAATACTTTCTATTTGTCTGAAAACGTTTCTTATTCCGTCCCCACAGGTATTCAGAAGTATGGTTCTCTCTCTTGCTGCAAGCATACAGGCTACCAAAGAAGTGTTATTCCCAGTTATGGCATTGATTGGTAGCGCAAAAAGGCTATACAGAATCCACTGAACCTGGGCTGCAGTATATCTTTCTCCAAAAATTTCACCTGGTGGAGAGGACTTTTCATCATAGACCTTGGAATACCATTCGAAAGGACCTTGGTTATACCAATTTCCCCCTTCTTCAGCCTTCACAACCGAAGGGAAATTGAAGGTCAATAAAACAAAAATCAGGCAGGAGAGGATAAACTTTTTCATTAGACTAATCATACAACACCCTTTCATTGGCAGGAAGTATCGGTTGTGCTTCTGGGTAAGGGGCAGCCGGTTATCCAAGACCATTGCGCGACCAAATTGTTGTAATATTCGCCGGCGGTCTCATTTCCTACTTCGGTATCCGGGTCGCAGGTTCCGCTTTTGTAAATATAGGCAAAGGCCTCAAGGTCGGTCACATTTCTCCCCGCGCACAAGGAGTTTTGGGAGTTATAGACTCTAGCCCTTCTGAAATATTCGTTTATCTGGTCGACATAGCCCTGGGGAGCCGGGTAATCAGCGCCAAAATCCTTAGTCCACCCCAGCGCATAATTACTAGCACCACTTTCATGGAGCCAAATCCAAAGGGTGAGCGGAACGTTTATGCCGGCCCCCATGGCACGCCGGACCGTGTCGTTATAGCATTCCAAAGCATGGTTTCCCGCCTGTCCTGATGCCCAGTTTAAGGCAAGTTGGAAATAGGGCGCTCTGGCGATTGTTCTAGCCAGTGAGACCGCCGGCGCATTCTGGTCGCAGTTTATTTCACCACTCGCGGCGATGGTTCCTTCGGCTCCCGAAATAATTTGTTCGCCAAAGCCTTTGGGTCGAAGGATTGTTTGAATGCCTTTAAGAAAGTATTCAGAAACTCCGCCGATGTGGGGAAAATAAAGTTCGGCGGATTCTCCGCTCCGAGCCCCGGGATTGCCAGCAGAAACCCCGCTGCCAGAATAGCTAACCTTGGTTGCCGCAGGCATGTCCAGGATTCCTAAGATGGCCCCACCGATTCCAACTTTCGGGAAAATTCTTTTAAAGATTGCAGAAGGCCCGGCGACTAGCCTTTCCCAAACTTCGTCTGCTTTTGGAGTTTCGGTAATAACATTTAGACCCACCGAGAGATCCTTCGTGCAGGCGCTAGAAGAAGCGCTTGCCGGGAAATCGCAGGTAAATTCCGCGTCGTAGGAGAGGGCACCCTCTATTTTCGTAGCGAAGAGGTCATCGCCTGCGTTTGACCGGATATTGGTGAGGTCACAAGCCTCTGTCGCGGTAACGGAAGAGGCGCCCCCGCTCAGAGGATTTCCTTGGGGCACGAAGGTCAGTTGCAAAAGACTGGCAAGTTCGGCAACCTCTTCGGTGTGGGCAAAA
>JBMOLC010000014.1:0-18023 GCA_049324215.1 Patescibacteria group bacterium | reverse complement strand
AATTTTTGCGTTTTTTCAATCTACCGGTAAATCTCCTTCACTCCCAATTTGGGCTTTGATTCGGTGCAATCTTACCGTGGCCGAATTCGGGCGGCCACCCCATCCGAACTTCATTCCTACTCAGTGCCGAGGAAGGGAGTCGAACCCCCACGAGTATAACCTCACAGGATCCTAAATCCTGCGCGTCTGCCATTCCGCCACCTCGGCCTAACCTACCTATTATACCAAGTTACCCTTCCAGGGTGAAGGTGACGGGCAGAGGTTCGATTTTTCGCATCAAGTATTTGACCTTCTTGGCCCAGGTTGAGGAGGGAGGAGCATAGCGTCTGGCTATTTTTGCAATCGAGGGAGCACCCTTCTCGATATATTTTTCTCTCAGGGTTTGAGTCACTATTTCAATCGAGTCCTCCCAAGATTTGAAATTATAGGCCCCGTTTGCCCAGCCGTAGGCATTGTAAGAATTTCTGGGTATTCTTTTTCCAAAAGTGGATTCAACGCCGGTTATGGCAGGAACGAGTCTCCAGTCGAGATTGTATTTATCGGCATAAAAGACGAATGTTTCGGCATAATCTACCAAAGGAGATTTATGCTGGGATAAATACGTCCTTAAAATTCTAACCCTGTAGTCGTTTTGACGTGTAGTCTTTTTGAGTTGGGCAGAAGTTGCGGCAACGCGGGAATCCGCCAAAACTGTCTTGGCGCTAAGGAAAAAGCTTGAGATGGAAATTACCAAAATTATGATTATTTTTAACATGTTATTCGCCAAAAAAGAGGGTCGCCTTTCGGCGACCCTCAAGAAAAATTCCAACGCTCTCCCGATATCACATCGGGATTGCCTCGGGATCTAGCGTGTACTATAGCATAGTACTATCGGATTGTCAAGTTTTCTGGACCAGAAGAAATATCGAGGGACCAAAACTGATATAGTAAAAAGGTCTTTGCAGCAGACCCTCAAGAGATAGAAGGATCTCGGTCGGAAGAATTTTTTTGATAAAAGGCGAGCGGATATTGGAGACTGACCTCCCTTCTTTGATGCGAAAACCCGCTTCTTTAAGTCTTTCTCTAATGCTGTCAGGGTGGAAATTCAAGAAAGGAATCGCCTCCCTTCTTCTTTTTTTAAAACCCTTTACTTCTTTGGGAAAGATGTCCAAGGGAAAAGTGAGATTTCCTCTCGCAAATTCGGTTAATACGGCCTTGAAGTGTTTTTTGTTTGCAAATTCTAAAATTAAATAACCTCCCTTTTTGACGAGGCTCTGGGCAATGTCGAAAAAATTGTCAGGATCTTCGAGGTGGTGAAGCACCCTGACCATAATCATGAGGTCAACCGAGCCTTTGCGGATTTTGCCTGGCAAGTTTTCGGCTTTAGTCTGGATTATCTTTACTCCCTTTTTATTTCCATATTTGTCGCGGGTTAAACCCAAAAGCCTGGCCGAAGGGTCGGTCAGGATTATCCTTCTTGCCCGATAGAGGTAGGCTGGAGTCAGACGTCCAAACCCGGTGCCGACCTCGAGGATTGTGTCTATCTTGGGAATTTTTTGTAAGAAGGCTTTGAGTGCCAGTACTTCTGATTCGTGTTCGTACTCTCTGCCTATCCAGTAAGAAGGATAGTCGTATGTGTCATAGTGCGCAGCCATCGAAAGGATAGAGAGTATTGTATCACGAGATGGCTATTCCATCTCAGCCATGAATTGACTGACCCCGAGAGCCCAGGAGCCATTGGAAAGGGGGGTATATTTGGACATTATTTCTTCAATGGTGGTATAACCTTTATCTAAATATTCCTCTCTTAGCCCCTTTGAGACTACTTCTATTCCCTCTGCAAAAGAGCTAAAGCCTAAAGTACCTTCACTGTGGATTCCCCAACCCCAACAATTGTAGCTTCCAGGAGGAATTATTTTACAAAGGTTTGACTCTTTTTGGGCAATTGCCGTCGTGAGTCGATAATCAAGGCCGTATTTGTCAGCAGTTTCGACAATTAAGTTGGCGCAGGGCTCAAGGGGAGAGCCCCAGTACGCCAGGTATTGTCTGACCAGCTCGGCTCTGGCGTCGGTTGAGGTGATATAGCCATCAACGCTGGGTAAGTCGGTAGGGAGGGAAGCAAAAACCCTGGCGCCGGATTTGTGATAGGTGGTTACTTCCTCTTTGGTTCTTTCCGCTTCCCGCGCGTTATATGTGGTTAAAGAAACCAGAGAGAATAGACTTGCCCCCAGGGCAATCGGAGTCAAGGTGAAGAAAAAGGTGACGAGAATCAGGTTCTTCCAAAATGAAAATTCAGAGGCACTTTCCGTAGTGTTCATAGTGAAGGCAGAACACTGCCTATAGGAAAGGATGACACAGAAAAAGTACTGGTGTCAAGTCATCGAGGCTAAAAATGTTTTCCAAGAGACTTCTTCTTTGGTATAATATGGACACTTGCAGATGTGGCGGAACGGTAGACGCGCAGCGTTCAGGGCGCTGTGAGCATTACGCTCGTGGAGGTTCAAATCCTCCCATCTGCACCGAGCGGGAGTGGTGAAACTGGTATACACGCAGTCTTGAGGAGGCTGTGCCGTAAGGCGTGCAGGTTCAAGTCCTGTCTCCCGCACAAGTAGGGAGTGATCGCAGTTTTGCTGTCTGCGGGTACGGGCGCAACCAACAAATCGTACGGAGAATTCGGGCAAAATTTCAGCCGTTTATTGAAAAGCGTATAGTTCGAGCCAACTTTTCTTGCCATTTGTGACAACAAATGGCTGTTTTCATTTTCGCGCGCAATTTTTGCCCCTGTTTTCGCCTCATTCAGAAATTCTTCCATAGGTTCAATCCAACTAGCACCTTTTGACTTAACTTCGAGAATTTTCTCTTTAAGTAAAGCGATTGTTCCAACTATTTCTGCTTTCTTTTTCTGGTAGTTGTCAGTATCAATAACTTCTTCTAGGTAAGCATCTAGAAGTTTATCTAACTTTTTCTCTAAATCATTCAAAGAAAAAGAAAGCTTGGTTAGTTCGCTTTTAGCGAACTTCTTTTGCTTTATCTTATCTTTCTCAAGCATTTCAAGAAGTTTGTTGACGTATAACTCTTTTAGGCTAAATTTACCAACAATATCCCTAAGTTGAGATTCAAGGTTAGGAGCAGGAATTGGAATGTTAGAACATATTCCTTTCTTTTTAGTGCAACGATAATATTGATATTCAACCAAACCTCTTGTGCTTTTGTAATTCTTGAAATGCTTTTCTGCAGTAATGGAACAACCACAGCTCTCACACTTAATAAATCCTGTAAAGGGAAATTCATGCTTGTGATTTTGTTTGGTATATCTTCTGTTCAGGATTTCTTGAACTTTATCAAATGCCTTTTTAGATACGAGTTTAGTATGCTTTCCCATTACAACTTCATCTCCACACTTCATTAAGCCGTAGTAGAAAGGATTAGTTAACATCTTTTTAATTTTAGAAAGCCTAATGGGTTTTCCAAGTCTTCCTAAAACACCATGACTTGAAAAGAAATCCTGAACTTGTTTTGGCTGAGAGAATTCACCACTACAGAACTTGTCAAAAGATTTTTTGATCAACTTGGAGATTGTTGGATCAACTTTTATGTTTCTCTCATTTTTGTCATTTAAGTATCCAAATGGAGCCATCGTTGGCCAAATGCCTAATTTAAGCTTGTAGTGCATCCCACGCTTTACATTCTGGGAAAGATTATCAACGTAATACTTGCTCTGCCCAAAGGCAATATTAAGCATGAATTTACCTTGTGGAGTATTATCGAACCAGTGAGTTGGAAACTTTAGGTCTTTTAACTTTCCTTGATCTAGTAAGTAAATAATCTTTCCTCCGTCTATTGAATTTCTGGCCAGACGATCGGGGTTCCACGCAATGATTCCTTGAATTTCTCCCTGTTCTATTCTCTTGATTAAACTGCCAAATACTTTACGGCCAGGAATTTTAGCAGACTGTTTTTCGATCAAAAACTCGCTAATTACTAGATGTTCTCTGGAAGCAAAGTCCTTTAACTCAGAAATTTGTTGGTCAATAGAAAGAATTTGTTTATCTTTCTCATCTGTTGATTTCCGGCAGTAACCTATGTATTTCATGGCAGTTTAATCAATCAAAGTGTTTACTTTGATAATTTTTGCGTTTTTATTTTTCCTATATCTTTTCTAAATAAAAGGCTGAAATTTTGCCCGAATTCTCCGTACGATTTGTTGGTTGCGCCCGTACCCGCAGACAGCAAAATCGCTACTCATGCGTACTTGTGCTCTTTGTATGCGAAAATTCGAACGCATTTCCAAAAAAAATGTTGATGTATTGTGCTAGCTCAGGCTCGCTTCGCTCGCCTTCGCGAAAAGTTGGCTCGAAATCCTTTGATTCTTAATTAAAGGAAAAAAATAAAAACGCAAAAATTTTCTATGGTCTTAACTTTATATCATAGTAGGTGAAATGCAAGTTTTAAATTGCTAAAATAGCAAAAATCATGATGACAGAAAATCCTCTTTCGTTATCACTCAAAGATTTAGGTTATCGAGTTTTGGATAGAGACTTCTTTGACAGAAAGGCTGTAGAAGTGGCCAGAGATTTGCTTGGAAAGATTCTTGTGAGGAGCAGGAGAGATGAAATTATAGCTGGGAAATTGGTAGAGGTAGAGGCATATTTAGGAGAGCAGGACCCTGCGGCACATGCCTTTGCGGGCCGAACCGAAAGGACAAAAATTCTTTATGGAGAACCAGGCCATGCCTACATTTTCAAGATCCGTGGTTATTATTGTCTCAATGCGGTAGCAGAAGAAAAAGACAGCCCTGGCTGTGTACTTATTCGTGCCATTGAACCAATAATCGGAATCGGTGAAATGAGAAAACTCAGAGGCGGGAGAGTCATAAAAGATGTCGATATAGCTAACGGACCGGGGAAATTATGCCAGGCTTTTGATATAGACTTAAGTCTATATGGGACTGATTTAACTTCCCAAAATTCACCACTTTTTATCGCAGAACCAATCGACAAAGGCGAATTTGAAATAGAAACTTCAAAAAGAATAGGAATCGCCAAGGCTGCAGGTTGGGAATTGCGTTTCACAATAAAAAATAATAAATTTGTTTCAAGGTGAAAAAGATTGTTTTTGCCACTACAAATGAAAACAAAATAAGAGAGGCATCAGAAATACTTCATATCAAGATTGTTCCCAAAGAGCTAAAGATCGATGAGGTCCAAACACTGGACCCACTTGAGTGTGTCAATAAAAAAGCAGCAGTAGCATATAGTCTTATCAAAACCCCTGTTCTAGTTGAAGATACCAGTCTGTTTTTCGGTGCTTGGGGTCAACTTCCCGGAGTCTTTATCGACTATTTTATGAAGTCTTTAGGCAATGAAGGAATCTTAAGACTCCTTTCAAATGAAGAAAATAGATCTGCCGTAGCACAGACAAGTCTTTGTTATTTTGATGGAAAGAAAGCAGTTACTACTAAAGGTGTGATAAAAGGCAGTATTGCCAAAAAAATAAAGGGTGATCAAGGTTTTGGATGGGATCCTATTTTTATTCCTCAAGGAAGAAACAAGACTTTTGCCGAAATGAGTAGTAAAGAAAAAAATAGTCTCTCTATGCGCCGAATTGCACTAGAAGCACTCAAGAAAAAGCTCTTTATTCACTAGCTTTTTCTTCTATCTTCTTAAGAGTTAATGCTTCTTGGAATGATAAAGATTTCTTTTTATGAGGAAACTGATCTTTATCCCAGGTTACGTAGACTCTTTTGTCTTCGTCCAAGATCTCACCCACCAACCCTTGGTCTCCTGGTTCAATAATAAGGGGGTAATCCTCAAATTCTTCTACCGTCCAAGAATGTTGCTCGGTTGCTTCAACTCGGTTACCTTGCTGTAAATCTGGGTTTTGGTACTGTACTGTAAATTAAATTGTGTAAACCTCGGTTAAAATATAGTAGAAAAGGAGGTGAAATAATTTGACCGATAATAATCAAGGAGAAAGCGGCAACAAAGACGAAGCCCTAAAAAGGCTTTTCAAGCTGATGCTGGAAAGTTTGATGGAGGGAGAAAGAACAGCCATCTTAGGATATGGTAAACACGATTATTCCGGATACGGAACAGAAAACTCAAGAAACGGATATTACAAAAGGGATCTTTTAACAGGACTGGGTAATTTAGAAGACCTGGGCATTCCCAGAGACAGGCTGGGAGAGTTTACACCGGAATTAATCGACAAATGGCAGAGACAGACAAAGCCAATGGACAGACTGGTCATGAGTCTTTACGCCAAGGGGATGACGACAAGGGATATTAATGCGGTGGTTGCTGAAATATACGGTAAAACATATTCTCCCCAGCAGGTAACTTTAATTACCAGGGAAATCGAAGAAGAAAGAAAAGCCTGGGAGAGCCGTCCTTTAAAGCCAAGGTATACTGCCATATTTATTGACGCATTGTTCGTTAAACTAAGGCGGGGAGAGACTGTTTCCGCTGATGCGGTATACGCAATTGCAGGAATTGACGATTCCGGCTACCGCGACATTTTAGGCATATCTGTGGGAGCTGAAGAATCTGCGGGTGTCTGGAAAGAAATCCTCAAAAACCTGAAAGACAGAGGGGTAAAGGAAGTCCTGGTTTTTGTCGCAGACGGATTAACGGGCTTGGAGAATGTCATCTCCGAGGAGTTTCCCAAAGCCCAGATTCAGCTTTGTGTGGTTCACCAGACCAGGTTTACCCTCAATCATGTCAGGCCAAAAGACAAAGACAAGGTGGCTTTGAAATTGAAAGAGATTTACCAGAGCAAGTCGTTGGCTGAAGCAAAAGAGAAACTAATCAAACTGAATAATTTGATTAAACCCAAATATCCAAAATTATTGACAAGGTGGTTTGATAAAATTGAGTATTTGATGAGGTTTCTGGCCTTTCCCGAATACTTACAACCACACCTTTACCCAACTAACTGGTTAGAGAGATTAAACAAGGATTTCCGAAAGGTCCTTAAAAACAAAAACAGCATGCCGACGGAGGATTCAGTCAGAAATTTGATGTACCTAAAAGTAAGAGATTTGACAGGAAGATACGAAAGGCAAAGATTAAACGGGTTTGCTGCATACCAAGTTGACCTAGAGTTATTGTGGCAAAGGCAATATGGGGAAAACCGGTTTACACAAAATACTTGACAGTACCCTGGTTTGTTCAATGGTCATAGTGTCTTGTCACCTCCTCGAGAACTATCTTCTTTGCGTCTTGATATACCTCAGAAATTTCCTTGCCCCTAGCGTCAACGACTCTAATCCTTTCTGGAAAAAGCTCAACTAATCTTTGATATTGTAACGCAACTTTTACTTGCGTATCCATGACTTCGTATTTTGATAAAGTTTTAACTTCTTTTGCCCTTTGCATTGTTTCAGTAGGATTAGCTTCGATTAATAAAGTTAAGTTGGGAAACGAAAGTAATCCTCTATCAACTAATCCCTGATTAAGTCGCATTAAAAACTCTAAAGCAGGTTCCTCATCACCAAAATATTTTGCTAATCTTACGCTTTGATAAGCAAACCAGCTATCCAGAAACCTATCGGCGATAACAACAGCACCAGTTTGTAGTTTTGGGAGAATAAATTTCTCGTAATTATCAAGCCTTGCGGTCAATAATAAAAACGCTTCAGAAATATAAGACAAACCTTCTCCTTTTTCAAAATGCCTCTTGAATCTATCCCAAGGAGAAAGTTTATAAGGAGGGTCCCTCGTTATGTTGACTTTCAAACCCTGTCTTTCTAGGTCTTCTTTAAGCCAATTTGCAATAGGGGTTTTGCCTGTAAAGTCTATCCCTTCTAGGCTAGTAAACATTCCCAATTTTCTCTCTATATTGGCCATTTCAGATAATTGTTGGTAATATATAGCTAAATATCCTATAAGTCAAACTTGGAATCTCTAAGTTTCTTTTTCCCGCATATTTTAGTAAAATATGGTTGCCTGAAAGGCAACTAGTGTTTGCGTAAGCAAACATAAAATTGCGCGCGAAAATGCGAAGGCGAGCGAAGCGAGCCTGAGCTAGCACAATACATCAACATTTTTGTTGGAAATACGTTCGAATTTTCGCATACAAAGAGCACCCGGTCGCTTAGCTCAGTTGGTAGAGCGTGCGGTTTACATCCGCAAGGTCGGGGGTTCGAGACCCTCAGCGACCACTTTAGGCCGAGGTAGCCAAGGTGGTCACGGCGGGCGCCTGAAGAGCGTCAGATGCGTGTTCGACTCACGCCCTCGGCACAAAATGCGGGAATAGCTCAGCTGGTAGAGCGTCTCGTTGCCAACGAGAAGGTCGCGGGTCCGACTCCCGTTTCCCGCTCCAAGCCCCTGTAGCTTAACGGATAAAGCAGGTGTGTTCTAAACACAAGACTGGGGGTTCGATTCCCTCCAGGGGCACTTTTTGGGCCGCTAGCTCAACGGCAGAGCAAATCTCTCTTCCGACTGCGGGCTCATAGCTCAACGGCAGAGCAGCTCCCTCTTAAGGAGAAGGTTGGAGGTTCGAATCCTCCTGAGCTCACATAAGCCCGCAGACGTACGGCGTCTGCGACGTAAGGATGAGGTTGGAGGTTCGAATCCTCCGCGGCTCACAGGAAGCGAACCTGTATTTCTTCTTGTATGGGGGTCTTTAGCGAGACTTCTTGGCCAGGAAAGCGAGCGTACCTACCCCAGATCTTAGCTTTCTTTTTTCCTTCGGCAAATTCACTCCCTATTTTCGTGGCAATATCCGAAAGCGTCTCTCCTTCTTTAGCAATGATGGGATGA
This sequence comes from Patescibacteria group bacterium, assembly GCA_049324215.1. GTDB lineage: Bacteria > Patescibacteriota > Microgenomatia > UBA8517 > UBA8517 > JBMOLC01. The sequence goes on along the minus strand of JBMOLC010000014.1, from coordinate 9,282 downwards.
CTAAAAGAGGGCTCTTCGTTTGGTCTAACCAAATAAACCCTGACAAGTCTAAGTTTTTCCCAAATGGTTTCTTTTAATTCGTCAATTCCCGTTCCCTTTTCAGCGCTTATATAGAGGTAGTCTGGTTTAGCTTTATTGTCTGGTGCTAAATCGATTTTATTGACGACAAAAATTGCAGGCACATAAACCCTATTTGGAGAAAAAACATCTAGAAGAATCTCCATATCAAGTTTTTCTTTGATTGTTATTTCTGCGTTTCTAATCCCATATTCGATTGCTACAGCCTTAATGGTTTCCTTGGAAATGTCTTGTTTTAGGTTCGAATGGATGATTATTCCTCCGCCCGCTTTTTTTTCGATTAAGACTTCGGGAGGGGTTTTGTTAACCCTTATCCCCGCCCCTTCTAATTCGCTAATTAAGTTATCGACAAGGCTTATTCTCTCGGTATCAACCAAGATGACAAGAAGGTTCACTGCTCTTGCTACCGAAAGGACTTCTTTCCCCCGACCCCTTCCCTCCCTTGCTCCCTCGATAAGCCCGGGTACGTCAAGAATCTGAATATATGCATCTTTGTATTTCAGCATTCCTGGTATTACCGAAACGGTGGTAAAAGCATAGGGAGCGACCTTGGAGTCAGCATTGGTAATTTTATTAATTAAAGTGGATTTACCGGAAGAAGGAGGACCGATAAGAACAATGGTTGCGTCCCCCTCTCTTTTAACTGCATATCCGCCTCCACCGCCTCCTCCCTTTTTAATCTCTCCTTCCAAAATCTTGTCCTTGAGTTTTGCCAGTCTGGCTCTTAATTTTCCGATATGGTGCTCTGTCCCCTTGTGATAAGGGGTTTCTCTAATCTCTTTCTCAATAGCCTCAATCTGCTGGCGAACAGTTTCCATATAAGCTATAATTATAACGTCATTTGCGCCTGTGGCCTAACGGATAGGGCACGTGGCTTCGGACCACGGTTTGTGGGGGTTCGATTCCCTCCAGGCGCACTAAATATTCCTCTTGACTTCTGACGCTTTATCTTTATATTTTGAGGAGGGCCATCCTTAATGAAGTTCATCGTTGTTTCAGGTGGTGTTGTCTCGGGCCTGGGAAAGGGCACCATCTCGGCCTCGCTCGCACTTCTTCTTAAATCCCAAGGATACAGAGTTAGTCCGGTTAAGATTGACATGTATCTTAATGTCGATGCGGGCACAATTAGGCCTCAGGAACACGGTGAAGTTTTCGTAACCCATGACGGGATCGAAACAGACGAGGATATCGGCCATTACGAGAGATTTTTGCACGAGAACCTCGATAAACAAAACTACATTACTACCGGCCAAATTTATCAGGAGGTAATTAGACGCGAAAGGGCTTTTGAGTATGAGGGCGAGGACGTTGAGGCTATCCCCCATGTAACCGACGAGATAGTCAGAAGAATCAGGCTGGCCGGCGAGACCCACAAGGCTGAAATTGTGATCGTTGAGTTGGGAGGAACCGTCGGAGAATATCAAAACAACATTTTCTTTGAGGCAACCCGGATAATGAAGTTGAAAAATCCGAAAGACGTTATCCAGCTCCACGTCACCTACCTCCCCTACCTTGCCAATATCGGCGAACTCAAGAGTAAACCAGCTCAGACTTCGGTGCATATTTTAAACGGTATGGGTATTCACCCGGACGTTATTGTAGCCAGAGCCGAAAAGCCGATCGACAAAAGACGACTAGAAAGACTCGCCCTTTTTTGCAATATCAAGGGGGACTACATTTTTTCCTGCTCAGATATGCCAAGTGTTTATGAGGTTCCCCTGCTTCTTGCCAATTCCGGTAAGGGGCTCGATGACGTTTGCTTGAGACTTCTTGGACTGGCTGTTAAAAAACATACCCTTCTTGATAACTGGCAGGAACTTACTAAAAAAATCCACCGACCCAAAGGTAAGGCACTAAAAATCGCAATGGTCGGAAAGTATTTCGTAACCGGCGATTATCAACTCTCCGATTCTTATGTCTCGGTAATCGAGGCCCTAAAGCACGCTTCCTGGAAAATGGGCTGTAATATTTCTTTAAGTTGGATAGATAGCGAAGATCTCGAAGAGAAAAGAGCCTCGCTGGGAGGATTTGACGGAATAATCGTTCCCCAGGGATGGGGTGCAAGAGGTACAGAGGGGAAAGTCATGGCTGCAAAATATGCCAGAGAAAAAGGAATCCCCTACTTGGGACTTTGTTTTGGCATGCAGATGGCCACGATCGAGTTTGCTAGAAATGTTCTCGGTCTAATTAAGGCAAATACAACCGAGGCAGACGCCCAGACTCCTTACCCGGTGATCCATATTATGCCGAACCAAGCCGAGTATTTGTCAAAGAGGCAATACGGAGGAACGATTCGTCTGGGCGCTTGGCCGTGTGTCGTCAAAAAGGGCACAAAGCTCGGAGAAGCATATCTCAAGTACGCTAAAGTAAAGAATGCCGGAAGACTCCTTATCTACGAAAGGCATAGACACCGATATGAATTTAATAATCGCTACAGAGAAAAATTTGAGAAAAATGGTTTTGTAATTTCAGGTACTTCGCCTGACGGAAAACTAGTCGAAGCAATCGAGATTAAGAGTCATCCATTTTTTGTCGGAACGCAGTTTCACCCCGAATATATTAGCAGGCCACTAACCCCGCACCCAATTTTCGTCTCCTTTATTGAAGCTATCTTGAAAATCAAGTCAGGCCAGCAGCCTTAAAAATCTGTCTGACAACCCATTGGCTAAGATTGGTCACAAACCCGAGCGCCAGGGCCCAGTAGTAGGCGGTTATCCCAAAACCCGTTAAGTAAGAGAATCTGGCGATTAACCAGATAGCGCCAGCATTCACCAGCCAGTAGAAAACAAACATCTTCAGTCTTCCTGATAAAGAAAGACCAATTTTAGAAAGAACGGGTCTCGCCCAGCGGCAGAGAACAGTCAGCAAGAATCCCGAGACCACCGCTGCCCACAAAGGCGTTAAACTCGCGTTTCCGAGAACAAAATTTGCAGGATAGAGGCTTGTGGCGAGATAAAATAAGCCAGCATTAACCAGCCAGATTATCAGAAATCTAACGTAGGCTTTCACTTTTCTCACCCCCTTTGACTACTATTTTCAGATTAGACAGGGCTGGGTCTTTTGTCAATTGTGGAGTATAATATAGCCTTAAGCCGAGGTGGCGGAATGGCAGACGCTCAGGACTTAAAATCCTGTGTCGCAATTGCGACGTGTGGGTTCGACTCCCTCCCTCGGCACAATTCGGGGACGAGTTCGACGGTAGAATGTCCGCTTTGGGAGCGGAAGGCACAGGGTTCAATTCCCTGGTCCCCGACTTTTTGGTATAATTTGCTTCGTGCGGGATTAGTTGAGCGGTTCAACATCAGCTTTCCAAGCTGAGAAGAGGGGTTCGACTCCCCTATCCCGCTCAAATGGTTCAAACAGCACTCCAAAGGTTAAGGAAAGTCGGTTGGCGCAATATTTTCTCGCTAAACAAAATCTTGAGGGTGCTGGTGGCTTCAGATATTTTGGTTTATTCGGGGTTTGGCTTAATGTCCCCCATTTTCGCGGTCTTCGTCACCGACCAAATATCAGGCGGGACCCTCATCACCGTGGGAATTGCCGAGGCAATCTATCTGGGAATCAAATCGTTGTTTCAGATTCCGATCGGAATACTTATCGATGAGACTGAAGGAGAAAAAATCGATTTCTGGCTCGCTTTTTTGGGCAGTGTTTTGATGGCCGTTGCTATCTTTCTTTACCTGTTCGCAACTCAGCCAATACATATTTATCTGATTGAGATAATCTTTGGTGTTGCCGGAGCAATGGCCTATCCTGCCTGGATGGGACTTTTTACCCGCAACTTGGAAGAAGGCAGAGAGTCATTTATTTGGGGGCTTCACTCCACCGGTACGGAATTAAGCTCTGCCATGGCGGCAGCTCTAGGAGGATTGTTGGCGGAAAACCTCGGCTTTAATTCACTCTTCTTAACAGCCGGAATAATAGCCTTAATTGGGTCTTTATTCCTTCTGGTTGTCTATCCGGAAATAAAGGAAAACTAAAGGCCGATTGTTATTCCTTGCCTGACTGTTTTATCTTCCTCCTCGTACCAGTTATCCATAAAATAATTGATCTTTTTGATGATGTAGCCGGAGTCCTCTGCCGGATCGGAAAGCACAAATTCGTCCTGACTAAACCCAATAATCACAGCATAATGTCCCCCCGTCGGGTCAGGAGTAGTATGATTAGCAATTACAGGTAGACCTTGTTTGATTAATCTCTTAACCAGGACGACGGTCATATTTTCTCTACTCTTAGCTTTAAATCCGAGATGTTTTGCTACCTTCAAGAAAGCTTGTGGTTCGGTACCTTTTTGATTTGTTCCGAGGAGGGCGACCAGCCGCTTTTCGCTATAGCTTCGATTGTAATAATCTAGCACAATTTTCAAAGCTGCCGGGCCGCAATTAAGAATATTTTATTGCCTATATGTTCCTACAGGAAGGACAAAATATTTCCCTTGTCTCAGAACAATCTCCAGTCGATGGGCGATATCGTGGGCATTATCATAATCCATTCCTTTGGCCATCAGATTTCTTTCTAAATATTCATGCCAGATTGTCGGCCAGAAGTCGAGAGTATTTTTGTAGACAGCATCTATCCAAATCTCGCCCAACGGAATATAAAGGTAGCGAAAACCGTGACCGGCCATGGTAAAATCAACATCCCCGGCCTTTGCGCCCCCTCTGAGGCTTGTCCCGTCGACCAGCCATAAGGAAAGACCATTGAGATTGAGAAATTTTTCTTGGCGATATGTCAAAAATTTCTTACCGGTTTGGGTTTCAAGAAACGCCTTTTTCTCCAACTCATACTTTCCGGCGTCGGAGATGATGTCTCTGTGGTAGGTCCTAATTTGCCATTTTTCAATTCCGGAAACACCTGGAGGACTAAACGCATATTTGTAGGCCGGTCTGGCTTTCACGCCTAAATTATACGCCTCTGAGATTTCCAGAAGCAATTTTGCTATAATATTGAAGTTATCTGGTGACCGTAGCTCAACGGCTAGAGCGCGAGGTTGTGGACCTTGAGGTTGCGCGTTCGATTCGCGTCGGTCACCCCAGGACTGTATCAAATTATATCAATTGCCTATTGACAAAGGACAATTTACAAGCTATATTTTACTTATCAACGCCTCGGCTATGGTTCGTCCTCGCCGAGGTTTTTTGATAGAATTTGTATCTACCCAAAGAAATTTAGGAATGGGGAAAATAAGGGAATTATTCAGCGGCAGAAAAAAGTTTTTGACAATTCCAGTTGCTACAGTCCTTGGTTTATTTTTCTTCCCTATTACAATCGGCCTTTTGCTTGCTTGGTTCGTTTATGCCAAGGTCGGCAATAAAAAACTCAAATTCGCAGCTCTGGCAGTAATTGGTGTCTTCGCTCTATTTTTTGGAGGCACCTATATCGCCGCTCTGGTAAGTCCAACGCCTTCAAAAGAAACCACTCAGGTTGAAAGTCAACCTACGCCTACGCCAGAAGTGGAGGGTCAGCAAACTGAGGTAACACCCACCCCAAACCCAGATCGCCGAGAGGCCAAGGTAACCAGAGTTATTGATGGGGACACCATTGAGATAGAAGGTGGCCAGAGAGTGAGATATATCGGAATGGACACGCCAGAAAAGGATGCCTGCTTTTCTAATGAGTCCACCGCCAAAAATAAAGTGCTTGTGGAAGGCAAAACCATTGTTCTCGAAAAGGATGTTAGCGAAACAGACCGCTATGGCTGCTTACTCCGCTATGTTTATGTCGGAGACTCAATGGTCAACGAGGTCTTGGTCAAAGAAGGGTATGCCGAGGTTTACACCTACCCACCAGATGTGAAGTACAACGAAAGATTTTTGGCGGCACAAAAAGATGCAAGAGACAAGAACCGAGGCTTGTGGTCTTCGTGTCTAGCCACGCCAACTCCAACCTCCGGCGGAGCTTGTAAGTATTCTTGCACCTCGCCAGACCGGGATTGCAGTGATTTTGTCACTCACGCCGAAGCTCAAACATTCTTTGAGTGTTGTGGTTTTACCGCCACCTATGACCCAATGAAATTGGACTCAACGGGCGTGGGAGATGGTATCGCCTGCGAGAGTAGACCTTAAAAATTATGGAGGAGTGAACTTCCACTCCTCGAGCAAATAGATACACAAAATTTTGGCCGAAGTGTTTGTAAATCGGCCCGAATGAAGCTATAATCTGTTCGAGGTCATCACGAACGACCCTCATTTTCTGGTTATGGTGTAGCTTACGGGGTGGTAGAGGAAGGCCGCCGGAGAATCCTCAACCAGAAATCGCTGAAAATCAAGATAGACCTTCTTCCTCTCTTCGGTATTTAGTTCTATCCTGCCGTCTTCGAGAAGCTTATCAATTCTGGGATTTTGGTAGTGAGAAATATTTGCAGAGGTTTGGGTTGAGTGCCAGATTGCATATTGGTCAGGGTCTTGGGGAACATCAAAAATTGCCAAAAAGGCCTGAAAATCTCCCGGAACACCTGATGAAACTTTGATTGCGGCATTGACTCCTACTTCCTGCCAGTCCTTGACGATTCCTTCTCCGAGACTAAGAAGTGCCGGGGTTGTAACCAGAGAGAGAGATAGATTTACCTTTAGCTCCTTGGGTAGGTCGTCGATAAGCTCTTTCGCTCTTTGTCTGTCGTAGTCGTAAGGTTTGACCTGGGGGTTATAGGCCCAAGAGTCGGGAGAAATGGGGCTTATGGCTCTCGGGCCATTAAATTTGTCTTTAGCGATGGCATAAATTAGCGCCTGGCGCAAAGATTTTTCCCCCAAGAGCTTATCTTGGGTATTAAAGAAGATGACGGCCATCCGCTGGGTGTTGACGTCGGCGGAAAAAGTTACAACCCTCCACTCATTAAATGGTTTGGGGTTTAGTATCCCTTGGAGGATGTCAACTTCTCCCAATTTATAACTCAGCTTGGCCCTCTCTTCGGTTGGATAAAACTTGATTATTTTCCTGTCACCCTCTTTATTTGTCAGGGTTAGCCTTTGGACAAATCCCGAAGACATTGTGGCTTTGGATACCCTCCACTCCCCTGTACCCAAAAGTCCCTTTTTGAAAGACGGTTTAGAGACGACGTAAGGAAAGGGTGCGAAGGGGCTCTCGAGTTTGAAAACTACGGTATCAGGAGCCGGTCTATCGATTTTTGCATCCGAGAATTCGTAGTTTATGGAATCGCTTCTAACCTTCTTCCCATCCTGCCAAAAAGCGTCTTCCTTCAATTTGAAAATCCACGTTTGGCCTTTGTCTGGTGTTTCCCAGCTCACTGCCAGGTCGGGAGAAATTGTCCCGTCCTCATTTACCCGGGTCAGGCCGTTACCGATAAGCACGAGAACATTTTCGGGCAGGTTGTCGAATCGATAGCGCCCCACAATGCCTATTTTTTCGGTGGTGCTCGTAAAAAGGGAGGAGCCAAAAATTTTCAAAAGCAGAAAGACAACAATTCCGAAAAATATACCGAGGAATATCACTGCCTTGAACCTAGCAATGAACGCTAAAAGAAGCCTGATTAAGTAGCGTATGGTTAGCATTGGAACGGTCAGCTAATTACCAGCTGTAAGACTGCCAAGAGGGTAAAAAGACCAGCCAGGACAAATGTCAACCTGAAGACCAACTTTTCAAGTCCTCGCCTGGCAAAACTCACGCCACTTGACCCCCAGACCCGGCCAAAACCCGTTCCCTTTGTCTGGATGAGTATCGCTCCGATGAGAAAAACCGAGACGATAATTTGGGCAACCAGGAGTAGATTTCCCATTGAGTAAACCAATTATACCCTTACTTAATCAGCCAGTAAATGAATGAGGTCAGAAACGAGAGGGCAAACGAGAAGGCAATAAAGGCGGCAAGCCCACTGAAGGCAAAACCGGGAATACCTATCCATTTCGTCGTCAAGCCAGCAAAGACAAATTCGATTATTCTAAAACCGGGAACAACTAGGGTGACGACGTAGAGAGCAACCGCCGCAGAGACCCACTTAAAAAGCCCGAAGGTAATTAGGTTCAGGGGCAAGATGAGAATATTGATGATTGGTTTGACCACGAGTGAAGAGGCCATTAGCCCCACACCGGTTAAGAGGAGTGATTTGGCTCCGCCTTCAAAAACCATGCCGCTCGCGATTTGCGAAACCAGATAGAGTGCGACTGTGTCAACGACGTAGTGCCTGAGAAGGGTTTTCATACTTTATGATTTAAGTATAGGCAAGTAGAGATTTTTTAACAAGAAGGTGGTGATAGCGCCGGGCAAACCGGTGAGCTTCGTCTCTTACCCTTTGGACGAGGTTTAAAGCCGGACCCCGGCGCAACCGTTTTAGTCTAAATTTAAGTTTTTCGGCCTCGAGCCTGGGTATGACCAAAGTTTCCTCTCTTTTGGCAATTCCAACTAGCGGGATATCAAACTGCTTGAGAATCTCATGAAAGGCCGCGACCTGGGTTTTGCCCCCGTCGACAATTATCAAATCGGGTACGCCCCAAGTTGGGAAATATTTTGCTCTTCTTTTAGCGACCTCCTTGAGCGAGGCGATGTCGTCTCTCCCCTTTCTTTGCCTAATTCTAAAGTGCCGGTAAAAGTTCTTGTCGGGTTCTCCCCCAACGAAAGTCACCATCGAAGCCGTGGGATTTTCTCCGGCAAGGTGGGCAACGTCGAAACACTCGATTCTTAAAAGATTTTTGACTCTTAGGCCGGGAGCTAGAATCTCTTTCAGACTTGCCAATTCCTCGCGTCTAACGTCTTCGATAATGTTGGGATTTTCCAGGAAAGCCTGGCTGGGAATAACCGTTTGGGTAATATAGGTCAGTCTTGCGATTTGCTCCTTCACGGCCTGGGCCTCTTCGTACTTCTCCTCTTTAGACTTTTTGAGCATTTCGTAATCGAGCTCTTCCCTGACCTTGCCGAATCTACCCGCAAGAACGCCCTTGAGGCGGCGAATATTGATTAGATAAGCCCTGATTAACTCCTTCTTTATTTTTTCGTCCTTTAAGTTTGCTACCAAATTGGGACAGGGGTTGCAGAGGCCAAGGTGGGAGGGAAGACACGGCCGTTTGCCGATTTTGTGCTCACTATAAGGAAAAATTCTTCTTAAGAGCCGCAGCACCGAACGGACATTTGCTGACGACGGAAACGGTCCGAAAAACGCCAGATTTTTTTCCTTTTGCTCGATTCTTCTTGCTGTTATAACCCGCGGATAGACTTCTTTGGTAATTCGGATATAAATGGGGTGCTTGTCGTCTT
>JBMOLC010000013.1:0-18379 GCA_049324215.1 Patescibacteria group bacterium | reverse complement strand
CCGGCCAGGGATCCATAGCTCGGATAAAGTTACCGAGATTGTTTGCCGTTGGTATCAAGGAATAATTCTTTATAAAACCAATTTGCCATTTTTCTTTGGAAGGTTTGCCTTTGAGGGCTTGGTCGATATATTCAGGTGGAATAAAGCCGTCCTTCTTGGTTATTAATCGGGTATGGGTTGCGTTTGAGTGCTCTTGGGGTCTGAGCTTAATTTTGCCGGAGACATAAGCTGGCAATAGATCGCAAAGAACCGCCGCCGCTAGTGGGAAAAGCCTTCTTTTCAAAACTCCGTAAGTTTCCCCTGGAGAGATAGGTTCCGAAAATTGGCTAACGATAGGTCCGTGGTCAAGTTCCTTATCGATTTTAAATATGCTGATTCCGATTTCTTTTTCCCCATTTACAATTGCTGCCTGGACTGGCGAAGCCCCCCGATAAATTGGCAGAGACGAAAAATGGATGTTTAATATCCCGTGGCCAAAGGCGTCGATGACAATTTGAGGGATTATCTTTCCATAGTCGGCAACGATGCCTAACTCAAAGCCCAATTGGTTCGAGAGAAGATCCTCCGGCTCGTAGAAAACTGGAACTCCCTTTTTGTGGGCCCACGAATCCACGCCAGAGTATGTCAGAGATTGTTTTCTCCCTACAGGCCTGGGTCTTTGGGTGACGACAGCAACAATAGGTGAAATCCCTTTTCTGGCAAACTTTTTGTGGAGAAGGTCAAGTACCGGTAAAACGTATTCGGGAGTCCCAAAGAAAACGATTTTCATCTAGATAAGCTCGATTTCCTCCCACTCCTGACCCACAAGTTTATAAAGAGGCTTTTTGGCCGCAAGAAGCCTATCTATAAATAGTATACCGTTTAAGTGGTCAATCTCGTGCTGGATGATTTGAGCGGTAAAGCCCACAAAGTCCTCGACTACCTCTTTTCCCTCTTCATTTAGATATTTGATAGTTATCTTCTTGGCCCTATCTAAAGGACCGTAGTAATGGGGGAGGGAGAGACATCCTTCCATAATTTCTCCCTTTTTGACTTTTCCGTGGATTTCTTCTGAGACCCTGATTACCTCGGGGTTGACGACTGCTCTTGTCTCGCCAGAGTCCAGCACCACGAAAACCCTGAGAGCCTTTCCCAGCTGGGGTGCGGCCAGCCCGACGCCTTCGGGATCTTTTTGGACATTGAGTGTGTCCTTCAAATCTTTGATGAGACTAATAATTTTTTTGTCTATCTTGGCAACCGGTTTTGATTTTTGTCTCAGTCTTGGGTCTGTCGACGGTAGAATTTTCCTGACCATGGAAGAATTATACCATGTGATTGGCCCAAATTTACTTTATCTCTTCTAATGTCTGGCGAGTAATTGGGTCGTTGGGGTCGATCTTTTCCAGGATATAAGTTAGCTCTTCTTTGGCTTTTTGCCTTTGACCTTTGTCGATAAGGATAAGGGCGTAGGCGAGTCTGGCGTCTTTATAATTACCCTTTAAGTTGATGGCTTTCTCAAAAACCTTGAGGGCGTTATCCACGTCCCCGAGTCTGGCATAGGTTAAACCCAGGTTAAAATAGAGCTTGGCATCGGTTGGGGCAAAAGTTACCGCGTCAAGCAAAGTATCCCTGGCCCCAGCTAAATAACCGGGGTCAAGTGTCGAGAGTTTGATAAAAACGTTAGCCCGACTTCTTTTAAGATTTAAATTTCGGGGGGAGAGGGTGATGGCCCTTTCGGATTCGCTGACGGCTAAATCGGCAAATTCCTTGGCCTTTTGTCTTTCCGAGCTTTCGCTCAAGGCCTCAACTATCAAGGCGTCGCTCTGCGAGAGTTCGTCCCAGAAAATTGCCTCTTTGGTAGAGAGTTTTATGGCCGAGACCAATTTATTCCTGGCGCCTACCGGATCGTTGGCGTCGTTGAGAGCTTTGCCCTTGGCGAAAAGGAGGTCAGCGGACCAGTATTTGCCCAGACTATATAGAAGATAAAAAGAAATAAGTAAGACGCTACCGATTGCTAAGTTTTGTCGGCCTTCTAATTTTTGATAGCCTTTTACCTCTTCGTTATTTTCTCTCAGACTGACAGCCATGGCCGGGTAAAGGAAAAATAAGAGAGCAGTCGGTACGACCGAAAAACCGAAAAAGTTAGTCACTAATATTCCGGAAAATCCCGACAGCAAACTAACGTCGAGGGTTTCCTGATTTTCCCTGAGTTTTTTGACTAGGAAAAGGAAAACTTGCGCAATTAAATAGAGATAGGCGGCCAGACCCAGAATTCCGGTCGTTGCCAGGATGTTTAAGAACTCATTGTGGGCTTTGTTATAGAGAAAGTCCCATTCAGAAACCAAGTTATGCTCAACCGGCCGAAACTGATAGTAGGCAAAGGCAAAGGTTTCTGGCCCAGAGCCCGTTAAGGGATAGCGGCGCCAGATATCGACAGCCCCCTGCCAAACGATTTTCCGGATAGCACCTGACTCGGTTCCGCCAACCTCGAGTGCCGGTTCAGTTACCTGTTTGGTTTCTTCTCTAGGTTTTGTTGCCAGAAACTTTTCGAGACTAGGAGTCCAGGCAGTTCCACCAACGAAGATTAAGACCAAAGACAAAGATGTCAGGACTAAGAAGTTTTTTAAAGAGTAGTTTAATCCCCAGAAGAGAGCGGTAACGACTGCGAACGCCAAAAGACCCGAGCGGGATTTGGTGTAGGCTAGGGAGAGGGTAAAAAGAATCGTTATCAGAATAAAAAGAATATTTTTCTTGGTTTTTAGCGAGTGAAACTTTGCAAAGTACCAGGTCAAGGGTAGAAGTAAAACCAGAAAGGCCGCCAACCAATTGGGTTGTCCCAAGGTTGAGAAAACCCGATTTTGGACATCCTGGACCCAGACGTCCTTGTCTATTCCGAAATGCTGAAGAACGGCGTAGATAGAAACGACCACTCCAGAAGAAAGAAGGAATTCTATGGCTTTTACGGTTTTTGTTCTATCCATATTCGAGATAAAAGCCCAAAAAAGAAGAGAGTAGGAGAGGGTTGGGAATAGTCCTCCGTTGAACCGAGAATAATACCCCAGAAGCGAAGTTCTAAAATCTATCGAGAAAAGGGTTGAGACAACTTGGGAAAGAAGGAAAAGAACAATCGGAACATCAAAGATTGTGCGACGAAAGATTATTTTCTTGGCCAAAATCATCCTTATCAACCACGCGGCGACAATTAAGACGGTCAAGGCGTAGGTTGCTATCATTTTGTTAAATTCAAAAAGTTCGTATGAGTAGGGGTAAAGGACCAGAGGGACGAAGAAAAAAAGCAGGTTGAAAAGTAAAGGAATAGCTCGGGAGAAAGTCAAAAGCATGTCAACCTAATTTATCCTTAAAAATTCACCTTTGCAACTAACGTTTCTCGCGTTATACTGCCAACTTAGGTTAATATGAGATTTACTCCCCTCAACTCTTTATTCGGACTTTTCTCGCACGACGTTGGCATCGATTTGGGTACCGCCAATACCCTGATTTGGGTCCGCGGCAAGGGGATAGCAATTCGCGAGCCCTCGGCCGTTGCCAGACATAAAAAGACCAAAGAAATTTTGGCCATCGGTAGCTCGGCCAAGAAAATGCTGGGGAGGGCTCCGGCGACAATCGAAACCATTAGGCCCTTAAGAGACGGAGTGATTGCGGACTTTGATGCCACGGCCGCAATGCTTTCCTACTACATCAGAAGGGTGCACGAGGTAGGAACCGTCGTGCCAAAAATCCCGAGACCCCGCGTGGTTGTTGGCATTCCCTCGGGTGTAACCGAAGTCGAAAGAAGAGCGGTGGCCGATGCCGCACTCGACGCCGGCGCTAGAGAAGCACACCTCATTGAGGAACCGATGGCAGCCGCAATTGGAGCCGGCCTTCCCGTCGAGGGGGTGGAAGGGATTTTCGTCGTTGATATCGGCGGAGGGACGAGCGAGATAGCGGTCATCTCCTTGGGAGGGGTGGTCTTGGGGCGCTCGATAAGGATCGCTGGCGATGAAATGGACGAAGCAATAATTAGTTACGTCAGACTAAAATACTCTCTTCTTTTGGGACAACCAACGGCGGAGCTGGTTAAAATCAACATCGGCTCGGGGGTTAACGGCAAAGAAAAATACGAAGTTGTTAGAGGCAGAGATTTGGAATCAGGGTTACCCAAGTCGATAAAACTTGCGGGTAGCGAAATCAGGGAGGCTCTCGCCCCCGTGATTCAGGAGATTATTACCAACGTCTCCGAAACGATAGAGGAGACCCCGCCGGAGCTTCTAAGCGATATAATGGAACGGGGCATAATTATGGCTGGAGGTGGCTCACAGCTCACGGGAATAGACAAGATGGTTTCGGATGCGACCAAAATACCCGTCTACGTTGCCGAAGACCCCATGACCTGCGTGGTTAGGGGTTGCGGAAAGGTTTTGGAAGACTCCCGCCTACTTTCAAAAATTAGAGTTTCAGAAGGCATCTAAATGGAAGCACTTTCCGCCGCTAGGGTCCAGAGTTGGCTCGCTTGGTTTTTTCGTGGAACCCTCCTTTTAGGTTTTCTACTCCTTTTTGGGAGGCTCATTGAACTGCAAATAATTAAAGGGGGGTACTTTCGCAATATTGCCGAGGGGAATAGAATCCGCCGAGTTCCGATTATTGCCCCCCGAGGAAAAATATTGGCCAGAGGGGGAGAAGTTCTTGTCGGCAATAAAGAGGTCAAGAAGGTAATAAAGTTTAGTGCGGACACGGGTTACGAAAAGACCTCGGATTTGGTGGGAGCAGCCGAGGATGAAGTGATCACCGAGTATCAGAGGGACTATAAACTTGGGACAGACTTTGCCCACGTCAGCGGCTATTTGGGGGAAGTTAGTCCGGACGAAGCCGGTAAGATAAATCCTGTTTGTCCCGAAAAGGGAGTTAGACGCGCCGGCTCCTGGGTGGGAAGGAGTGGTCTTGAAGAGGAGTACGAGTGTCTTCTGGCGGGGGTTGACGGAGAGGAGCTGATCGAGGTTGATACCAGAGGGAAAAAAGTGAGAACGCTCGGCAAAAGGGAGCCAATTCCCGGAGGCGACATCAAAACTTCCATCAACATTGGTCTCCAGAAAAAAGTCGCCAGTGTCATGCGAGGGAGGCAGGGGGCAGCGATTATTTCTGAACCCAAAGGAGAGATCTTGGCGCTTTATTCTTCCCCGTCTTTTGACCCCAACCTCTTTGTGGGCAAAATTGATTCGCAAAAAGTTAGCCAAATAATTAACGACAAGAGTCTGCCACTTTTTGACCGGGCAATTGGCGGGCAGTATCATCCGGGAAGCGTTTTTAAACCGATTGTTGCAATAACTGCCCTTTCCGAGGGGAAGATCGACAAAGATTTCGTCTTTAACGACGAAGGGCAGATTGTTATAGATACACCCCTTGGTACATTTACCTATTCCAACTGGTATTTCAATCAATATGGGAAAACCGAAGGACAAATTGGGCTTGTTAGAGCCATCGCCCGTTCGACCGACACCTTCTTTTATAAGTTGGGAGAATTTGTGGGGATTGATCGGCTTACTACCTGGGCCAAACTTTTTGGTCTGGGGGAGGGGACCGGCATCGATCTGCCCGGCGAGATAGGGGGTTTGGTACCCGACCCGGAGTGGAAAAAGAGGGTCAAGGGAGAGGCTTGGTTTTTAGGAAACACGTATCACGTCGCAATCGGTCAGGGAGACTTAGCCTTAACCCCGATAGAAGTTAGTCAAGCACTTTCGGTTATTGCCGCCGGAGGCAGGCTTTGTTCCCCGCAGATTGCCGCGGAACCCACCTGTAAGAGTTTAACTATCAAGAAGGAATATCTGGAACTGGTCAAAGAGGGTATGGTTCAAGCCTGCTCTCCCGGAGGGACCGGGTTTACGTTCTTCGATTTTTCTCCGCAGGTTGCCTGCAAAACCGGTACGGCCGAGACCAACGTCGACGGCAAGCCCCATGCTTGGTTTGTCGTTTTTGCCCCGGCTGACTTTCCGGAGATAGTTGCCACCGTACTGATTGAAAAAAGCGGAGAGGGCTCAAGGGTCGCCGGACCTCTGGCCCGAGAAGTTCTCGATTATTGGTTTCATCCATGAACAAGCTTTTTATCCTCGGGAAAATATTAAAATCAGATTCGCACGCGATTGCAGTTGTCGGGGCAAGGAAGATGACCGTAAGAGGAGAAAGACTGACGAGGAGGTTTGTCAAAGAGTTGGTTAAAGCTCACTTTACGATTGTTTCGGGTCTGGCGGTAGGTGTTGACAGCGTTGCCCACCGGGTAGCTCTGGCAGCTGGGGGAAGAACCATCGCGGTTTTGGGTTCGGGGATAGACGTCATCTATCCTTATCGCAATCGGGGCCTGGCAGAAAAAATTAGCAAGAGGGGTGCAGTGGTTTCCCTCTTCCCCAAGGGCACAAGACCCCTGGGCAAAAATTTTTTGGCCAGAAATCGAATCATCGTCGAGCTGGCCAAAGCTGTTTTGGTTATCGAAGGAGAAAGAAGGAGTGGTACACTCTCAACCGCCGCTTGGGCGGCTAACGACGGCAAGGAAGTCTTCGCTATTCCCGGTTCGGAGGCAACCGATTGGTTGATTAATGAAGGGGCTTCTGTTGCAAAAACACCGCAAGACATAATAGAGTATTTTAATGCAACTAATCATCGTTGAGTCGCCAACCAAAGCCCGGACACTCTCTCGGTTTTTAGGGAATGAGTATTCTATCGAGGCCACCATGGGGCACATTAAGGATTTACCCAAGAGCGAATTGGGTATCGACATTGCCAATAACTTTAGACCCGAATATATCTTTATCGCCAAAAGGAAAGAGGCGGTAGACAAAATCAAAAAGGCGGCCAGAAAAGCCAGTCAAATACTTCTGGCAACGGACCCCGACCGTGAGGGAGAAGCAATTTCGTCTCACGTTAAGGAAGTCCTCGGAGACGGAAAAACTTCAAGGATAGTTTTCCATGAAATAACCAAAGAAGCGGTTGCGGAGGCCCTCACGTACCCCAGAGACATCGACGGCAACCTAGTTGATGCTCAAATTGCCAGACGGGTCTTGGATAGACTCGTGGGTTATAAACTTTCACCCCTGCTTTGGAAAAAAGTCAGGAGGGGACTATCGGCCGGACGCGTTCAGACGGTTACCGTCAGACTAATTGTCGAGAAAGAAAGAGAAATTGAGAAATTTAAACCCCAAGAATATTGGAATATTAGCTGCGTTGTTAAGCCCAAAGGCAAAAAAGACAAAGTTTTTGTTGTTTATTTTGTTGGGACAGTCGAAAAAAAGATTGAAGTCGACAGTTCCACCGCCGCTCGAGAAATTGTCAGCAGGCTGGAAAAGTCGGACTTTGAAGTCGCCAGCGTTACCAAAAGAGAAGTCAGGAAAAATCCCTACCCACCCTTTACAACTTCAACCCTGACCCAAGCGGCAGCCAGAATTTTCGGCTGGTCAGCCAAAAGAACCATGTCCATTGCCCAGAGGCTTTACGAGCGAGGTTTTATTACCTATCACCGAACCGACTCCACTTTTGTCTCCCAGACCGCGATTAAGAAAGTGAGGGATTTTATTTTAGCGCTGTTCGGGCAGAGATACTTGCCACACTCGGCTAGATATTACCGGGTGACATCAAAGGTCGCCCAGGAAGCCCACGAGGCGATTCGTCCTACCAACCTCGCAACAAAATCCGAGGATGTCAAAAGCAAAAAATACGGTCGGGATACCCAAATTCTTTACGACTTAGTTTGGAGAAGATTTGTTGCCTCGCAAATGGCGGGAAGCCTCTCTGACGAAACAAAAATTGACGTTCACGCCAAAGAAAAAGAAACTTACTTATTAAGGACGTCTGGGCAGGTGGTTAAATTTGACGGTTGGAGGAAGGTGATTCCTGCCAAGAAAGACGCTGAAAGTGAAGTGGTTCTTCCTGACGTAGAAAAAGGACAGGCGCTTTCTTTGATTGAAGTTACTAGCGAGCAGAAATTTACCGAACCACCGGCGAGGTATAACGAGGCCTCCTTGATTAAAGCGCTGGAAAAATTGGGGATCGGCAGACCCTCGACCTATGCCCCAATAATTTCCACCATCCAGATTAGAAACTACGTGGAAAAAATTGAAGGGAAGTTTCAGCCTACGCCCATTGGGGTTGCGGTCAACGATTTTCTCCTTGCGCACTTTCCCGACGTTTTTGATTATCAATTTACGGCCGAGATGGAAGATGATTTGGATAAAGTAGCGGATGGGAAAGTAGAGTGGGAAGGAACAATCAAAAAATTCTTTGATCCTTTTGAGAAGAGGCTGACCCAAACAGAGGCAAACTCTAAAAGAGTCAAGATCGAAGTGCAAAAATTAGGCAAGAAATGTCCCAAGTGTAAAAAAGGAGAGTTGGTGGTCAGAATCGGGCGTTTTGGCAAGTTTATCTCCTGCTCGCGTTTCCCCGACTGCGACTATACCGATAAATATATCGAAAAGGTAGGCATGAAGTGTCCGAAATGTGTGCAAAAAGGCCTGCCTGCCGGTAGGCAAGGAGAGGTAGTTATTAAGAAAACCAGCAAAGGAAAAAGGTTCTACGGCTGCTCCCGGTTCCCCGCTTGCAAATGGGCCAGCTGGCGAAATCCGAAGGCTGGGGCCCCGACACAAACTATAGAGCCCAAAGCCAGATAGTTTGCCTATTGACAGACCCACTTCCGACTTGATAAAACCTCAAAAGAAACTTTTCTAAAAATGAGTGGAGAAAGGAGACGCGAATACCCTTCAGCTTACGATTACCTCCAAGAGTGCCTCCTGCTTGAAGAAGTGTTTGCCCAGGCCCCGATTGTAAAACTTGAATTGGTCTCCCGGTCTCCCTTTTCAGACCAGCCGGTGGGGGCAAGGGATGTGGCAATAGCCACTGCCTACCAGTGCAACTCTGCCGGTACTCCCGAATTAAAAAAGAGAGACGACGAAAAAGCTCAGAAAGTTGCTTCAAGTACCTTGCAGGCCGGGCATCACACGACCAGACAACACGTGCACTTTACCTGGAGATTTATTGGTGTATCAAGAAGTGTGACCCATGACGTTTTTCATTCTTATCCTTTTTATAATTCAGAGCAACAAAGCCAGCGGTATGTTGAAGCCCAGCGGGGGAACTATCTTGCACCTGCCAACCTATCAGAAAGACAAAAGCTGGTTTTCCATGAAGCCGCCGATTTTGCAAACCATGCATACTTCCATTTACTCGAGGAACTTGCACCAGAGGTTGAAAAGAGAGTAAAGGATATGTATCCCACCTCCGGTTGGAGGGTGCCAGAAACGGCTGAGCGTCTTGGTGCAAAAGGAAGGAAAATCTGCCAAGAGATTGCAAGGTATGTACTTCCTATTGGACAAAAGACAGTCTACTTTCATACGTTAAGCGAATTACAGCTTTTAAGATTGTTCAGGGCAAGCACCTTACCGCGGTTTTCCTCCGAGGCAAGATATGTCATCGCCAGAATGGTCAAGTCCGTTGCCGATTATGATGCTGGCATACTCAAAGAAATTGACGTCCCTTGGCCCCAGGCTGCGGTCTTGTCTGGGACAGATAACATAATGCAAAGAAAAAAGGAATTTGATGAATTTCTGGGCGATAAATCCTCGCTTTTGATTGGCTACCCTCCCAATGCCGGTGAAATTTTGACCTTCGCTGTCAGAAACACTTGGGGTCTGCCCGAAAGTTGTCTTTCAGTCAGTGAGGCATTGGACTCAGTTGCTAACCCGGCGAAAAATAGCCTACTGGCAGACGTTTATGATGTCGGGATGCTGGATAATCTCACGGTCACTTTAAGGCAAGTTTCTTTGACTTACCTGACCAAGCTTTCGCACACAGCAGACTCCCAACGCCAAAGGCACAGAAAAACTTTCGGCTCAACTCCCTCCATCGAAGAGATTTATGACGGGAGTCCTGATTTTTTGGTACCTCTGGTTATCCGCGAAAACCCCCACCTTTTTAGAACCTATCGAGAGATAATGGAAAGAATCTATCAAAATGTAGAGAGAGCTCTCGGGGAAGGAGTGCCAAGAGAGTGGGCCCTACTTCTTTTACCCAACGCTCAGACGGTGAGAGTGGTTGAATCGGGGGATCTTTTTGACTGGCACCACCGCTGGAGACAGAGACTTTGCTTTCTCGCTCAGGAGGAGATATTTTTTATTTCGGTTGACCAAATAGAGGAGTTAAGGAGGGTTCTGCCTCAAGCGGAGAAAATGCTTTTGGCCCCTTGTGGGTTAAGGAAAGCGGCGAAAGTTAAGCCCCGCTGCCCTGAGGGAGACAGATGGTGCGGGCAAGCGGTCTATAACTGGGAGATTCAGAGGTATAAAGAAAGTAGGCTAATATGAGCGAACTGGAGCAACTATTGGGTAGAGAAACTAAGCGTCTTAGGAAAAAGCTGAAATGATGGAAGAAAGAGCTCTTTTTACAACTGCCGAAATTGGTGAACATGAGCCACAGCCGAGGTATCTGCATTTTGCGGTCATCGGGGGTATAGGAGTCGGTAAATCTGAGCTGGTGCATTTTCTGAGCCAGGATTTTGGGTTGGCCGTGGTCGAAGAAACACACAATGAAAATCCCTATCTGCCTAAATTTTACGAGGCGAATCCGGCGCAGTACGCTTTTAACTGCCAGACATTTTTTCTGGCGGTTGACGCTATCAAAAGAAAAAGGGCAAGGATGGGATCGAGAGAGAGATCCTATATCGAGGACCAAGGTTGGGAGGGGGACAGGATTATCGAGCTGGTCCAGAGACAGATGGGTTGGATAGGGAGAGAGGACCATTTCAGCTACCTGAGAGGTTATGCAAAAATAGAGAGAGACGGTCTGCCCAGACCCGATATTTTCATTGGACTTGTGACCGATTTTACGATAGTAAAGGAAAGAATAGAAAAAAGAGGAAGGTCTATGGAACTGACGCTTTTGAGGCAACATCCAGAATACTTTAAAAAGGTGCTTGAAGCTTTCAATAAATACATCAGCGTTTTGGCAAAAAGACACAGGGTTATAGTTGTTGATGCAAGCCGGGATTTTATCAGAAACTTCAAGGAAAGATATCGGGCCTTAAACGATATTGCAAGCTATGTTACTTATTATGTCAATAGTCCCAACCAAATGAACGGCCGGGGCCCGCAAGGAGAAAAACTTTTAATTCCAAAATATTTACAGTCGCGATGAAAGAGAGAAAAGACTATTCGGGTTATTTAATCAGCTTTGAAGGCCCAGATGGAGCGGGCAAAATAACTATGGCTGAGTATTTAGAAAGGGCGATTGACGATTTATATCTGCCGGTTTTGTATTTAAGGGAGCCAGGTGGAACCAGGATAGGGGAAAAGATACGCGACATTTTGAAAGACCCCGAAAACCGAGATCTGACTCCAAGGACGGAGGCGCTGCTATTTCAGGCCGCAAGAGCTCAGCTTTCAGAACAGGTGATTTGGCCGTCGCTTCGTGCAGGGAGGATAGTAATTTTAGATCGGTTCCGCGATAGTAGCGAGGCTTATCAAGGAGTTGCCCGAGGGTTGGGAATAGACAAAATTAACTTTCTCAATGACTGGTCAACGGGGGGGCTAATTCCTGATCTAACTTTTCTTCTTGACCTTGACGAAAGCCGTGGGCTGGAAAGAAAAATAAATCAAAGAGAGGCCAGTAGGTTTGAAGACATGGAAAGGGTATTTCACCGCCAAGTTAGAGAAGCGTATTTAGAGTTGGCAAGGGCCGATAAAGAGGACAGGTGGTTTGTCGTCGACGCCAGTTTGCCACCTGAAATTGTTCAAGGCCTTATCCGAAAAGAAGCAGTAAGAAGACTTAGCGCGGCCGGAATTTTGGAAGGAGTTAATCCTCGCAAAGAAGCCAGATTTTAAGTATAATACTCCACAATGCAAAGACTTATTGAGAGTGTGCCCCTAATTTTTCAACTTGACTGAAATACGGAATTAGCGTAATATTGGAAATATGCAAACAACAACTTCCGAAGAAATAATTAGGCTTCAACCAAGAGGCGTTTTTACTGTCCCGAAGAAATTAAGGGAAGGGCTCTTTGATGAAACTGGGATTGCAAAAATAAAAAGACTTGGCAGAAAGTTAATTATTGAACCCGTTCGCACCCTTTCGTATCCGGTCAGGACATATTCAAAGCGTGAAATAGAAGAGTTTTTCGAATTGGATGAAAAAGAGAAGAAGGAGCTTAAGGCCAAGGGTCTTATTTAACGCCTCGGTTATCTTGGCCGGGATAAAATCTCCAAAAGGTGGATCGGCGAGGGCTCTACGCTTTGCCAAAGAGGAAAAGATTAAGGGAATAATAAGCGAAATCATCTTCGATGAAACCTTAAAACACGCCGACAAGCTTAATCTTTCAAAAGATAAGGTATCGCAAAGATGTCTTAGAATTTTTAAGGGTGTAATTTTGGCGCCGGCCGAGAAAAAAGTCAGAAAATACCAGCGGGTTGTTGTCGACGAAGGAGACTGTCACGTCCTTGCCTCGGGAGAGGAATCCGGGGCTTCCTTTTTGGTTACGTTGGACAAAAAACATTTATTGATTTTGAAAGGCAAGATTAAAAGATTTAAAATTGTTACTCCAGGAGAAATGATAAAGCAATTACGATATGGAAAAGATAGTTGAGTGTGTTCCCAATTTTTCCGAGGGGAGAAACCTTGGAAAAATAAAAAAGATTGCCAACTCCGCTAAGAAAATCAAAGGAGTTAGGGTTTTAGATACCGAATGGGATAAATCTCACAACCGCTGCCTGGTAACCATTGTTGGTACTCCAGATAAAGTCTTGGCCGCCGCGTTTGAGATGATAAAGACAGCCACGCGCCTGATCGATATGCGGAACCACAAAGGAGAACACCCGAGAATTGGAGCAACCGATGTCGTACCCTTCGTTCCTGTTTCTGGGGTAACTCTAAAAGATTGCGTACTTTTGGCTAATAAACTGGCCAAGAAAGTTGCAAGCAGCTTAAAAATCCCTGTTTATTTATATGAAGCAGCAGCCAGAAGGCCGGACAGGGTAAATCTTGCAGATGTCAGGAGAGGAGAATACGAAGGATTAAGTAAGGAGATTAAGACCAATCCCGAGAGAAAACCCGACTATGGTCCTGCGAAAATGCACCCAACTGCCGGTGCAACCGTAATCGGAGCCAGAAAATACCTGGTGGCATATAACGTCAATTTGGATACCAAAGACATCGAGATTGCCAAAAAAATTGCTTCAAAAATTCGCGAGAAAGACGACGGACTTCCTGGAGTTAAGGCTCTAGGTTTTAAAGTTGGGGGCTATGCCCAAGTTTCCATGAATCTGGTGGACTTTGAAAAAACAAATTTTGACGAAGCGTATCGGGCAGTTGCGAAGGAGGCGAAAAAGTTTAAGGTGGCAATAAAGAGTTCGGAAATTTATGGAATGATTCCGCTTGAGGCGCTGATTAAATCGGTGAGAACTACTTTTAAGGCCAAAGATTTTAAATCTGAGCAGGTTCTGGAGAAAAGATTATATGAATCGTATTAAATCTCAAAAAATAGAGGATTTTCTGAAAAGCCTTTCCAGTTCTTCTCCGACTCCGGGAGGCGGAGCGGTTGCGGCTTTAGCTGGTGCCCTGGCGGTCTCGTTGGTCGAGATGGTTACCAACCTGACCAGAGAAAAAATCCTTGACGTTGAAAAAATCACCCAGATTAGGAAAGAACTTTTAAGACTTGCGGATGAAGACTGCCAGGCATTTGATGCGGTGATGACAGCTTATAAATCTAAGTCGAAACAAAAGATTAGAAAGAGCTTAGTCAAAGCCATCGAGGTTCCCGAAAGGGTAATGGTACTTTCCGCAGGGGTAGAGAAGCTAGCCTTTGTCACTATCAAAAAAGGAAATAAAAATGCAGTTAGCGATGCCAAGAGTGCTCTTCACCTGGCCAGAGCTGCCCGAAAGTCGGCAGAGGAAAATATCAAAATAAATAAGAAAGCGCTTGCGAGCTTAAAATAAGACTGATACAATACCTTTTACACACATCGGCCTTGTCTCCTGGATTCTTCCGGCCGATGGCGGACCAAGGAGACGTCAAGTTTCATGCCTAATGTATCACTGAAAACCTTACTTGAAGTTGGGGCCCATTTTGGGCACCAGGCTAGGCGTTGGAATCCCAAAATGGCGCCATATCTTTTTGGTGTGCAAGAAGGGGTGCACGTTTTTGACTTAGTCAAGACCAAAGAAGCTTTAGAGGCAGCCCTCGAAGCTCTCAAGAATGCTGCCCAAGAAGACAAAGTTATTCTTCTTTTGGGCAGTAAAAAGCAAGCCAAAGAAAAAATAGAAGAAATCGGAAAGGAAGCCGGCTGTCCGTATGTTTCAGAAAGATGGCTGGGCGGGACCTTATCAAACTTTGATCAAATGAAGCGCTCTCTTGACAAACTCTCCGAAATGAAAGCCAAAATGGTGTCTGGGGAATACAACAAATTTACAAAAAAAGAAAGGCTACTACTTGAGCGGGAAATTGCCAGACTAGAAAGGTTTTTCGGCGGGATTAGTTCCCTGACTAAAATCCCGGAGATGATAGTTATTGTGGATACGCACAAGGAGGCGGGTGCGGTTCGGGAGGCAAACCGGGCCGGGGTGAGCATTGTCGGGATAGTCGATTCCAATGCTGACCCGACCCTGGTTGACTATCCCATTCCCATGAATGATGATGCCGCCAAGGCTCTCTCCTATGTGTTAGGATTAATTAAAGAAGCAATTCTAGAAGGAAAGAAAAAAGTCAAAAAAGCAAAGAAGGTAGAGGAATGAAAATTTCTTTTGCGACGATAAGGAAACTGCGGGAAGAAACTGGTGCTCCTGTAATTAGGGTGAAAAAAGTTTTGGAAGAAGTCGGGGGAGACGAGAAAAAGGCTGCGGAGATTCTCAAGAAAGAGGGTTTTGAAAAGGCGGCTAGCCGCGAAGGAAGGAAAACTTCTCAAGGGCTAATCGAGGCCTATGTTCATCATTCTGGTAAGGTAGCCAGCGTGGTTGAACTTCTTTGCGAGACAGATTTTGTCGCCCGAAACGAACTTTTTAGGAATCTAGCCCATGACTTGGCGCTTCAAGTTGCCTCTCTGGGGGCAAAGAACGAGAAGGAATTATTAGCCCAAGAGTTTATCAAAGATCCCAGCAAAAAAGTCGAGGATTTGGTTAAGGAAGTTATTGCCAAGACCGGCGAGAACATTCGCATCGGCCGCGTTTTTCGTGTAGAATTAGGCGAGTGATGGATGAGGCTTCGGTTCGCTCCAAAATGCAGGCTGTTATCGACCTGGTGAGCTCGGATATTGGTGCAATTAGGTCGGGTCGGGCATCTCCCGCCCTGGTTACGAGCTTGGAAGTTTCTGTCTACGGGGGGAGGCAAAAACTCACAGTCCAGGAACTTGCAACCATTTCAGCTCCCGATACCCAGACACTTGTTATTGACCCTTGGGATAAATCGATAATCGGCGAAATTAGACAGGGAATACTCTCTGCCAATGTTGGTATGAACCCAGTGGTCGACGGGGAAATAATCAGGATTTCTTTTCCGCCTTTAACGACCGAGGACAGGGAAAAATACACCAAGCTTCTGGCAACAAAACTTGAAAACGGCAGAATCATGGTGAGGCAAATTAGGGGAGAGGCGATGCACGAGATTAAGAAAAAGTTTGAGGCCAAAGAGATGAGCGAAGACGAGAAGTTTAGCTTGGAGAAGCGTCTTCAGGAGATTACGGACGAGTTTACAAGCAAAATTGACGAGATAGGGGCGAGAAAAAAACAGGAACTTCTCCAAATTTAAATGCTGATATCGATATTGATTTTTCTGGGAGTTTTATCGGTTTTGGTCTTGGTGCACGAGTTTGGGCACTACCTGGTTGCAAAACGGAGTGGAGTTCTAATTGAGGAATTTGGTTTCGGAATCCCACCCCGAATCTTTGGAATCCAAGTTGGAGAGACCCTTTATTCGCTCAATCTTCTTCCTTTCGGAGGTTTTGTTAGGCTGCACGGAGAGAGTTT
Organism: Patescibacteria group bacterium; assembly: GCA_049324215.1. Taxonomy (GTDB): domain Bacteria; phylum Patescibacteriota; class Microgenomatia; order UBA8517; family UBA8517; genus JBMOLC01. Next base: position 2,422 of record JBMOLC010000013.1, on the reverse strand, counting down.
GGAGGAAGGAATAAGTTATCCGCAAAGAGCCTTTTTAAACAAAAGCAGGAAGGCGCGGGCGACAATTTTACTCGCAGGGGTGCTGATGAATTTTATCCTCGGGGTCTTTGCCTTTGCCGTAGTTTATTCTTTTTCGGGAATTCCCAAAGACACCGACGCAGTAAAAATCGTTGAAGTTTCCGCTTCCTCCCCAGCCCAGGTTGGGGGCTTGGTTGTGGGAGATGTGGTCAGGGTCGTTGACGGACAAAAAATCACCCAAGTAAGAGAGTTCGTGGATTTGGTTGAAAAGAAAAAATGGGGAAAGGTTAACCTCGAAATCGAAAGGAATGGAGAACTAAAAAAATTTACCCTCGCTCCCAGAGACAATCCGCCAGAGGGTGAAGGACCTTTGGGAGTAACCATCACCGATACAGAAATTTACTACCCTCCGGTATTAATTCGACCGTTTGTTGGTATCTATTACGGTTTTAAGGAAGCACTCTTTTGGGGAGGAACGGTAATTGCCGGATTTATCAAGATCTTCAAAGATTTATTTGCTGGCGTTGCCCCCAAAGACCTGGCAGGCCCGGTGGGAATATTTGCCATCACCAGCGAGGCAGCCAGATTCGGAACCCTGGCCTTAGTAAATTTCTTGGGGATACTTTCGGTGAACTTAGCCATCTTAAATATTGTTCCTTTTCCGGCCCTCGACGGAGGCAGGCTGTTATTTGTCGCCATCGAGTCAATTTTCGGCAAGAAGATTGTCCCCAAGGTCGAGGCGGTTATTCACACGATTGGAATGGTAATTTTGATTATTCTTATTCTGGCAATTACTGCCAGAGATATCCAAAGGTTGATTACGGGTGGTGGCATTTCTGGATTTATCGATAATGTTTTATCGCGATAGCGTAACTTCGCGATAGCGTAACTTCACGCTAGTGTAATATAATCACCTTATGAAGCAATCGACTCTTTTCCCCCAGACCAAAAAGGAAGCCCCGAAAGAGGCGGAGGCCATAAACCACAAACTTCTGGTTCGGGCGGGATTTATCGACCAGTTAATGGCCGGCAGCTGGACACTTCTGCCTTTAGGGTGGAGGGTCGTGACCAAGATAAACCAGATAATTAGGGAAGAGATGAATGCCGTAGGAGGAGAGGAGATGCTCATGCCTCTTCTGCACCCCAAGGGTTTGTGGGACGAGACAGGCAGGTGGGATAAAGCAGGCGAAATAATGTACAAACTCAAAGACGCCAGAAAAGAATACGCCCTTTCTTTTACCCACGAGGAAGTCGTCATGGATATCTTGAGAAAAAACATCAAAAGCTATGCCGATTTGCCGGTCTACGTCTACCACTTTTCGACAAAATTTAGAAACGAACCCCGGGCCAGAAGTGGAATATTAAGGGGCAGGGAGTTTATGATGAAGGATTTGTATTCTGCCCATACCTCCGAAAAAGACTTGATGGATTATTACGAAAAAGTAAAGAGCGCCTACTCAAAAATATTCAGCAGGCTTGGTTTTGATTTTAGGGTGACGGAGGCAACCGGAGGGATTTTTACTGACAAAAATACCCACGAGTTTCAGGTCTTAGCCGCGGGGGGAGAGGATACTATTTATTATTGCGCTAACTGCGAATTCGGCCAGAACAAAGAGCTTTTTAAAGGGAAGAGCGGGGATACTTGTCAGGTCTGTAAGAAAGGAAAAATTGTCGAGGCGAGATCAATTGAGGTCGGCAATATCTTTCCTCTCGGCACTTGGTATGCAGAAAGAATGCGGGTTTACTTTACCGACAAAAAAGGGATGAAAAGGCCTGTTTGGTTTGGCAGTTACGGGATTGGGCCGACACGGGTCTTGGGAGCTTTGGTCGAGGTCTCCCACGATGATAAAGGCATAATTTGGTTTCCTCAAGTTGCCCCGTTTGACGTTCATTTGGTCGAGCTTCCCGGGGGCAAGGCGCAGGAGGTTTACGAAAAACTAACGGCTGCTGGCCTAGAAGTTCTTTGGGACGAGAGGGATATTGGGGCAGGAGAGAAGTTTGCCGACGCCGACCTGATCGGAATTCCAGTGAGACTTGTTACCTCTGATAAAACCAAAGACAAGGTTGAATGGAAAAAGCGCGCTAGCGAGAAAGTGGAACTTCTGACTCTTGAGGCTGTCATTAAAAAATTAACCTCCGGAAATTGCGGCCAAAAACTGACGCTTATTTGAAATCGAACCTGCTTTCATGCTAGTATTTTCACTACGGATGTGCGGCGTCTTCGGCTATGTCGGGGAAGAAAGAAGCGACCTTTCCAACTATCTTCTGGGGGGTCTAACCAAACTTGAATATCGGGGATACGATTCGAGCGGGATTGCGGTGTTTAAAAACGGCCGCGCCAAGATAATTAAGGCAGTGGGAGAAATCCAAAACCTCGTCGGTCTTCTTGACGGCCGGGTCCTGG
>JBMOLC010000012.1:0-18991 GCA_049324215.1 Patescibacteria group bacterium | reverse complement strand
TGGGGCCCATCTGGCCGAAAAACCCGATTAAATATGCTATCAGGCAGGCTATTTCCGCCGGAGTTCCCGCGAACACCATTGTCTTGCTTTTGCTTTTACCGTTGGTCGCCTCAATCGTTGCCGCTGCCAGACATTTGGTCGGCTTAAGGGGATTCGGAATTTTCCTCCCAGCGGCCCTCTCGGTGGTGTTTATTGCCACACGGCCGGTTGTCGGGATTGGCCTTTTTCTGGCCATCGTTACGGTGGCAACACTTACCCGAATGGTTATAAGGAAACTCAAGATAAAATTACAGTACTTGCCCCGGATGGCTCTCATTCTTTGGGTAGTCTCTTTTTCAGTTTTGGTTATCCTTTTTGCGACACCCCTTATTCGTCACCCTGACTTGACCAATGTTTCCATCTTCCCCATCCTCATCATGGCTCTTCTGGCTGAGGACTTTATCCGTGTTCAGCTTGGAAAAAGCATTAGAACAGCTATTAATTTGACCACGGAGACCCTTATCCTGGCCTTGGTTTCTTATTTTTTCTTAACCCTCAAGGCCGTTCAGGAATTTGCCCTTTTAAATCCCGAATGGTATCTTTTGGGGATTCTAATTTTTGACTATATCTTGGGTAAGTACGTAGGTTTGCGTTTGATGGAGCTTTGGCGATTCAGGAGGCTTGTTAGGAGTTAAATGAAAACCTCTTCAATCCTGGGTCTTAATGCCCGCTCTCAGCTTTTTTTGTATAAATACAATACCATGCGGGGTAAGCGGGTAGCAGATTCTAAACTTCAGACCGCAAGGGTGCTAAAAGCTTTTGAAATCGCCCACCCAGAAATTTATGTGAAATTTAGAAGGGCGGGAGATGTCTATGATTTTGACTGGGGGAGCCTTCCTTCCTCTTTTGCCTTGAAGCCTTCCCGGGGCTTGGGCGGAGAAGGAATCATAGTTGCCAAAAAGAAAGCAGCAGGGCAGCAGGTTGCCTGGATTACTACCCAGAGACAAAAAGTAACACCAGAAGATTTAAAACTTCAGGCCATAGATATTCTGGAAGGAGCCTACAGCATGGGCAATATTCCCGATGTGGCTTTTGTTCAGGAATATGTCGGCAGGCATAAAGCATTTAGAAAATACGCCTATCGGGGCACGCCCGATATCAGAATAATTGTCTTTAATAAAGTTCCGGTGATGGCCATGCTGAGACTTCCGACTAAAGAATCAGGCGGTCGGGCAAATTTACATCAGGGGGCAATTGGAGTAGGGGTCGACATCGCAACAGGAATAACCACGAAGGCAATTTGGCACGGCGAACAAATTGTATTCAAACCAGGCACAAAAAGGAAACTCCGAGGAATAAAAATACCCAACTGGACAAAGATTTTGGAGACTGCGGTTAGGGCGCAAATGGTCTCAGGACTGGGCTACGTTGGGGTGGATATTGTTCTCCATCCCGAAAAAGGACCGATGGTTCTTGAGCTAAACGCCCAACCGGGGCTAACTATCCAGCTTGCAAATATGGCGGCACTTAGAAAAAGACTCGAGCGAATCGAGGAGCTTGAAGTTAGAGACGCCGAACATGGGGTAAAAATTGCCAAGGCAGTCTTTGCAGAAAGATTTGCCGACAGAGTCAAAGCAGACGAAGGAATAAAAACTATCAAGGTCGTCGAGGAGGTTAAAGTGACTTCGGCCAACGGTAAAAAGGTCAAAGTTACGGCGAAAATCGATACCGGTGCGCGGAGAAGCTCGATGGATAGAGCGCTTGCGAAAGAACTTGGTCTACTAGAAAAAGGCAGGGTCCTTTGGTATAAAAAGACTTTAAGTGCCCTAGGAACGGAAAAAAGGCCGGTAATAAATATTACCTTTTATCTTGCGGGAAGAAGGATAACAACAACTGCCACCGTAGCCAACCGAAGCGGTCTTACTTATAAGATGATTGTCGGCAGAAGTGACCTGGCTGGATTTTTGGTAAATCCGGAAATAGAGATTAAATAATAGACTTTATGGACTTACTAATTTTCACCAAAGCCCCAAGCGCTTATGAACCCTCAAGAATTTTTGAGGAGGGGAGAAAATTCGGGTTAAAGGCAGGAATAGTCGCTTATTCGGATTTGGATTTTGTCATCAAGAATTCTAAAGTTATGGTTTTCTGGCAGGGAAAAGCACTTCCAGAGGCTAAAATGGTGATCTTCAGGGCTGCGGGGGGGGACGATTTTTATATCCCCCAAAGGGACTATTTGATTGCTTGGTTTAACGAAAGGGGGGCAAAGGTTCTTAACGCTGCTACCTACAAAAAATGGTCGAGGTTGGACAAAATCACGCAACACTTCGAATTTTTCAATGCCGGAATTCCATTTATAGACTCCCAAGTCTACGGTCTCAACGAAAGACTTCTTTCTCAAACGAAATCCTTTCCGGCTATCATCAAGAAAAATTTAAGTAGTCGGGGGAAAGACGTCTTCAAAATTGAAAAGAAAAAAGATTTCACAAGACTTTTTGACCAGGGGTACTGGGCCAGAACCATGCTCTTGCAGCCATTTTTGAAAATCGGACAAGACATAAGAGTAATCGTGATTGGTGGAAAAGTAATTGGAGCGATGAAAAGGACAGCCCAGCCGGGAAAATACCTGACGAATTATTCCCAGGGTGGGATAATAGCAGCCTATGATATTCAAAAGGACCCCCAAGCCATTGAGATTGCTGCAAAGACTGCGAAACATTTTCTTCTCGATTATGTCGGCGTGGATTTGATGATGTCTGATGAAGGCCTCTGGCAGGTATTAGAGGTCAACAGAGCCTGTCAATTTAAGGGTTTTGAGGAGGCCACGAAAATCAACGTTCCGGAAAAGGTAATTAATTTCCTGCAGTCGAAGAGAAGATAATCAAATGGCTTGGGAAGCAGTGATTTATGAACTATCAAAAGCAGTTGGCCGAAAAAAGGCATGAGTACGAACGTGAATTTGCAAGACATGGTTTCAGCTTTAGATCTCTTAAGTGGAACTCAAAGTCGGGGATGCGGCTCAGGCATGAAGAATTGATTACGGATCTTACTCTCGAAGATAAAAGCATTCTCGACGTTGGCTGTGGATTTGGGGACATAATCGAAGTTTTAAAAGAAAGGTCTAAAGATTTTTCTTATACGGGAATTGACATGGTGTCCGCTTTTGTGGAGGAGGCGAGGAAAAGATACCCAAATTTTAGGTTTATAGTGGGGGATTATTTCAACGAGCCCTTGGAGGAAAGTTTTGATATCATCCTCTCATCGGGTGTCCTAAATTCAAATTTTCCAGAGCCAATGCGATATCGGAAGTTGATGATAAAAACCATGTTTGGACATTGTCGCTATGCGGTTGCTTTCGATATGGCAGGAGGCTACCCCCCGCCCCAAAATAGGGCCAGGAGTAAAATTTATTACGCTGACTCTCTAGAGATCTTAAAATACTGTCTAAGTTTAACCAAGAGGGTTATCCTTCGACAACATTACTACCCGAAAGACTTTACTCTAATTTTATTTAAATAACACGGTCTCACTATTTAACCTCAACCGTTGCCCCGGCGCTTTTAAGCTTTTCAACTGCGCTCTTGGCGTCTTCGGCCTTGGCGTCTTTGAGAACTTCAGCTGGGACACTCTCGGTCATCCCTTTGGCATCCATCAAGGTTAAATTGGGATTAATTTCCCTTAAAGCCTTGATGACTCCGATTTTATTGGCACCGGCATCGGTCATAACGACCATTTGGGTGGCTCCCCCTGCCCCTTGAGCTTCAGGAGCTCCTCCTTCGGGAGCGGCTGCGGCCGTTGTCGGAGCTGCTAGCGGAGCCGGCATGCTTGCACTTACCCCGAGCTTCTCCTGAAGAGTGGAAACGAGTTCCGAAAGCTCAATTACTGAAAGCTTTGAAATCTCTTCAACCAATTCTTCGACTTTTTTTGTGGCTTTCTTTTCTTCTGCCATATTACTCACCACCTTTCGCTTTCTTGTCTAAAACAAAGACAAGTTTTTGCATGTTTGCATTTAAGGTTGAGGTGAGCCCCAATTGGGGAGAGACCAAAACCCCCAGAAGCTGTCCCAGCAAAGCGTCTTTACCAGGGAGGGAAGAAAGACGAGTCAAAGCTTCGCTATCTTGGAATGAACCTTCGACAACTCCCACCTTAAATTGCGGCACTTCGTACTCCCGGGCAAACTTTCCCAGGACGCTTAGAGGAGCGATGGGATCTTCTGCGGCGACAATCAAGGCCGTCTGGCCCGTAAGTACACTCTCAGTTAATATCTGCGGGTCAATCTTGGCCGCCTCACCGGCGCGTTTCAGGAGAGTATTCTTGACGACAAGCATCCGCGCCCCGACTTCTTTTAATCTTTTTTTGAGTTCCTGTTGGGACTTAACTGAAAGCCCAGCATAGTTGACCAGAACCACAGATTTTGCGGTCTTCAGTTCTGCTATCAAGTTTTCGACAAAAAATACTTTTTCTTGTTTTTTCATTTTTTTGAAACAAAAAAACGCGCCCGAGGCGCGTTTGAGACGCTAACTTTTGCCTCGGCACGGCTTACGTTATGCGTGCTGTCTTCGGACAAGGGGTAGTATAAGCCTTGGGGAGTCTAGTTTCAAGAGGTAAATCTAGATCGACAGGGGGAGGTTGTCGGGGACGACGATTTCTCTTTGGCGGTCGCTGGAAAGCTCGTCAAACTTTGCCGCGTCGACCCTCTCTGCGTATACCGCTTTAGAGCCCTCTACTCGCTGGCCCTTTAGGGGCTCGCCTATGACAAAGTACTCTTTGGTTTGGCCGACCTCAATTTTAACCAGCGAGCCGGGTGGTGGGGCTTCTTTGAACTTGGGGTTAAAGGTTTGGAGGAGGCTTTCTCGTCTTACGCCCGTCTGGGGGTCCAAGGCCCAGACCTCTTTTTGGCGAAAGCCCACACTCACCGGACTTCCGTCTGTGTGACGTAGAAGAATCCGAGGTTCGGCTTTTTCTTCTGCGGACTCGGCCTTTTCCTCAACCTCTGTCGTAGTCTCGGCCATAGGCCCATTTTATCAACAGATTATGAAAAAGCAACCCTAATTGCGGGACCCATGGTGGCTTTTAAATAGGCTTTGACGATCTGTTTTGAGCCTCCGAGTGCCTGGAGGATAGCTAACGTATTTTGGGTTAGTTCTTGAGCGTCTTGGTTGACCTTGCCCACAATTGTATGAATCAAGGGGGCCTCCTTTTCGGTTTTGAGGTTTAAGGTATTTCCCGCGAAGTTTGCAGCTTTCTTGGCATCAGAAATAAGAGTTCCTGTTTTGGGGTTAGGCATTAGGCCCCTTGGCCCCAAAATCTTGGCGAAAGGAACAAGTTTGGGCATCATCTCGGGGGTGGCCAAAAGAACGTCGAAATCGATTTTTCCAGCCTCAAGTTTCTTAATTGTTGCCTCGGTTGCGACCTCGATCTTTCTTTCTTTGCCAAAAGAGAAAGGCAGGGTAACTTTCGCGGAAGCCCCCACCTTTTTGACGACTAAGTGGAGCTCGACTGTGCCGTCAAAGGCCGAATAAGAAGTTTCCTTGACTAACTTGATTGCCGCCTCGAGAGGATAAAGTTCCCCGGGCCTAACTTTGGCTTTTGCCTCCTGATATTTTTTACTTCTGACCCTAGCCTTTTTGGCCTTCTTTTTTTCCGGAGCTTCTTTTGCAGCTTCTTCCGGGAGAGGTCCGGCTTCGACAACTTTTATCCTTTGTCCACCCTTAAGACCCGCAAGATGAACCTTCTTGGGTTCCTCTTTCCTTTTTTTCTTTGGTTCTTCGACTGTTTCCCCGACGAAGGCTGTTTTTGTCTTTCCCATTACCCTTCAATTTTCACCCCCATGCTTCTGGCGGTTCCGGCAACTATTTTCTTGGCAGCTTCCAGGTCACTGGTATTCAAGTCGTCCATTTTTTCTTTGGCTATTTTCTCAAGTTGAAGCTTGGTTAAAGTCCCCGCTATTTCTTTGGGGGTGGTACCTGAGGCTTTTTCTATTCCCAATGCTTTTTTAACCATGTCGGCAACCGGGGCTTTCTTGGTCTCAAAACTAAAACTTCTATCCTCGTAAATGGTTATGACTGCAGGAACGGTATTCCCCTTCATGGCGCTAGTTGCTTCGTTGTAGGCCCTAACAAAGTCCATAATGGCAACTCCGTGCTGACCCAAGGCAGGTCCCAGGGGTGGGGCTGGTGTTGCTTCGCCGGCGGGTAAGTTAACCGTGATGACTGTTTTTATCTTTTTGGCTGCCATTTTGGTTCGAAGTATCGAGAAGCTGCTAGAGGCTTATCGATACCCTTGGTATCTCCCTCGAGTGTGCGAGGTAGAGAAATTCTAACATATGGATTTTGTGTTGTAAAATGCACCCTGAATATGGTCGAGCGTAGGGAATTGCCACCCGAACACCACGAAGTCATAAAATATTTTTTCGCCGAACAGATCAGGCGCTCTAAGATGGATGCCTGGGAAAAGGATGCCGCCCCAAACCAGGATCTACTCGATGTTGGGACAAAGATACTTGAATATATGAGCGAAGGGAAACCCCTCCCTGAAATAAGCCCAGAGCAGCTCTTGGCTTTTCGCAAGAGATTCGGTGGTAGTAGATAGCTATCTAGACCTTAGTAATCTGCAAAAGATCAAGCTCAACTGGGGTTTCTCGGCCGAAAATGGAAACGAGTACTTTTACTTTCCCTTTTTCCTCATCCAACTCGTGGATTGTTCCCAGAAAGTCGGCGAAAGGTCCGTCGGTAATTTTGACCGCTTCGCCCACGGAGAATTTGGTTTTGAACCTGGGGGCTGGGGCGGAAATGAACTTCTGAATGTTGGTAACCTCCTCGGTTAATAGAGGGGTAGGGTTATTGCCGGCGCCGACAAACCCGGTAATTCCCGGGGTAGTTCTGACTGCCAACCAAGCTTCATCGTCCAAAATCATCTTGACGAGGAGGTACCCAGGGAAGATTTTTTCCTTAATAGTGGCCTTTTTGCCCGAGCGAATTATCACCCTATCCTGGGTTGGAACCAGAAGCTCAAAAATTTTTCCGGTCAAGCCCATTGTCTCGACCCTTTGCCTCAGGGTTTCTGAGACCCTGACTTCGTGGCCGCTCTGGGTGTGGACCACGTACCACTTGGCCCGGGGGTCGTCGGTCTTTTCGATGACAATGTGCCCGGGGAGCCCCTTTTTGCCGGTTCCTCTTTCTGAAACCTGTGCTTGTTTCTCCTCCATAATTATTTGGCTAGCAAAAACTCAAGTAGTTTGGTGAAGATATAATCCAAGGCTCCAGTATAGAGACCCGCAATGAGCGAAATAATAAAAACCGTCAGCGTCAATTTTATTACTTCGTTTCTTTTTGGCCAGGTAACCTTCCCGAGTTCAAGCTTTACTTCCGAAAGGTAAGTCAAAACTTGCTTCACGGGCAAATTGTAACAAAAGCCTGGGAAATTAACAAGCAAATTGTATAATAGCCTCACTAGATGACACAAGAACACGAAGACCTCTCTGCCGGCTATATCTCCGATTGGGCCAGGACCGAGTTGGCAAGAAAAAGCCCTAGCGAGAAAGGTGTTCAAAAATCTTCCAAAAGATTTCCTCAGAAAGGGATGCCAATGGGGGAGTCAGCTGAAAGAGGTTTAATGAGGCTAAGAGGAGAACTTTGGGAAGGAGAACCGGCCGAACTGGTGATTACCGAGAAATGGTTCACAAGGCTTCTACCTTTAAGGCCAGTGGGGGTAAAAGGGCCAGCCCTTCCGTGGGAGCCAAGATACGATAGGATAACGGGCGAGGTTTGTACTACTCGGACCGACACAGATCCGGCAGTAAAAATTACGAGCGAAGGTAAGAAAGCCCTACCCGATCCCGAAAAATACGAGATATTAGAAATGCCCCCCTGGCGTAAGCAAGTCGATTTAGACAGAATTCCGAAAAGTTGGAGAATTACGGTGGTTAGACCGCAACGCGTTTGGGATGGGATTACAGCAGCTCTGAGGCAGATGGACGAGATCAGGGGGGATCATAAGGCGGGAGCTGGGGTTGAATATGGTAGGGTCGAGGAGCTTTATATTGCCGCAAGAAGGTTATTTGACCGCTATAGCCGCGGAGAGGTAAGGCCAGAATCGGTCCAAGGTATTGCCGATGAAATTTTTCGCGTACTTCAGACTGAAGGTGTGTTGACTGCGAGACACCCCAAGTTTGAAGAATTAGAGGAAATCTTTGCCAGAGCTCTACTTCCCGACCGCCGGGGCCGGTTTAACCCTCAGGCCAAAAGGATGCAACTCTATAAGGGCTTACGGGATTTAACAACTAGAGAGGTGCAGACTGCATTGATTGCCAGGAGAGCCGATAGGGTATTTAGGCGGCTTTATGTTGAATGGGAAAATGAAAGATTTTCTCTAGTTTTAGCCAAGGTCTCAATGGAGGAGTTTCGTCATCACCCGATTTTTAGAGGTAAACGTCGGATCTTTGATGAGGAAATTACCGATGCCCGTGCAGTTATCAAGGAGATAAAAGGTGCCCTTTCTGCGGCAAGGACTGCCCCCTTTCTCCTGCCGGCAAGCATCGCCGAAGCCCTGCTCGTCAGCAAAAGTTTGATGGGAGAAAGAGGACTTGGAGTCTTAAGAAAGAGGCTGGAAATTGGAGGAGTAACGGGCGTATTGGGTGGCGGGTCCGTGGAGGATTTGTTGATGCAAAGAAGACCCCAAGAAGCCCTGGCTCGGCTGAAATATCCCCATTCAGTTGTAGTCAGCGCCCTTGAAGACCCCGATAATTTCGAGGTTACTGTTTTCGACCAATGAAGCTTCCCGATTTCAGGTACGAAAAAGGAATTTGGAAGAAAGGGTATCGTATCGTTGCCGGAGTCGACGAGGTTGGAAGAGGGTGTTTTGCAGGTCCAGTTGTTGCCGGTTGTGTCGTTTTTCCCAAAAACATCCAAATTCCCCCAAGAGTAAGCATTAACGATTCCAAGAAGCTAACCCCGCGGCAAAGAGAAAAATCCGGAGTCTGGATCAAAGAAAATTCTCTGGCTTGGGGAATCGGGGAGTCGCCAGCCTCTTTGATTAACAGGGTCGGGATGGCTAAAGCCACCAAGCGTGCATTTAGAAAAGCAATCACTGGGACGAGACGGCGCCTTGGCCAGCCAATAGATTATTTACTCGCGGATGCATTCTTCGTTCCGTTTGTACCGGGATTGCCCGCCAAGAGAAAAGGCCGACAAAAAGCCATTATCGATGGAGATGAAAAATCTTTAACCATTGCCGCAGCCTCGATAATTGCCAAGGTCTATCGGGATAAGATTATGCTCAGTCTAAGTAGACAGTCTAAGTACAAGAGTTATGGGTGGGGAAGAAATAAAGGCTATGGAACCAAAGAGCACCAGAGAGCGATAAAAAAATACGGTATCACCCGTTACCACCGCAAAGTTTTCGTCAAGAACCTTCTCTTGCTTTAATAATTCCTTTTCTTTTCTAGTTCCCGCAAGTATTCGAGGCGGTATTTCTTCTCTTTTCTTCTTTCAGCGGGCTTTTTGTAGCGCTCTCTTTCCCTTAGCTCCAAGAGGATTCCCTCATTCAGGGTCTTCTTCTTGAAACGAGCTATCAAGCGGTCTTCGCTCTCTCCCTTTTTCTTCTTGACCACGAACATTCATACTCGCCCCCTTCCAGTTTATAAGACGTTTATTCATAACAATCACCTGCAAGTATTTTAACAAAAACGTCAAATCTAAAAAAGACCCGAAAATTGGAAAAAGTGAACTGGCAATGGTATGATATTCCAGCATGCCGAGAAAAAGCACAAAAAAGGCAAAGAAAAAGGCGGCCCTCATAACTGGAGTCACGGGCCAAGACGGCTCGTACCTGGCTGAATTTCTTCTCAAGAAAGGCTATGAAGTTGCCGGCCTTGTTCGAAGAACGAGCCACCTGCTTTACCCCAATATCGGCCATATTCAGGAGGAGCTAAACCTTATCCAGGCAGACCTTTTAGATCCGGTTTCCTTAAGGGAGGCGATTCAAGCAGTTAAACCGGATGAGATTTATAACCTCGCATCCCAGTCTCACCCCGCAGAGAGTTTTAGACAACCTATCCACACGGCAGAAATTACAGGGATAGGGGCCCACAGAGTCCTTGATGCAGCCCTGGATATTGTTCCCAAGGTTAAGTTCTATCAGGCCTCAAGTTCGGAGATGTACGGTTGGGTCAAAGAAATTCCCCAAAACGAAGATACTCCCATGAATCCGGCAAATCCCTATGCTGCTTCCAAACTCTACGCTTTCAATATGACCAGGATATATCGGTCAAGTTACAAGATGTTTGCCGCAAACGGAATCCTCTTTAACCATGAGTCCCCCCGGCGGCATATGAACTTTGTAACCCAGAAGGTAACTTATGCCGCCGCCTGTGCCAAGTTGGGGATCAGAAATTCGGAACACTTGAACGAGGAAGGGGAGCCCATTGTTAAAAACGGAAAAGTTGCCTTGGGGAACTTGGAAGCCAAGCGCGATTGGGGGTTTGCCGGGGATTTTGTCGAGGCGATGTGGTTAATTCTGCAGCAGCCCAAACCCGACGATTTTGTCATTGGAACAGGAGAAACACACACCATTAGGGAACTTTGCGAGGAGGGATTTGGCTATGTCGGTCTTGACTGGAAGAAGTATGTCTATGTCGACCCACGCTTTGTCAGACCAACAGAAACGGGGCCATTAATTGCCGATTACACCAAAGCGAAGAAGATTCTCGGCTGGAGACCCAAAGTCACCTTTAAAAAGCTTGTTTCCCTGATGGTTGACGCCCACCTGGCAAGACTCAAGTAAATTCCTCATTGAAACAGCTTCAGATTCGTGCTATTATAGGCCTATAACAATCCGTCGACAGATACCTGTCAGAAGCGACAAGGAGGTTCTATCGAGGGAAAGCACATTACCATTCCGTAATCCGAACCAGACTCGATCAGAGGAGAAGACATAATGTTAGTGAGCAGGCTCATCCACGTTGATGGACCGCACACCATCCGGACCGTTCAGAGAATAGTGGAGGTCTATGGGGCGCCACTTGAGATCCGGATGGACCCCCGGAGTGTCAAGGGGGAAATGCCAGAGATGGTCTTGGGGGTGCGCGTCCGCCTTTGCGAAACGCCCTGTCTTGCAGCAATTGTGTTGGTGGAGAGTCAATAGGTCCGTCGGAATGGTAAAGGTTTAGTCAAAAAGGGGGCGGGTGTTCGCCATTCTTTCAGAGGTTAACATTCGCCCCCAGTTCGTTCTATCTTTCTACTTTTAATGAATGGGGACAACATTCTGGATGTAGGAATTGTTGGTTTCGTCGCTTTCCGCAACTTCATTGTTAGTATCAGCGATGGCCTTGGTTTCGTAGTTTGCCCACCCCGAGTAGGTATAAGTGCAAGTCACAGTCCTTTCGCTGCCGGCGGCTAGACCGTCGAGCCTTTCGCGGCAGGCGGTTATAGCCCAGGTTGGTTTCCACTCCCACCAGAAAGACCCGGCGTCTTTATTGCCCTTGTTGGAAATTCCAATTGTGATTGTAAAAGCCTCACCCTGCTTTGGCGGGTGGTCAAATGAGTACTTGCTGATGTAAAGATCGGCCTTCGATTCCGGAGTTGGAGTTGGGGTCGGGGTGGGGGTTGGCGTAGGAGTTTTGGTTGCCTTGGGAGTTGCGGTCGGTGAACCGGTTGGGCTGGGCTCAGGGGTGACCACGGGTGATGGCAAGGGTGTGGGGGAAGGGCTCGGCATTGGTTGGGCTCTTTGGGAGCCGATAAAGAAAGCTCCTGCGCCGACAACTAAAACAAGGATGATAAAAAGGGGTAAAAGGAGCCGATTCATGCTTTTTATTTCACTCTCTCCCGGCTCGGGGCTTTCGGGGGCAGGAATAACCTGTTCTTCCTCCACTGACTTGGATGATATAGGGGTGTTTTCAAAAAGTCAAATTTTGCAGGGGCGGAGAGAATCGAACTCCCGTCTCGGGTTTTGGAGACCCGGGTCCTACCACTGAACGACGCCCCTAAGTAAGGCATATTATACTCCAAAAGGTTTTTAAGTCGAAGTCATTTAAGCTTGGAAGACTCTTTGTGGAGCTGGTGTTTTTTGCAGACTTTGCAGTATTTTTTGATCTCCAACTTTCCTTCCATATTAAGTTTATTCCGCTCGGTAATGTAGTTTTGACTTTTACAGACGGAACAGACTAAGGCCACCAATTCTCTCGCGCCCTTTTTGGCCATATTGGAGCCGAGGGTGGGAATCGGACCCACGACCTAGTCATTACCAATGACTTGCTCTACCACTGAGCCACCTCGGCGGCAAGCTGAATTATATCAGAACTTGGTATACTGGATAAAGCTATGGAGAGAAGGCAAGCTTTTTTGCTGGTTTTGGCCGCTTCCTTTCTGGCCCTTCTTTTTTATGTAACCAATCCTGCCTTGAATAAATCCCCGAAAGACTTTCCTCTAAAAGAGTTTTCCAGAGACACTACTTTGATACTGACGGGTGATGTAATGCTGGGAAGAAGCGTGATGACCAAGAGTCTTGATTTGGGAGATTCTACCTATCCATTTAGAAAAGTGGCTGATAAGCTCTCAAGTGCCGATTTTGTCTTTGTCAACCTTGAGAACCCCATCGTTTCTTCTTGCCCGAAAGTTACAACTGGTTTTAAGTTCTGTGCAGACCCAAAGATGATAGAAGGACTTACCCTTTCTGGGGTAGATGTTGTCAGTCTTGCCAATAATCATTCGGGAAACTACGGAGAAAAAGGGATTAACGAAACGCTAAAGTTCTTGAAAGAATCAGGAATTGAAGCCGTAGGACTTGGGAATTTGGTTGTAAAAGAGAAAAAAGGAATAAAGTTTGGCTTTTTGGGATTTGATTTTGTTTCCAAGAGCCCGAAAGAAGACGATTTCAAACTTGTGGCAGATTCGAATAAAAAAGTGAATGTTTTAATCGTCGGGGTTCACTGGGGAGAGGAGTATCGAGAAAAAGCAAATAAATTCCAAAGAGAGTGGGCAAGGAAGCTCGTTGAGGCTGGAGCCGATGTCGTAGTCGGACACCACCCCCACTGGATTCAAGATGGTGAAAAAATAGAAGGAAAAAGCATTTATTATTCCTTGGGAAATTTTGTTTTTGACCAGATGTGGTCGGAAAAGACAAGAGAAGGCTTGGTGATGAAGCTGACCTTCAGAGACGGAGCGCTCTTAAGGGAAGAAAAACTGCCTATCTATATGGCCAACTGGGCCCAGCCAGAGTTTAGATAATTGTGCTGGGACTAGGATTCGCCATGCAAAACTTTTTTCCTTACTGGGGCATTATCGAAGGCTAGCCAGCATAAGTCTGCGAGTGCTGTTATACGAACAAATTCGTACCCAATTTCGCAAAAACGCATTGCGCTAGCTCCGGCTCGGCCTGACGGCCTCGCCTCCGCATTTTTGGAAGACGCGATTTTGCTCGTGCAACGGCACGAGCATATTATACCAAAATAATTGTAATTTTGCCCTTGTCCCACCCCGCCCATACGCGGCCAAAATTGTTATCTTTAAAAAGTCAAAAACACTCCCTATATATCCGCGAATCCCGCCCTCCCAGAGATTAGAGATGTTGGCGGCACCCCCTGCTTTGGGCGAGTGGCCCCGCTAGGGCGGGGCTGCGGTGAAGAATTGTCTGATTTAAAAGTTTGGTACTGCGCGTCCCTCGGCTCGGAGCAAAAAATTACTGCTTCGCAGGCTCCTCGCCTCATCTTAAGGAGTAATTTATCAGGGCCTGCCGTCGCGGGGGTATTCCGTTTTTCCGCCCCCGCGCTTTTTTTCTTTCCCTTTTTCGCGCGGGGGACGGAGGAACTCCGCCTTCGGCGGAGAAGCGCCAAACAAAAATTAGACAATATAGAATTAAAGGTGGGTTTAGGATAAAATAGCCTCGTGATGTCTTACGCCGTTGGTCCAAAATCAGTGAGGAAAGGTCAAATATTTTACTATTCCCAGAGGCCCTCATGGAATGAGGACTACGAAACAATAGAACGGAAGGGTTTGGGGCACCCTGACACTATAGCCGATACTTTAGCTGCGAAGATCAGCCAAGCATATTCCAGGTATACCTATAATAGCTTTGGTTTAATCTTACATCACCAGATCGATAAGTTAATGATAATTGGCGGCAAAACGACTGTTACCTTTGGCGCTGGGAAATTTATTGAGCCCATTCGAATATTAATAGCTGGAAGGGCAAGCTATACATTTAAAGACAAAAGCGTACCTGTCGAAAATGTAGTAAATTCAGTGATCCTAGACCACTTCAGAGAATATTTTCCACTTGTAAGAAAAGAGAATATTAAGATAGAAAATTACTTGACAGACCATGCCGGCTCTGGGACTATACAACAGAGTAGAGGAGCGGTTGCACATATGTTCAACCCAAAGAATGCCCAGCAAGTCCGTGGGTATGAAAAGCTAGTAGCAAATGACACCTCTTATTGCATTGCCTATGCACCTCTATCTCCGTTAGAGAAAAGCGTGATTGCGGTTGAAAAGTATCTCAACGATAAGAAAACAAAAGAACAATATCCCTGGCTGGGTACCGACATAAAAATCATGGCAGTAAGAAACTACAATGATGTTGCAGTAACGGCTTGTATCCCTCAGATTGCAAAGTATGTGGCTACTTTCCGAGCGTACCAGAAGAACTTAGAAGTCGTTGCTAATGTTATAGATAAAAAATTCAAAGAGCTTATTCCGGAATTTGATGTGGAGCTTTCGCTGAACACTAAGGACGATTATCAAAAGATGAATGTTTATCTGACAGTTTCTGGAGCATCGCTTTCAGGCGATATTGGTGTGGTAGGACGGGGAAACAGAACGAACGGGATAATCACCTCCAACAGGCCGATGAGTATGGAGGGAGCAAATGGTAAGAACCCCCGATACTATTCTGGATTTATCTACTCCGTGGTAACAAAGCGGATTTCAAATAGAATTTATAATGAATTGCATGAGCCCAACGTTGTCGAGGTCGTATCCCAAAACGGTGGGTTTTTAAAAGAACCATGGAGGACAAGGGTTGTATCAACGGCTAAAAAAGATAAAATAGAAAAAATCATCTTTGAGGAATTTGCAAATATTGAAGACGTGACGAAAAATTTCTTAAATGGTAATATCGAAAATTTCTAAATAAATATTACGTTCTCTCCCACAATCTCTGTCTTTTCGCTTCGAATTATTACACCCGCATTTTCAGGCAGGGCGATTATCGGAATGTCTAATAAATTTCTCAATTTTTTCAATCTTGCATGCTCATCCTCGGATCCGTCATAGTGGCAAGCAACTGACATGCCGTTCAAAAGGTTCAGACCTTCATAAGACGGGAGCGTTATATTATTTGTCTCGGGTGCTGTTCGAATATCAGCACCTAGTATAATTGCCCCAGCACTGCCCCCATATACTATTCCTCCGTTTCTAATAAACCAAATCAATGTCTTATCAAATCCACTATCCTTGATTCCCTTCAGCAAACGTACGGTGTCACCACCCCCAATGTAAATGCTTTGTTCTTTTGGATCAAGCGGGCCTACATTATTCAACTCCGTCAAGGTTTTGATACCCTCAACTTTGCCAGAAAAGACGCTCTGGAACCACTCCTCAGCTTTTGAAAAACGATCCGGTTTTAGCGCAACAGGAATATAAACTATATTCTTTATCCCACGGGCTTCTAGCTCCTGAGTGTAAAGCGCATCAAATGCAGCAGTTTGCACCTCATCACCCCCACCAGAAAGATACAGCGCTTCTATTGTCATGTTAGTTGTTGGTCATTTTTCTTCTTAAAATATCTATCTCATCACTCGACAATCCTGAAATTAGTTTTTCTGTGGGGTGAGTTTTACTAGCTGGAGGTAAGCCAGAGACACCATTTTCTTGCAAGATTTGTGTTATTTGAATATTTCGCATTCTTTCCGACTCTGAACGTAGTAGATGAACCGTCTCGTTTATTTCTAAAGGAAACCTGGCAAACTTGGACCACCAGTTATAATAATACCTTACAATATCTGGGTTAAAGTCTTGTTCTAATGTACTATATCTCTGTATTAAACCACGCAGTTTAGAGCCCTGTTCATCAACTCCTGGGTGGACACCAGAAGCAGTTATGAGAGTTGATGTTCTATATGCATCCATAACGATATCTTCTCCTCTTAAAGCGTTAAGAACAGGACCAATAATTTCATAATACCTAGAATTTTTATTTATTGCCCAGATAATTCTCTCTAAGCCAAAGGTTATATCACTCTGAGTAAGCGTGGGGCGAGTTTTCTGTGGGATCTGTGCAAAATTGGCCACACCCAACTCCAATCCTTTATAGTTGAACTTTAAAGTATATATCTTGACACCACTCACATTGCCCCAAGAAGCCTGCTCCAACTTTGGTTTTAGGGTAAAATCTGCTAAATAAAGCCCATTTTTTGAGAGAAAATCCATCCATCTATCCACTATGACGGTATGTTGATTGACTGTAGCTTCCAGTTGTTCGGTGGCAATGTTCACAAAAGAAGTTGTGAAACCATCTAGTTCTCCAACAAGGACTCGTCCCTGCAATCTTATCGCTGGTTGAATAATTAACAGGGGTGCAGTATCAACAGCTTCCTCTTTAAAAATTTGCGTGTCAAAAACCTGACCCCCATTGCCTATGAAAATTGAGCTCGCCCCACCTCCTTTAACATTAATAGCCTCTTGATGACTAAAGCTTTGATCAGGAAATACCCTGCCTAGGTTATTAAGAACGTCCTCCATCGTTACATTCTGCCTTCTACGAGGTGACTCTAAAAATTGATATTTCCCTAGGCAAGAAAATGAATCACAGGAGTTCGTTGGCGACTTCACCTTCCGGTAGTAAGAAAAACCGCATTCAGGACAGGAGCAAAGTTCCCAATTTTTTTTCTGTTAATTGTTCATCGATAGTCTCAACAACCTCCCTTAACCCCTGAAATTCTTCGGTGCTTACCTCCGAATCTTTTGGTAGTGAAACTTGGATATTCTTTCTTTCAGATAGCATAAAATTGGACGCTAACTTCCAATAACTGGAATATTATTTCTAAAGTCGATAAATGCCCCATTTATTTCTCTGTCAGTAAAGTTGCAGTTTGTGCAGCCGACTCTCCTTCGCATAGTTTCACGAAGATCCTTTGTCTGCCTCCAAATAGTTGTCAATGCGTTAGTGTTTCCTCCTCTTATTTCTGCCTTAACACTGCCATATTTTGCTCCATTTGTTTCCCCGGGTTGGGCTCCCAGGCAACACGAAAAGAGTTCTCCGTATGGATTTATCACAGATTTGAAATGGGATTCTACGCAGGATAAACCACTTATAAAAACACCAAGATCTGGTCTGATATCTACCCTTGTCCCGTATTTTTGCCTAGTCGCTTTTAACTGATTCTCAACCAGTTCTGTATCCGCAGCGTTAGGCTTAACGTTTCCATAAATATCAGTTTTATATATGACATGATCTATACCAAGTTCTCCCAACATAATGTCTGCAAATCTCTCAAGCTGCTCTTTATTTTCAGGCCCTATGATACAGGTAGCTCCTATTTCGAGTTGGTGGCCACCCAGATTTCTTGCCTTAACTAGCCTACTAATATTTTCAAATGTTCTTGACAGCATTTTCGGACTAGTTCTCCTAGTTTTACTGTAGGTTTCGGCATCAGGAGTATCGACACTAAAACGTATCTCGAAAGTTCGCAGGAGCCTCTCGACCGTGCTTTCCTTGAGAACGTTTCCATTGGTAATTGATCTAATCCTCAGGCCACTATCAAGTGCTGCGTCAAGAATGCCATCAATATCTGGAGAGAGAAACGGCTCGCCACCTCCCGAGATTGAAAGGTCTTTTATACCGTTCCTCGACATTTCTGCGAAAAAACTTCATAGTCAGCCAGCGACATATATTTCTGTCTTTGATTTGTCTCAATATTTTTCCTATGCTTTCCTGCTCCAAAACAATACTCACAACCCTGGTTACAAAAATCCGTAGGGTGGATTTCTATACAAATAGGCAGGGGATCAATCCCGCTTTCAATCTTCTGGAAGACATCCTTCATGTTTCCTTGCAATAATTGTTCGTGTCTCATATTATCTTAGAATGCCTGATTTTATGAAATTGTCCCATATTATTCAAGTTTTTTAGTACAGCTTAATAAGGTTGTCTAAAAGCGAATTAAGATCCTCCTCGGGAGTGATAATAATCGCCTGTTCACTTTCAGTTGGTTCCTCCATTTCTCTGACTGTCCTTTCAAGATCCTCAGTGTTTATTGAATGCCGCAATTGGCGCTCCTTATTTTCCTCCAATCTTTGCTTAATGGTTGTCATGGGTGTTTTTACAAATATTATTGTGCTTTTGAGGCCCATTTGATACGCTAAATTTTTTAGCTCGTCCCGATACTCTCTTCTTGGATTGATGCTGTCCCAGATCACACTATTTCCCTGCTCGAGATTTTCCTTCATCCTTTCAATTGCGATTCTCTTTACTCTATCCCATCGGTCAGGCATACTTACACCATTTTTCTCGAAATTTTCAACGAGCCCTGTATATATTTCGTCGAAACTTATGATAACCGCACCGCTTCTTTGCCTAATTTTTTCAGCAATGTAGGTTTTTCCAGAGAATTGCAAACCGCATAAAATAATGAGTTCTGGCGTTATGGATAAAAAGTATACCATTCTGAGCAGTTTATTTTTAACTCTTGAATTAGTCACTTCACGCTATAAATTAAAAATATAGCGCGCGCCAGGCGGTGCCTGACGAAAATTTTTGCGTTTTGCTATTAAATAAAGAGAGCGAAAAGGTGTTCGAGCCAGCACTTTCGGGAGGCTTCGGCCGTCAGGCCGAGCCGGAGCTAGCGCAATGAGTTTTCGCGAAACTGCGTTCGAGTTTGTTCGTATAACAGCACTGAGTAGGAATGAAGTTCGGATGGGGTGGCCGCCCGAATTCGGCCACGGTAAGATTGCACCGAATCAAAGCCCAAATTGGGAGTGAAGGAGATTTACCGGTAGATTGAAAAAACGCAAAAATT
>JBMOLC010000011.1:0-19244 GCA_049324215.1 Patescibacteria group bacterium | reverse complement strand
CGATAATAATTTAACGTTCTCGTTCCGAAAAACTACTTCGGAACGCTCATTTTCTTGAGGTGCAAGGGCCGTAGCCCAAGCACCTCTACAGGAGGAGAAGAAGAAATGCCCTGGCTGCTCTGCGCCCGAGCTGCCCGGCCTTCTTCCAAGGCCATTATCTAATAAAACTCATTTTCAGTCAACAAATTTTGTTAGAATAGGGAGGTGAAACTTCTTATCCAAAGGGTGAGGGCGGCTAAAGTCAAAGCCAATGGCAAAGTTGTGGGCCAGATTAAAAAAGGTCTTTTGGTTTTGGTGGGAATAAAGAAGGACGATAGCGAAAAAGAAGCTGAAATTTTGGCCGAGAAACTTTCCAAACTGAGGCTGATGGCCGATAGCGAAGGGAAAATGAACCTTGCGCTCAAAGACGTCGGCGGAGAGTTTCTGATTGTGTCTCAATTTACTCTAATGGCGGATACTTCGGGTGGCAATCGGCCTTCGTTTATCAAAGCGGCGGAGCCGGCCAAGGCCAGAAGCCTCTATGAATATTTTTTGGCAAAGCTAAAGGAAAAAGGAATAAAAGTCGAAACCGGAAGCTTCGGAGATTATATGCAGATTGACGTTAAACTTGACGGCCCAGTCACCATCATCCTCGAGGTTCCTTAACCAAAAGGGAAGCCCCGTTACGATACGGGATTCCCCTTTGCAGGCAAGTTTGTGTTCGAATTGGTTAGCCTCCAATCTTGAACATTGTCGTGCCGCAGACTTCACAGACAGCCTTGGTTGCTTTCTTGCCATTCTTCATCGTCACGCTTTGATGATTCTTTCCTTCTCTTTTGGTGCGGCACTTAACACAGTACATCATTATCGCTCACCTCCTTCCTTAGGACAGGTGAATTCAAAACCAAGCTAAGTATACCACCAGTTCGGCTCCCAGGATGAGGCTGGCAATTAGCAGGCTTTTAAGGATATCGGCTTTAATCGAAGCTAGATTGCCATCTTTCGCCAGAATATCGGCATTTTTAGGCTTGTCTGGCTTTGCTTCTTGGCTTTTAGCTTCAATTTTAAATTGACCCTTGACATCGTGCGTAAAGACGAATGTGTGCAGTGCTCTCTCCTTTTCTTGTCGGGTGCGCCTTTTGCCCATACTTGGTATTTTTACACCAAAGGTCGCCTTGACACAACTCTACCAAGATGCAAAAATGTTTGAGTTTGAGCGGGACCTAATGACCACCGAATCGTTGATATCATTGGGGTTGGGTATTTGGCTCGCGGTTGTCTCGGTAGTCTTTTTTTTATTCGCGAGCTTTTTTAGACGCTTAACCAAAGGGGCAAGCGGTGAGGACCTGAAAAAGGTACTCGAGAAGATTTTGGTCAGAGAAGCCAGGAACAGTGAGGAAATTAACGAGTTAAAAAAGGGGCTGGCGCAGGTTAGAGAAGAAGGTTTCGGGCACATTCAGAAAGTCGGACTGGTGAGGTTTAATCCCTTTAGAGAGATGGGAGGGGGTCACAGCTTTTCTTTGGTCGTTCTCGACGGGAAAGGTAGTGGCGTTGCCATCACGGGACTCCATACCCGGGAAAGAACGCGGGTCTATGTCAAAGGGATAAAAAACGGTAGAGGTGAGCTCGAGCTTTCGGCAGAAGAGAAAAAGGCTCTCGCCAAGGCCCAAAAGGCATAGTTTATGAATATAAATAATCTCAAACAAAAATTGAAACTATTTATTTCTTCCAAAAGTGCAATGGTTGCACTTTGTTTTTTTGGACTCTATCTTCTCTCAACCGGAATCTCCCTGGCAGTTTTTTCCTTTGTTAAGAAAGGCCCTGAGGAGCTCCTGACTGGTGACGTTACGAAAACCCGCGCGAGGATTGACCTTTCTCTTCCCAAAACCGAAGAGTGTCCGCTAAACGGAGGCAAGTTTACCAAGCCCGAACGCGAAATTTGGGAGGTTAGACGCCCAATTGCGGCCATCCTTGAAAACCACGCTGACTCCCGTCCGCCTTCGGGTGTCTCTCGCGCCGACGCTGTCTACGAGATTGTGGCTGAGGGTGGCATCACCAGGTTTTTGGCAATTTTCTACTGCAATACCGCGGCCGAGGAGGTCAAGATTGCACCCGTCAGAAGTGCCCGAATTTATTTTGTCGATTATGCGGCCGAGTACGGTGATAAACCGATATTGATGCACGTCGGGGGAGCCAATAACTATTCAGGGAGCGGAGATACGGCCAAAGAAGCCAGGGCGCTTGAGGTCCTGGAACAAATGGGCTGGCGGGTAGCCAAAGGCAACGATTTTGATACCACCTACGATTCGGGCTTCCCAGTTTTTTGGCGAAATTATGAAAGACTGGGAAAAGAGGTTGCGACCGAACATACGATGATGGCTTCGCTCGACGCTGCCTATGAAGAGGCCCAAAAACGCGGTCTGGGAGCCAAGGACGCCAAAGGCAATGCGTGGGACGAAAACTTTGTTTCTTGGAAATTTAGCGACGATAAGGCTCAAACACCGGCAGCCACCGAAATATCCTTCGGTTTTTGGGATAACAAGCCCGACTACGAAGTTACCTGGGAATACGACGCAGCCGGCAATCGCTATTTGCGGTTTAACGGCGGCAAAGAACACCTTGATTTAGAGACCAAAGCCCAACTTTTTGCGAAGAATGTCGTAATTGTTTTTGCCAAAGAAAGGGGGCCAGTTGACAGAAACCTCCACATGTTATATACGGTAACTGGGTCCGGAAAAGCCTTAGTTTTTCAAAATGGGATAGTCAAAGAGGGTACTTGGAAGAAGGAATCAAGAACGTCGAGGACCAGGTTTTTCGACGAAAAGGGAGCTGAAGTATCTTTTGTCAGGGGTCCAATCTGGATCGAAGTAATTCCTGCCGGAAACAAAGTGAATTATTAATTTCCCCCGCCTTCGCTAAAGCTACGGCGGGCAGGCCTGCCCCCCAAAAGACAGATGGCTGAACTATCAGACATTATTACTTCAAAAGTCAGGATAAAGATTTTGGAGCTTTTTTATTCCAATTTGGGAGAAATGTACCACGTCAGGGGAATAGTTCGGGAGGTCAAAGAGGAAATAAATGCTGTTCGACGTGAGCTCGAGAGACTTGAGGCAAATGGAGTTCTCAAAAAAGAACCTCGGGGCAATCGGGTTTATTACTGGTTGAGAACTGATTATCCACTTTTTGGGGATTTGCTTTCTGCGATAGCCAAAACAACGGGCTTGGGCAAAAGCATCATTGAGAATAAAAGCAAAATCGGCAAGATTAACTTTGTCATGTTTTCGGGAAGGCTGGCCCGAGGTAAAGGTAGAAAGAGGGATGACGAGGTAGACATTCTCGTCGTGGGCGACATCGTCTTACCCGAACTTGCCACCCTTATCCGTACCGAAGAGAGTAAAAGAGGCAAAGAGATTAACTATACCGTCATGAGCAAAGAAGAATTCGAATTTAGAAAGAAGCGTCGCGACCCCTTCCTTCTCGGGATTTTGTCGGGAAGCCGGACAATGATAATTGGCGACGAAGAAGAGTTGGTTGCCTAACGCGAGATGAGACTCTCACCGCCTGCCAAAAAACTGATTCTAATTTTTATTCTCTTTTTGGCAGCCTTATTTATAAGCCTGCCAGCTAAACTTTCCCCTTTCGGTAAAGAATTTGTTCGACCGAATTTAGACTTCAAAATCGGAAGAATAGAGATTAAAAAAGATTTTGATTTGCACCTGGGGCTGGATTTGGCCGGAGGCAGCCACCTGGTTTTTGAAGTAGACTTAAGCTCTATTTCTGCGGCTGATAAGAAAGATGCGCTCGCGGCAGCTAAGAACATTATCGAGCAAAGGGTAAACTTCTTTGGTGTGTCCGAGCCCAATGTTCAGATTTCCTCTTTTGAAGGAAAAGACAGAATTGTAGTTGAACTTCCTGGAATAAAGGACACCAGGAGAGCCGCAGAGCTTATCGGGAAGACTGCCCAACTAGACTTTAGAGAATTTTTAACCCCCGAAGAAGCGACAATGGGTGCAACCCTTGCCAATACCCGCTCAACGGGTTTTACCGGTGCCGACTTTAAGAAGGCGACACCAGCTTTCGACCAGCAAGCGGGTCGCCCAATAATTTCTTTCGAGACAAAATCTGATTCTGCCAAAAAGTTTGGGGAAATAACAACACGGTTGGTCGGTAAACCCCTCGCGATTTTTTTGGACGCCACACCTATTTCCTGGCCGATTGTCCAGGAACCAATTACAGGAGGGCGGGGGCAGATTTCAGGAAATTTTACGGTGGAAGAGACAAAATTCATTTCTAAACTTCTTAACGCAGGAGCCCTTCCGGCCCCGGTCAAACTAGTCGAGGAAAGAACGGTCGGGGCTAGCCTTGGGGCCGAATCTGTTGCAAAAAGCGTTAAGGCGGGTTTTGTTGGACTCATCATGGTCCTTACGTTCATGATCCTTGCATATGGAAGACTCGGAATTGTTGCCGACGTTGGCCTTATTATTTTTGGAGTCTTGACTCTGGCTGTCTATAAGTTAATTCCTGTAGTTTTAACCTTACCGGGTATTGCCGGATTTCTGCTCTCGGTGGGGATGGCGGTTGACAGTAACATCTTAATCTTTGAACGGTTCAAGGAAGAAAAGCTCAAAAGACCAATCGCCGACGCTCTAGAAGTCTCGTTCGGAAGAGCCTGGGACTCGATCAGGGATGCAAATATCGCCACATTATTTACGGCCTTTATCTTGGCCAACCCGCTTGATTGGTCTTTTCTTAATACCTCGGGCCCGGTTAGAGGTTTTGCCCTGACCCTAGCCTTAGGAATTGCAATTAGCCTATTTACAGGGATAGTTGTCTCAAGAAACTTACTGCGGGTATTTGTTAAGGAGAAAAAACCATGAATTGGATGAGGTACCGGCTAGTTTATTTTTTGATTTCCGCCCTTCTTCTGGGAGCCGGGGTTTATGGACTTTTCAAGTGGGGACTAGTCTTGGGGGTCGATTTTAAAGGTGGGGCCATTCTTGAATATCAGCTCGGCAAAGAAGTTTCTACCGAGGAAGCCACTAAAATGATAGAAGGTAATCAAGTCTCGGTCTCTTTGGTCCAAAAATCGGCAGGAAATACCCTGCTTCTAAAGACGCCGCCGGTTACTGCTGACGAGAAGGAGAGGATTTTTGCCGCCCTCGAGAATTTATCTGGCCAAAAACCGGTGGAGCTTAGATTCGAAAACGTTGGTCCGTCGGTTGGGCCGGATCTAGTCAAGAGAACTTTTTATGCCCTGGGAATTGCGGCTAGCCTGATTCTTGTCTGGATTGCAATCCAGTTTAGGAGTTTCAAATTTGGAATATCGGCTATCCTGGCAATGTTTCATGATAGCCTGGTTCTTATAGGGGGGTTTTCTCTTTTGGGACACTTTTTTGGCGCGGAGGTTGACTTTCTTTTTGTCACCGCCGCCTTGACAATCCTTTCTTTTTCGGTCCACGACACGATTGTTGTCTACGACAGAATCCGTGAATCCCAGAAAAAAATTGGGGGCAGCCTTTACGAGCTTGCCAACAAAGCCACAACCGAGACGATGGTTAGGTCTTTAAACAATTCCTTCACCATCATCTTCATGTTGGTGGCATTAATTCTTCTCGGGGGAAGTTCCATCAAGTGGTTTGCCATCGCCCTTCTTATCGGCACAATTTCCGGTACTTATTCCTCACCTTTTGTGGCTGTACCGATACTCGTTAGTCTGGACGAGTTTATAAAGAAAATTAAGAAGACTTAAATTCCCGGATTCTTTTGAGGAGCGCCTTCTTTTCATTCGCTAGTTTTTTGTCAACGACTTCTGTAAATAAAGTATTTAAGATTTCTCCCACTTTCGGTCCGGGTTTAATTCCAAGCTCTTTCATGACATCGTTGCCATCGATTTTTAAGTCTTTGAGGCTAAAGGGTTCTTTTTGAACTTCAACCAAACGCTTTTTGAATTCTTCGAGTCTCCAGGAAGTTTCCCTGGCCCCGCCGCCGAGTCTATCCGCAACCCTCAATTCAATCATGTCGGGGATGTTTTCTTTGCCGACGTTTCGAATAAAGCGTCTGATGGCCGAGTCGGTTTGTTTCTCGTCAACCGTAAACTGATGCCAGCGCACCAGCGTGACAAACTTCTCCTTCTCCTTATTTGAAAACCTCAGCCTCTCCGCAATGGCGCTTGCGATTTTGCTACTGACTACCTCGTGGTTATAAAAAGTGATTACTCCCGACGTAAGTTTTTTAAATGTCTGGGGTTTACCCACGTCGTGCAGTAAAGTTGCCAGGCGGACAACCGGGTCTGTGGATTTACACTCTTTGAGGGACGTTAGAAGGTGAGTTCCTACGTCGTGGATGTGGTGTCTCCCCGGAGATTTTTGTTCAACTCCAAAACATTTTGCGAGCTCTGGAAGTATCTCTTCCATTAGTCCTGAATTTCTAAAAAAAAGCATTCCTTCATAAGGATGGGGAGAAGCCAAGAGCTTAAAAAGTTCTTCCTTGACTCTCTCTCTCGCAATTTTATTAATTAAAGCAGCGTTTTTCTTTATCGCCGCAACCGTCTTTTCGTCGATCGTAAAACCAAGTTCAGCCGCAATTCTTATTGCCCGCATCATCCTGAGCGCGTCCTCGGCAAATCTTTGGTTGGCATCTCCGACTGCCTTGATTAATCTTTCCTTGAGGTCCTTGATTCCCCCAAAAGGATCAATAAGGTCAAACTCCCCAGCGACTCTTTTGAGGGCCATGGCGTTGATGGTGAAGTCTCTGCGCGATAAATCTTCCTCAAGGCTCTTGCCCCACTCAACCCTGTCGGGACGACGGAGGTCAGAGTAGCCAAACTCTTTCCTAAAGGTGGTTATCTCGTAAGGATTCTCACTTGAGGGATGGGAGAGTCCCACCGTTCCGAAAATGTTGTCGTAAAACCCTTCCGGAAAGATTTTGAGGATATTCTGGGGAGTTGCGTTGGTGGTGAAATCCCAATCGTCAACTGGTCTGGTTGTCAAAAGGTCCCGGACTGCACCCCCGACGATATAAATTTCGTAACCTGCCTTTGCAAATTTAGCCAAGATTTTCTCGACGAATTTATTGGTATGAACTTTCATTGCTGTTACATTATACTTCAAGTTGGACTATGAAAGATAAGATGCGAAGGTGGGAGATTTTGGGAAAGCTAAAAGGAAAAACGTCCATTAAGGCAATAGAAAAAGTACTTCTTTTAAACCGGGGTCTAAAAACCCCCAAAGAGAAAAAGGAATTTCTTGACCCGACCCATCCTGAAAAAGTCTCACTGGCAGCCCTGGGAATAGATAAAAAAGAGATAGGCAAAGCGGTCAGAAGAATCGCGCAAGCCAAAAAATCTGGCGAGCTAATAATTGTCTATGGCGATTATGACGCGGATGGGATTTGTGGGACCGCCCTTTTGTGGGAAAGACTCTACAGCCTAGGTTTAAATGTCCTGCCCTATATCCCCGAAAGGTTTTCCGAAGGATACGGGCTGAATCTGGAGAGTATTAAACGCCTGAAAAAAAGGTATCCCACTTTGGGGCTCGTTATTACTGTTGACCACGGCATCGTTGCCAATAAAGTGGTGGAAGCTGCCAATAGACTCGGAATTGACGCCATCATTAGCGACCACCACGAGCCGGGTAAGAAAAGACCCAAGGCACATGCAACTGTCCATACCACCAAAATTGGCGGGGCGTCAGTTGCCTGGATACTGGCGAGGGAAATCAAGAAATCCTCAGAAGGACTGGAGTTAGCTGCAATCGGAACCATTTCCGACCAACTGCCTCTAATTGGACCCAATCGCTCTTTGACCAAATGGGGGATAGAAGCTTTAAATCAGACTCAACGGCTGGGACTAATTGCCCTTTTTAACGAGGCGGGGGTGGTCAAGGGAAGTATCGGGCCTTATGAGATTGGTTTTATGATTGCTCCCCGAATAAATGCCATGGGCCGCTTGGTCCACGCCATCGACTCTTTAAGGCTTCTTTGTACCAAAAAGAAAGAGAGGGCAATTGAGCTGGCAAGACTTTTAAATAGAACCAACCAAGAAAGGCAGAGAATCGTTGAAGAAGTCGTTCTCCATGCCAGAGGCTCTGTTGTCAAGGGCAAAGGGATAATCGTTTTGGCCCACGAAAGCTATCACGAAGGAGTGATTGGGCTGGCTGCCGCAAGGCTGGTTGAGGAGTTTTATCGACCGGCAATTGTTATCTCCAAGAAAGGAGAAATTGCCAAGGCCTCGGCCAGATCTATTTCCGGATTTAACATCATTGCCGCAATTAGAAGACTGGAAGATTACATCTTGGAAGGAGGAGGCCATCCAATGGCGGCAGGATTCTCTCTCAAGACAGAAAGAATTGCTGAATTTTCCAATAAGTTAAATGAGATTGGTTCGGTTTTACTCACCCCGGAAATTTTGACCAAAAGACTCAAGATCGATTTAGAGATCGACTTTGGTGTTATCACCAGCGAGCTTCTCAAACTTATTTCGGCATTTGAGCCAACGGGTCTAGGAAATCCTTCTCCGACTTTTGCAACCAGAGGGGTTTCTATCTTGTCTGCCCGCGTAGTTGGTAGGGACGGAATGCACCTCAAACTTAGCCTTGCCAAAGACGGTCAGGTCTTTAATGGGATAGCCTTTGGTTTTGGCGAAATTTTTCAGCGGCTTTCCCCAGAGGCAAAAGTTGATATTGCCTTTAACGTAGAAGAAAATTCATTTGCTGGCAGGACTCAAGTCGAACTGAAGATTAAAGATCTTAAACTCAAATGACAAAACACGAACTCGAAAAAAAAATTGAGGAACTGGTAAGTGAAGTAAAAAGTTACAACCCGAGAGCTGATATCGAGGCAATTAAAAGGGCCTGGGAGTTTGCCAGACTCGCCCACACGGGACAAAAGCGCTTGACCCTTGAGCCATTCATCTTACATCCTTTGGAAGTTGCAAAGAAACTGGCCGAGTGGCGGCTCGATACAACTTCGATAATCGCGGCTCTTCTCCACGATACGATCGAAGACGGTGGAGCCAAAAGGCAAGATTTAGTTTCGGGCTTTGGCGAAGACGTAGCCACTCTGGTGGACGGGGTGACCAAGGTGACCCAGCTGCGTTTGAAGGGAAGTCGGGAGAAGGAGTTCGTCGAAAACTTAAGGAAAATGCTTCTCGTCATGGCCAAAGACCTCAGGGTCATTCTCGTTAAACTTGCGGATAGGCTCCACAACATGCGAACTCTCTACGCCCTTCCTCTTGCGAAACAAAAAGAGAATGCCCAAGAGACACTGGAGATTTACGCGCCCTTGGCCGAAAGACTCGGCATGGGCAGGGTCAAGGGGGAACTAAATGACCTGGCCTTTCCCTATGTTTATCCCGAGGAGTATAAAAAAGTGCTCAAGGACGCAAAACCCTTTTACCGAGAAGCAGAGGAACATATTAAGAAGATGAAACGAAACATTCTGACCAAACTTGTCAAAGAAGGCCTCAGGGTGGAAGTCCACGGCCGAAAGAAACATTTCTATTCTCTTTGGAAAAAATTGGCCCGGCCGGAAATTGACGGCGATTACGACAAGGTAAACGATATCGTAGCTCTAAGGATAATTACCGGTTCAGTTAGCGAATGCTACACCGCCCTGGGAGTTGTCCACAGTCTCTATAAACCAGTACCGCATATCGGGATTTCGGATTTTATCGCCCAACCTAAGCCGAATGGATACCGCTCGATTCACACCAAGGTGTTTGGACCGGCGGGAAGAATTGTTGAGGTCCAGATAAGGACGCGAGAGATGCACGAACAGGCGGAGTTCGGGGTGGCCGCCCATTGGGCGTATAGCCAAGAGAAAGAAAAAGGGAAAGAAGACGAGGTTTTGGAAAAAAAGGGAGTGGCTATTCCCCAAAAGCTTTCTTGGGTTAGAGAGCTTATTCGCTGGCAGAAGGAACTAACCGATTCCGAAGAATTCTTAAGGGCGGTCAAATTCGACGCCTTAAAGGCGAGAATTTTTGTCTTTTCTCCACAGGGGGATGTTTACGACCTGCCGGCTGGGGCAACCCCGGTTGATTTTGCTTACGGCGTGCATACCGACCTCGGTTCGTTTGTAGCCGGAGCCAAGGTAGACGGCAAAATCGTACCTCTGGATTATAAATTGCAAAGTGGGCAGGTGGTTGAAATCGTCAAATCCAAGAATCCGAGGGGTCCAAAGTCCGATTGGCTAGAGTTTGTGGTGACCACACTGGCCAGACGTGAGATAGCTAAGTATTTAAGAAAAAGCTCCAAGGCTGTAAAATGAAAAATATGGAAAGAACTTTGGCCAAAGATACCAAGAAGAAAGTTGGGGAGAAGGTAAAACTTCAGGGTTGGGTAAATTCAATAAGGGATCACGGTAAGATAACCTTTATCGATTTAAGAGACAGAACGGGACTGGTTCAGTGTGTCGGGCAGGAACTTCCCAAAAGTAGTGTTGCAAGCGTTGTCGAAATTCTCGGCCAGGTGGCAAAAAGGCCAGAGAAATTGGTCAATCCCGATTTAGAGACGGGGGATGTGGAGGTTAGGATAGAAAAGATGGAAATTTTGGCACCCTGTGCCGAGCTCCCTTTTCCTTTAGACAACGCTGGATATGAGATTGGCGAAGACATAAGGTTCAAGTACCGCTACTTAGACTTAAGACGTCCCCGACTGCAAGAAAATATCAAAATTCGCTCCAAGTATGTGGCCGCAGCCAGAGAATATCTTTTTTCCCAGGATTTTACCGAGATTGAGACCCCCCTTCTGACCAAGTCCACACCCGAAGGCTCTAGGGATTTTGTGGTGCCTTCCCGTCTTTATCCTGGTAAATTTTTCGCCCTGCCCCAAAGCCCTCAACAATATAAACAGCTTCTGATGACAGCGGGATTCGAAAGATATTTTCAGATAGCCAGGTGCCTGAGGGACGAGGACCCGAGAGCCGACAGAGCCTACGAGCATACCCAAATCGACCTGGAGATGAGTTTTGTAGAGAGGGAGGATGTCATGCAGACGGTTGAAGAGATGACAATTTATGCCCTTGAGAAAATTGGTGCAAAGATTGCAAAAAAGCCTTTCCCGAAATTTACCTATCAAGAGGCAATGGCAAAATACGGAGAAGATAAATTTGACTTAAGAAGCTCCTCGGAAAAGAAAGAAGGGGTCTTGTCTTTTGCCTGGGTAGTCGACTTTCCGTTTTTCAAAAAAGAAGAAGGAGGGGGCTGGACTTTTACCCACAATCCTTTCTCCCAGCCGATTCCGGAGCACGAAAAATGGCTTTTAGCCAAAAAGAACATTGGGGAAATATTGACCAGCCAGTACGACCTCGTCGCCAACGGTATGGAGGTTGCGGGGGGGTCGATTCGTTCTAATAAAGCGGAAGTATTAAAGACGGTTTTTGAAATCATGGGCTATAAAGAAGACGAAATTGAAAGAAAATTTGGACATATGCTGACCGCATTCAAATATGGAACTCCGCCCCACGGCGGTTGCGCCCAAGGATTCGAAAGACTTCTGATGCTTCTTTTGGGCGAAGAGTACTTAAGAGAAGTCCAGGCCTTCCCGCAGACCGGCAGGGGACGGACTTCGGTCATGGATGCACCCAGCGAACTGGACGAGGTGCAACTTAAGGAGTTGGGTCTAAAGGTCGTCAAATGAAGCTTCTTCAGATTAGCCTTCTTTCTTTTATGGTCATCGCCACCTCGGCGCTGGCGCTTTCGGTTGCGAGCGGGAGTTTACAAATTACCCAAGTCAAGAAAGAGGAGAAGGTGTTTTCCCCTGTGCCGGTTGTTTCAAAAAGCGCCTCCTTCCCGATAATGTCTGCCCAGGCTGCGCTCGCTATTGATTTAGATTCTGGGGTTACTCTTTATGAAAAAAATCCAGACAGTCCGTTTTTGCCAGCATCCACCACAAAAATTATCACCGCCCTCGTGGCAATGGAATATTATCCTCTGAATTTGGTTGTCAAAGTTCCGAAAATTAAAGTTGAGGGGCAGAAGATGGGCCTTATCCCCGGGGAGGAAATAGAGGTCGAGGACCTTTTGTATGGCCTTTTGGTCTATTCGGCCAACGACGCGGCAGAGGCTCTCGCCCAAAGTTTCCCAGGGGGGAGGGATTTATTCATTGCCGCCATGAACATCAAGACCAAAGAGCTCAACCTCAACCATTCCAAGTTTTCCAACCCAGCTGGTCTTGATGATGGCGACGGACACGTAACGACAGCCAGAGATTTAATCCGGGTCGCCGAAATCGCCATAGCCAATCCCATTTTTGCCAAAATTGTGGCGACGAAAGAGAGGATGGTCAAAAGTGCCAACGGCAAGGTTGCCCATCAGCTGACGAATATCAATGAGCTTTTGGGTAGCGTTCCGGGAGTTAAGGGTGTCAAGACCGGCTGGACGGAAAATGCGCGAGAAAACCTCGTAACTTACCTCGAAAGAGACGGAAAAAGGATAATGATTGTGCTTTTGGGAAGCCAGGATAGATTCGGAGAAACACGAGAGCTCATCGACTGGATATTTGCTAGCTACACCTGGGAGGAGGTCAAACCCCCACTTAGTCTCCGTAATATTCGGGAGAAACTGCTGGTAGATAAGCGATAAAACCTCTGTCTCCCTCAAAGACAAAAATCGGCTGGAAAAATTCCGCCGGGGTCCCCGGGTCAAAATAAGCCAAGTAAATTCTGCGAATTTTTACACCTTCGCCGTCTTTGTTGAGCCCAGGTGTTGCCAGATAATACTTCCCCGCGTTAAATTCCTCCCACGCTTCCTGGGATGTCTTTAGGGGATAGGTGGAATATTTACCCTCGTCAACCGGGAAGTAGTGAAATTGACCGGCAATTATTTGTTTTTCCCGCTCTTGAGCTCCACTGACCAGGAACCAAACATTAGCACTCCCAGCTTCGGCGGTTAAGGAAGGCAGGTCGTCGTAGCTTTTGCGAAAGAGGTTAACCTTGACCAAATCCGCTTCGGAGAGAGCTAGAGCTGAAACAAATTTGTCGCCTGCGATTTTGAGAAATTCATGAGTGGTCGGACCGCTTAAGTCTTCGGGCAGAAGTCCGGCAGAAGAAAGATAAGAACGAACGTTTGAAGCAGCAACTTCCGGCGCAGGTGGCCTTCTGGCAAGGGGGGAAGAGTCGGCCGCTAGGTCATAGCTAATCGAGAAAACTCCGGTGACGATATTTATCTCAAGTCGCGCGGGTGTACTTTTGTGGGGGAATTGGTAAAGCGTTGGCGATATTTCTTGCTCGGTTTGATTAAACCCCAAAGAGCTGGCCTTGTCTTTGGCCACATCGAGCGAAAGTAAGTTTGGCGCAAGTTCGGGCATAAAATAGACCTTGGCCTGGGAGGCGGTTGTCGGTAGTCCTCCCTCCGGGGTCTCGAGGCTAAAAGTTAAGTTGGGTTTTTCTTTTTCTCGGAAGGGAAGACTGGGAAGTTTCCCGAAAAGGACGGTCGGGGGTGGCGGTGGCGGCGGGAATATCCTACGATAAATTCCTGAGCCGATGTCGAAAACAATCTTGCCGACAATGAGAAAAATCAAGAAAAAGATGGAATATCTAACTGCCTTTCTGGCCGTAACAGCCACACGGGTCAGGGAAGTCATGCTTTGAGTATAGCGGGAGGGTGGTGTAGAATTCAATCAATGGTACGCGTCAGAATTGCACCTTCACCCACCGGATTCGCCCACGTTGGGACCGCCTACACGGCACTTTTTAACTACGCGTTTGCTAAAAAAAACAAAGGAAAATTTATTCTCAGAGTTGAAGATACGGACGTTAAAAGAAATGTCAAAGGGGCAGAGCAAGCCATCTATGAGGGGCTGGCCTGGTTGGGTTTGACCTGGGACGAGGGGCCCGATAAAAGGGGAGCTTATGGTCCCTATAGACAGTCCGAGAGGCTCAAAACTTATCGGGAGTGGGCCGACAGGCTTCTTAAAGACGGCAAAGCTTACAAAGAAGAGGGGGCGGTTAGGTTCAAGCACACAGACGGCGACGTGAGTTGGGACGATCTAGTAAGGGGAAGAATTTCTTTTCGGGGTGAAGAGGTTGGCGATTTCGTCCTTCTAAAATCCGACGGCTACCCTACCTATAACTTCGGGGTAGTCATCGACGACATTTTAATGAAAATAACCCACGTCATTAGGGGTGAGGAACACATTTCAAATACTCCCAGACAAATTGCTCTTTATCAGGCTCTAGGAGAAAAACCCCCTTTATTTGCCCACCTGCCTACACTAAGAAATAAAGAAAGAAAGAAACTTTCCAAAAGGCGCGACCCTGTGGACCTTAGGATTTTTAGAGAACAAGGTTATCTGCCTGAGGCCTTGGTCAATTTTTTGTGTTTACTGGGCTGGTCGCACCCTGCCCAAAAAGAAATCTTTTCCCTGGAGGAGTTTGTTAAGCTTTTTGATTTGAAGAGGGTCAGACCGGGAGGGCCCATCTTCGATACGGGGAAACTCACTTGGCTAAATGGAGAATATGTCAGAAAAACCCCAGACGCAAAGCTGGCTGCCCTCATCTTTCGCTACCTTGGTCAGAAATACCCTCTCGATTTAATTGAGAAAACCATTCCTCTGGTCAAGGAAAGAATTTCCAAGCTCGCAGATTATTGGCCGCTGGCTGGTTTTTTCTTTGCTAAAAGACCGCAGGACTACTCCCTTTTTGCTAAAGATTACAAGAAGCACCTAGAGGTTGCTTGCGATGTTCTTTCCGAACTTAAAAATTGGCAGAAAAAAGAAATTGACAGAGTTCTAGTTCAGGCTGTCGACGCTAACTCCTTTAAAACAGGCGATTTCTTTATGAGCTTAAGGATTGCCATCACCGGTAGTCGTTTTACCCCGCCGATAAATGACTCTTTGGCAATTTTGGGTCAAGAGGAAACAATAAAAAGACTGAAGGAAGTCTTGAAATAACATGGGAGGGAAACTGCCTACCCAAACATATTTTGATATCGCTAAAAGAAAAGTTGATTACGAGTACTTAAGAAATCGTCTCAAACTCAAGCACCTTGAGGCTAAAAAGGCTTTCGCCCAAAAATACCCCCACGTTGAAAAATTCCTGGCTGAAAAAGGAATCGATATTGGAAAGATTAGGGAACACTCGGCAAAGATTATCGGGGCGGGGGCTCTGACGGGCACACTTCTTCTTTCTCCTCCTTCTGGTGCCAAATCTCTTCCCTCGCCCCAGGAAATAATCGCAAAGGCCAGGGCAAAGGGGGAAAAAGAGGGAGATTTACCCCAAAAACTTCTGGTGGATACTTTCACCGACATTCTTCCCCAAAGGCCCAGGCCCTTAAGCCGTGAAGAAGAAAAGTTTCTGGAGTCGATTTTCGAGAACCTGGTAGGGGTAAGGGCGAGGGCAACGCTTGAAGGGGAACATCTTAACACCACCTACGGTTTGATTGGAGCAGAGCAGCATCTCAAAAGATACCCCGGAGATACCATCAGCAACCACAAACCTTTTCTTAAGGAAGGAATTGCGCCTGGGCTTGGAGCCTGGGGCTATTTTGCTTCCTCCAAAGACAAATTGACACCCGAACTGGAAGAAACGGAAAGATGGTATGCAGTTGTCCAGACATTGTATCTCCCAGACTGGAATACACGTCAGCCCTACCTTAGAGATTGGTACAAATACCGTAAGGTCTTGATAGTCAATACCCAAAACGGGCAGGCAGTGGTGGCAGCGATTGCGGACTCCGGTCCGGCCGCCTGGACGGGAAAACATTTTGGGGGTTCGCCCGAAGTGATGGAATACTTGGGAGGGCCGAGATACAAAAAGGGACCGGTTATCGTTTTTTTTGTGGACGACCCCGAAAACAGAGTTCCTTTAGGACCCGTAGAATATAATAGAATCAACCTACCCAGGCTTGCTTTAAAGACAATCTAAATAATAAAATGTCAAAAATTTTTTATGACCACCTCGTTATCTACGAAGAGATAGAAAAAAGTGTTGCCTTGGTTGCCAAAACTCCAGAAGAAAAGGAAGAGCTTTGGCAGCTAGTCGACGAGATGGTCCACTCAAGAGCCCTGGATTTTATTCTGGGCAAGCTTCCCCGAAGTTACCACGAGGAGTTCTTGGAGAAGTTTCATCTTGCTCCCCACGATGCGGGGCTTTTTGACTATCTGAAAGAGAAAATCGGAGAGAATATTGAAGACCTTCTCAAACAAGAGTTGGGAAGTCTTGCTTTCGAAATCCTCTCAGAAATCTCTCCTGGGAAGAAAAAATAATCAACTCCAGCTCCTTACTTCTTCTTGGCAAGTGCTCCCCAAACCATATAAAGACCAGAAAGACCGACTAAGATGTAAGTTACCTGGGTCAAGGAGCCACTTCCAACAATCGATTCAACCAAGTTGAGATTGGCTGCTCCCAAAAGACCCCAATTGAGTGCTCCGACAACGACCAAGACCCAAGCTACCCAATCGACTGTTAACATTTTCATTTGCCTCACCCCCTTTCGAGTAATAAAGTAGTCTATATCCATCTTTGCTAAAAAGGAGTTTTCTGTCAAGTTTTTGGTACAATTTGAGCATGGACCCGCGTTTTGGAGGAGTCATCTGGACAAACCACGCCCTAGAAAGAATGAGAGAGAGGGGAATCTCCCAGTCTGACGCTTGGGCAACCTGGAGCCGGCCGGAGCAGTCAAGATTCGCTGCTTCAAAAGGGGCCTGGGTTTATTATCGAACTTACAAACATGAGAAGATCGAGGTCGTGGCCAAGAAAAACGAAAGAGGGCAATGGGTTATTCTTTCGGTTTGGAGTAGGCCTATCTATGGAAAAGAAGTAAAGACAGAATCTTTCTTAAGATTTCTTTTCAGGAAGATTTTCGGTGTTTGAAAAATTCAACCTGTCTTAGCCTGCGGACAGCCTCCCCCCTTGTTTTATACGGTCCTCCAAGATTTCTTCTGGTTTTTTCGGAGAGAACGTAATAACCCGCTTTTCTTTTGACAATCACAGCTTAAGTTTAGCCTCATTTTATGGTAAAATTCAACAGTCATTGCGGGGTGGTGTAACGGTAGCACGCGTCCCTCTGGAGGATGAAATCGGGGTTCGAATCCCTGCCCCGCAGCAACAGCACCATTCGGTGCGTTGCTAGACACAAACCGAATGGTTTTGTGTCAGCCAATGTACTATGTCTATGTTTTAGAGAACTCTTCTGGGAAGCTTTATGTTGGATTCAGTTCCAACCTAAAGAGACGCTTCAAAAAGCATAACTTGGGTTATGTAAAGTCTACAAAACCTTATTTACCCTGGAGGATTATCTTCTATGAAGCTTATTTAAAAAGCAAGGATGCCAAGAGGAGAGAAAGATATTTAAAAACGGCCAAGGGCAGGACAATCTTAAAAACTATGCTTAAGGGTTATTTTGAAGAAAAATAACCAAACAGGGCACCCAGGTGACCGAGATGCCTCAAATATCCCAATAATACCTTCAAAACCGCTAATTTTTCTCTCAAACATTCGGACGGTACGCTCGACATTCGGATAAACTCTTGCAAGTTGCACTCCTTAATTCTTCTTAAGAGGTTCTGCAAGTGTTATATAATCTGCGTATGGTTGAGGAGAAAGTCTTCCAAGTCAGCGAGTTTAACGAATTTATAAATATTTATCTAGGAAAGGTTGGTGAAGTAGTCATTGAGGGTGAGATAAGCGAGTGCAATGTTAACCAAGGCAAGTGGATTTTTTGAGAATTAAAGATGAATCTTCAAGCGTAGAAGTTTTTGGAGTAACTTACCAGATTTCTGGTTATAGTGTTTTGGAACCAGGGATGCTAGTCCACGTTTATGGAACTCCCCGCCTCTATTCAAAAACTGGCAAGTTTAGTGTCTATGCAAATCAAATTGTTCCTGCCGGTGAGGGGGCATTAAGACTTGCTTTTGAGAGACTTAAAGAAAAATTAGAGAGAGAAGGACTCTTTAATTTAGAAAGGAAGAGGCAAACCCCAGAATTCCCGGAAAAAATTGGTCTAATTACAGCCCGAGAGTCTCGCGCCTATGGAGATTTTATCAAAGTGCTAACTCACCGGATGGGAGGATTAAAGATTCTTCTATACCCAGTACAAGTCCAAGGAAGAGATTCCGTTGAATCAATATTGAGAGCATTTAATTATTTCAACAATAAGTTATCAAATCTAGATGCGATTGCCCTAATTAGGGGTGGTGGTTCTCTTGAAGATCTGCAGTCTTTCAATGACGAAAAAGTTGCAAGAGCAATTTTCTCCAGCAAAGTACCTGTTATCTGCGGCGTGGGGCACGAAGACGACCTGACAATTGCGGATTTAGTTTCTGACATTAGGGCATCAACCCCATCAAATGCAGCAGAACTCTTGGTCAGAAATAAAGTAGAGGTGTGGTCTGAAATAAATCACCACTTAAAAACAATTCACAGTCAGCTAACAAACATTTTAAGGGATAATAACCAAAGAATAATTAGGGATATCGATTTCTTGGGAACCTCCATCGGCAAGCAAACTACTGTTGTTCACAGCCTTATTACTAAATTTGTTAATCAGTTTTTGTTATTAAGAAGAGAGGTTAAAGGCTTGGAACAAAAAAGACTTGATCTGCAAGAGAGAACTTTTCGAGGAGTTGCCTTTTGGCTTAAGCAACAAAGAATCAAGATTGATAATTTGTTTAGGCTTCTCAATTCCTTCGACCTTAAAAAAGTGTTAAAGAGAGGTTTTAGTATAACTTTCGACAAGAGGGGTAAAGTATTAAAGACAATCAAGCGGGTTAGCAAAGGGT
The DNA here is from genome assembly GCA_049324215.1 of Patescibacteria group bacterium. Lineage (GTDB taxonomy): Bacteria > Patescibacteriota > Microgenomatia > UBA8517 > UBA8517 > JBMOLC01. Next base: position 552 of record JBMOLC010000011.1, on the reverse strand, counting down.
CACAGATTACAACGGACCTCTTTGATGGTAAAATAGGTTCGCGTGTTTTAGTAATAGCCAAAAAATGATATGAGTAGCGATAGTTCCCTTACAAAAGACTTTGAAGAGCTCGAAAAGCTGACTGAAGAATTTGAGCGAGGTGATGTTGATCTTGAACAAGGAATACCCAAATTTAAGCGTGGGTTAGAGCTTGCGCGCAAACTCAAAAAGCGATTGGGTGAAATTGAAAATGAGATAAAAGAGATAAAAGACGAGTTCAAAGATTTAGAAGAAAGGCCTGAACCACCCGAGGCGTATGTGGAACCAGGCGGCCCACCAGAACCCGACGAAGATTCGGAAGATATACCTTTCTGATTACTACAGGTTGCTTACAAATACAAACTTCCCATAATCAGAATAGTGCCGTTTTTGTTGAGGTTGATAGGCAAGCGAACTTATGAGAACAACTTAGATATAGAGGAAGCTCTTAAATATCTTGTCCTGGAGATTGAAAAATATTGTGATAACAAGAAACCTTTAATAACCCATTGCGCCAGGGTTGCTTTTCGATTG
>JBMOLC010000010.1:0-19740 GCA_049324215.1 Patescibacteria group bacterium | reverse complement strand
GTATTTGTCCGGGGAGCGATGAACGAGGCTTGGGCCCTGGCTTGGTTTCCGCTAATTTTGTGGACTGCCTATAGATTAATACAAGATACGAGATACGAGATACGCTGGCTCATCGGGCTTTCCCTCTCCTGGTTCGTACTCCTTACGTCGCACAATCTTATGGTCCTAATCTTTATGCCCGTCTTCGGAATTTGGTGTTTGATTTTCCTTTTAAGAAAAAGATTCAGACAACTCCCCTTTTTGGTTGGCAGCGGAATTTTGGCTTTGGGCTCATCGGCTTTCTTTAGCCTTCCTGCAATTTTGGAGCAGGGCTATGTGCACGTCAGTACCTTGGTAGTCGGTTACTACGAATACATTGCCCACTACGTAACCCTCTCCCAACTTCTTTTTTCCCGGTTCTGGGGCTATGGTCCTTCTGTTTGGGGAGAGCCTGATGGAATGCCTTTTCAGATCGGGCACGTCCACTGGATTTTATCTGTCATCCTTCTTGTTTTTCTTCTAGTGCGTCTTAAAAAAACAAAGAAGTTAGACACCCTTTCTTTAATCTCTTTCTTTTTTCTTGCGGTCGGCTGGTTTTCGGCCTTCATGGCCCATTCCCGTTCAACTCCCATCTGGCAGGCGGTTCCACTTCTCAAATTCGTCCAGTTTCCCTGGAGGTTTCTGACTCTCACCACCCTCTCTTTTTCCTTTCTGGTTGGAGCGGCGATACATTTTATTTTCAAAAGAAAGTTACTACCTTTTATTATTCTTGTCTCATTAGTACTTTTCCTTAACTGGAATTACTTTAGACCCGAAAGAATGGGACCGTTAACTGATAACGAAAAGCTTTCGGGTGCTGCCTGGGAACTGCAACAAACCGCAGGAATCTTTGATTATCTTCCCAAAAGTGCAAAAGAAAATCCCAAGGAACCAAGGAGAGAATTGGTCGAGTTTATTGAAGGAAGCGGAGAAATATTAGCAAAAAAGGAAGGAACGGATTGGGCTCAAGTTAAGGTCAAGGTTGAGTCAGAATCCTCTCTAATTAGAATTGGAATTTTCGATTTCCCAATTTGGGGAGCAAGGATTGACAGGGTTAAGACGGAAATAAACGTTCCCGAGAGTGAGGTTTGGGGCAGGATGTACCTCCGGGTTCCGAAAGGAGAACATAACCTTTCTCTAGAACTAAAAAATACGCCGGTCAGGAGTGTGGCCAATACCATTTCTCTGGTTACCTGGAGTGCGTTTATCGCTTTCCCCCTGGTAAGAAGGAAGGTGTTAAAATAACTAAGTGGCATCCGAAGAACATCTCGATCCCACGGCCGAAATTACTCTCACGACGGTAAAGGAAAGAGCCGTCAAAGGAGTGGTAGTTTTAACTGGCAGGACCTTTTTTCTCTCTTTCTTGTCGCTCGTTGCGGTCGGGTTTTTAACCGTTTTTCTTTCCCCCAGCGAATTCGGTGTTTTCTGGATAGTTTCGGCGATAGTTAATTTTTTGGGATATTTTTCAGACATCGGCCTTGCCGCAGCTCTCATTCAAAAAAAAGAAACACCCTCAAACGAAGATTTAAAAACAACCTTTCTTATTCAACAGGTTCTGGTTTTAGCGCTTCTTTCCACTCTCTATCTTGTTACCCCTGTCTTGGTAAAGTATTACCATCTTTCTGACGCGGGTAAGCTTCTTCTTTACGCCCTGGGCTTTTCTCTTTTTCTTTCATCCCTCAAAACTATCCCTTCTATCCTTTTGGAAAGGAGACTTGAGTTTGGCAAACTTGTTATTCCCCAGGTCTTGGAAAATCTTGTTTACAATACCACCGCTGTTTTTCTGGCCTGGAAGGGTTGGGGAGTGACTTCTTTTACAATTGCTGTTTTGGCAAGAGGAATAACGGGGACGCTTGCAATTTATATTCTCAATCCTTGGATTCCCGGGATTGCCTTTTCTGGAAATTCCCTGAAAAAACTTCTTACTTTTGGGGTTCCTTATCAGGCCAATACCCTATTGGCGACAATAAAAGACGACGGGCTGACGGCGTTTCTCGGAGGAATCTTGGGTCCTACCGGCATGGGTCTTTTGGGGTGGGCCCAAAAGTGGGGTTATGCTCCCTTAAGGTTTTTTATGGACCACGTTTTAAAGGTTACTTTTCCGGCTTTTGCCAGAATGCAGGACAAAAAGGCTGAACTTGCAAACGCAGTCAATCGCTCGATCTTCTTTATTTGTTTTTTGGTTTTTCCCTCAACCGCCGGACTTCTCATTCTCTCTCCCCTTTTGATTGAGATTGTCCCGCGCTACGAAAAATGGGCCCCGGCTCTGACTGCCTTGTCTTTGGTTTCTATTAACACCTTCTTCGCCGCATTTACCACCCAGCTCACAAACCTCCTCAACTCTCTTGGGAAAATAAAGACTACGCTTAAGCTGATGGTTATGTGGACAGTCCTGACCTGGATTTTAGTTCCTTATCTTGCGGTCAAATTCGGGGTTAACGGTGCCGCTTTGGGGTATGCCCTTGTTGCTGTAAGCTCGCTGGTTGCCGTTTACATTGGAAGACGCTTAGTCAAGTTTTCCATCCTCGACTCTGTTGTCAGGCCCCTTTCAGCAACCTCGGTAATGGCTATAGCGCTTCTTCTTTTAAGGGGATCTCTTCCCGTAAACCTGGTCTCGGTTTGGATTTTGATCGGGGTAGGGGTCATAACTTACGCCTTTTCCACCTACCTCATCGTTGGAGTCTCCATCGTCAGTGACTTCCAACGCAGTTTCAAAAGTTTTTTCTCTAAATGAAAATTCCTCTTAAAGTATTTCTTTTAATAATTGCCGGAACAACCATTTGGTCCCTGACCATGGTTAAAAGCGGCCTAGTCTATTCATCCGGCATGGGTTTCTGGGGGCCAAACGGTCATGACGGGGTTTGGCACGTGGCCTTAATTGAGAGTCTTTCAAGGGGTTCTTTGGAAATGCCGACTTTTGCAGGGGAGGCTCTAAAAAACTACCACATAGGATTTGACCTTGTTCTTGCAATAGTACACAAACTTACCCAGATTCCGACCGTTACCTTGTATTTCCAAATCGTTCCCCCTATCCTAGCGTTTCTCGTTGGTTACTTAACCTATGAGTTTGTCTCAACTTGGAGGAAGGATAAAAAGGAAGCCTTTTGGGCAGCCTTCTTCGTCTACTTTGCAGGAAGCTTCGGTTGGGTACTCTCCCTAATAAGGGGTGGAGGTTTGGGAGGAGAATCGACCTTCTGGGCCCAGCAAGCAATCTCGACCCTAGTTAACCCCCCTTTTGCCCTCTCGCTAGTTCTTATGCTTTTGGGTCTAATCTCACTTCTTAAGAAAAAGTGGCTACTTGCCGTAGTTTCTTTTGGGGCACTCATCCAGGTAAAAGCCTACGCCGGTATTTTGTCGTTGATAGGACTTTTTGTGGCAGGGATTTTTGAGTATCTGAAAGAAAAAAAGTTAAGTCTTCTCAAGGTTTTTGCCGGGGCCTCTCTTGTTAGCATTCTTCTTACCCTTCCTTTTATCGCTTCCTTGAGCCTTTTGGTCATTAGACCATTTTGGTTTCTGGAAACAATGATGGGATTTGGGGATAGGGTAGGTTGGCAAAAGTTTTACTCAGCCATGACCAACTATGTCTTGGCAGGCAGTTGGCTAAAAGCTTTCCTCGCTTACTCGGCGGCCTTCCTAATTTTCCTGGTTGGAAACCTGGGGACCAGAATTGTTTCTTTGGCCTTTATGCGAAAATCATTGAGGAAGCTATCTTGGACTATGATATTTATCTTTTCAGTGATTTTGGCAGGGACACTTCTCCCGATGTTTTTGCTGCAAAAAGGAACGGCCTGGAACACAATTCAGTTTTTCTACTATTCTTTATTCTTTTTGGGTATCCTCGCCGGTATATCGCTAGCTACTTATAAAAAGGGAATAATTGTAGTCGTTATCCTTCTGACCATTCCCACGACAATTGGAACCTTGAGACACTATCTGCCTGCTAGACCCCCGGCCAAGATCTCTCTTGGGGAACTAGAGGCACTTGCCTTTTTGTCTGAGCAGCCGCAAGGCGTAGTTCTAACCTATCCTTTTGATAGGGCGGCGGCCAAAGCAGCGGCGGTAAAACCCCCGCGCTCGCTTTATCTTTATGAATCAACTGCTTATGTGGCCGCCTTTGGTAAAAAGACTGTTTTTTTAGAAGACGAAGTTAATTTGGACATCATGGGATATCAATGGCCAGATCGCCGGGAAGAAATTGAAAATTTTCTGGACAGTCTTGACCATCAGAAGGGTTGGTCATTTCTGCGTGAGAGCAACATAACCTATGTTTATTGGCTTAAAGGCCAAGGGGCTAGACTGGGAGAGGGCCAGCTGGGAATTACCAGGATTTTTGAAAATTCTGAGGTTGATATTTACCGGGTTGATTAGGACTATGAAGGGTGTCCCGAAATATATCCTTTTAATTTTTGCTCTTTTATTTTTTTTCTTGAGGTCTAAAATCGATTTCCCGCTAACTTTGGATGAGGCCAAAGAAAGTTATACTGCCTATTCGATTATCAAGACAGGGAAGGATACAAATGGAGATTTTCCCGGCCTGTTCTTTAGAAGCGATAATAATTATTTATCTTCATTGGGGGTCTATTTTAGAATTCCCTCGATTTATTTTTTTGGCTTAAGTAATTTAGGGGCCAGATTACCTTCAATAATCTTCTCCTTAATAACTGTTTACGTTTTTTATTTAGTTTCTCGGCAAATCCTAAAAGATTGGGACAAAGTTCTTTTATCAATCTTTTTATTCTCAATCAGTCCTTTTTTTATTCAATTAAATATTTTCGACTTGGGAATGGCTTTGGGATTGCTTTTTATTCTATTGTCAATATATTTTTTCATCCAAGATAAGCTTAAACTTCTTTTAATAACTTCTTTTCTGGCTGTTTTATCCTCTTTCTCAACCTTACCTTTTGTTCTAGTCTTGCTTTCTTTTTATTCGTATCAAAAAAAGAAAATGAAATCTTTATTGGCCGCTATTCTAGCAGCGTCTTTTTTGATGTTGCTATTTTTAAAACTTAACCAAGGCTTGCTGGATTTCTTGATTAGAAAAACAATGATTAAGGATATTCACCCAAGTTCATACACGCACCTAATAGACAAAAAGCTTTCTTTTGGCCAGGCTTTATCATCGCCCTTAATAACCGGGAAATTTAATTTCAACAGAATAGCTCATAACAAACTATTCTACGGTGTCGAAGAACTTTTTAAATCCATAATTAGACCGTGGAATTTTGAGTGGTTAACCTCCTCATTTCAGTCGCAGACGATTCTGTTTAAAGAAAGGCTAGATTCGGTGGCTTTGCCCAAATTGTTTTTCTGGGAAATACCAATTGTTTTTCTTGGACTGATATTGCTTTTAAAAAAGAAAAACCCGGTAGTTTCTGTTTTTGCTTTTGGGATTTTGGCATCGGTTTTAATATTTAAAGAAAATGCTTTAGGGCTGGCTCTGCCTCTAGTTGTTTTCTCCGAGGTGGTATTTGTCTTTCATCTCAAGAAAGCCTTAGAAACACCATATTTTAAGGCTGCTATCTTGGTGTTGGCTGTTTGGCTGTTTTTTAGCTATCTAAGTTTTCTGGACCTCTTTTGGCATCACAAATTCTTGTGGTTTGGCGAGCAGGATCTGAGACAATATCAAATTTGGGAGACATTGAGTACGAGAGATTTAGAGGAAAATGAAGTCATCATTACTGACAGATTAGGAGAGCCGGTTAACCATTTTCTTTTTTATGAAAAGGTCGACCCCCTTTTTTATCAAAAACAGAGAAAGTTAGGTGTCATCACTTCTGCAGGGATTCGGAGAGTAGAGAAAGTGGGGAGGGTTGAATTTAGGTCTTTTAAATACTTCGAGTCGCCTAGGGGCGCTAATGAAATTTGGGTTGGCCTGGCGGGGGAACTTGTGGGAGAAAATAAAGACTTCGGGGAAATAACCGAGGTTGTTGATGGGGAAATTTTCAAACGGATAGAAAACGTAAAACAGGAAAATAAGTTCATGGGCGACGAACTCTGGTTTGTAAAAACAATGTTCTAATGAAAAGAATCACTTACCCAATTTTGGTTTTAATCGTTCTTCTAGGAGGTTTTTTGAGAATTTACAACCTTTCGGGTTCCCCTCCTTCACTAAACTGGGACGAGGCAGCCTGGGGCTACAATGCTTATTCCATTTCAGAGACATTGAGAGACGAGTATGGTCAGGTTTTGCCTGTTTTCACCCGCTCCTTTGATGAATACAAATCGACCCTTCCCCTTTATTTGATGATTCCTTCTATTAAGATTTTTGGTCTTAACGAGCTTGGTGTCAGGTTTCCTTCCGCCTTTGTGGGAACGCTAGCAATTATTCTTATTTTTTTGCTCACCAGACAGATTTTCAGAGATGAAAGAATGGCCTTGATTTCTTCTTTTGTTTTTGCCATTGAACCATGGGCCGTCCATTTATCAAGAGTCTATTATGACGCCAATGAGGCTTTATTTTTCTTGCTTCTCGGATTTTTATTGTTTCTTTGCTCTCAAAAGAAACATTATCTTTTAGTCTTTTCGACTCTTTCTTTTATGTTGTCCATGTATACCTACAATGCCAACAAACTCCTTATCCCATTGTTCTTGACCAGCCTGGTGGTTCTTAGTCTAAGAGATTTGAAGCAATACCCGAGAAGAGTTTTGGGAATTTCTTTGTCGCTATTAGTCTTATTTTTGCTCACCTTTGTGGTTCTGGCTTTTGCCGGTCAGGCGCTGGCAAGGGTTGAGTCAACAAACATTTTTATTTTTTGGCCCAAGACACAGGTTCTTCAATCCTTGATTGAAGGACACCCGCTTTCTGGCTTGACAGATTTTTTCCTCCACAATCAGTTTTTCTATTTTATTTGGGAAGTGGTGGGTCGGTATTTTGCCTACCTTTCGCCCCACAACCTCTTTCTTCGAGAACCGCAGGAGCCGTCAACTATTGTGGTTGATAACTCCATTTTTCATCCCCTTGAATTTACCCCTTGGATTGTGGGGTTGATTTACCTGATGCGAAACATTAAAAAACACAAGGAATTTCTGGCTTTACTGGTGCTATCTCCCCTGCCGGCCATTATTACCTGGAACTGGTTTCAACCCGGCAGAACAATGGCCCTTTTTGCCGGCTTTTCGATTTTGATAGGCGTGGGGGTAATCAAAATTGCTGAGTATTTGAAGATAAGGAAAGTTTTGTATTTTCCTTTTGTCGCCTATGGACTGGTTGCCGCTTTCTACCTCTTTGATTCCATCAATGTCCAGCTTCCTATCAGAGACGCCGGTAATTGGCAGCCAGGGTTTAGGGAAGCCGTCCCCCTGGTGATGGAGCTTGAGAAAGATTATGACAAGGTGATAATAGAAACCCCGCAAGCTCAGCCTTATATCTTTTATCTTTTTTACGGAAAATACTCCCCAGAGAAATATTTGGCTGAGTTGGATTTAGAGAGAATTGGAACGCCAAGAAAGGTTTATGATTTTGGCAAATTTAAATTTAGAAAAATCTATTGGCCAGAGGATGGGAATCTTCAAAATACCCTTTTTGTCGGCAGCGAGGAGAATTTACCCAGAAAGGACATCGAATTGGGTGGAAAAATAGAGCTGGTGAGGGTAATTAATGATCGTTGGGGAGGTGTTTCAGCGAAGATAGTTGGTACTAAATAGCAAGCTTCGTGGTAAGCGAAGCTTAGCTTCAAACTGGCGTTTGTAGTAAAATTGGGCTGTGGAGAAAATTTCGGTAGTCATCAATACCCTCAACGAGGAGAAAAACCTACCCAAGGCAGTCCACTCGATTAGAAATCTGGCAGACGAGATTATAGTGGTTGATATGTATTCAACCGACGAGACTGCCAAAATCGCCAAAAAACTTGGTGCCAAGATTTTCGAACACGAACGAACTGGATACGTTGAGCCTGCTAGAAACTTTGCGATATCAAAGGCCCTGGGCCCTTGGATTTTAGTTTTGGATGCCGACGAGGAAGTTACACCAAAACTTGCCAGTCGTCTAAAAAAGATTGCCCAAAATCCCAAGGCTGATTATTACCGTCTTCCCAGGAAAAACATAATCTTTGGTAAGTGGATAAAACACTCGCGTTGGTGGCCGGACTTCAATATCCGTTTTTTCAAAAAAGGGTTTGTTGCCTGGAACGAGGTCATCCATACCGTACCCATGACCCAAGGGACGGGAGCCGACCTTCCTGCTAAGGAGAGCTTGGCGATTCTCCATTATAACTACTCTTCCGTAACCCAGTATCTCGAAAGGATGAACCGCTATACCGACATCCAAGCCAGAATTCTAGTTAAGGAGAGACACAAGTTTATCTGGAAGGACCTTATCACCAGACCAACGGGGGAGTTTTTGAGCCGTTATTTTGCTGGGGAGGGTTATAAAGACGGACTCCATGGCCTTGCCCTTGCCACTCTTCAGGCCTTCTCGGAATTTATCCTCTATCTTAAAGTCTGGCAGTCTGATAACTTTTTAGAGCAGACAATTTCTCTAAATGAAATAGAAAGGGGACTCAAGAAGGCTATTTTTGAGATTGTTTGGTGGTTGAGAGAGTCTGCCATTAAGACGAAACCTTTTTTGAAGTCTTTCCCCGAGCGCATCCTACATTCTCTTGCCAAGAAAAATGTTTAAAAATCCCAAGGTTTCCATAGTCATCCTTACTTGGAACGGTAAGGACGATACTCTTGCCGTTCTTGCCGACATTGAAAAACTTGACAATGGAGGTTTCAGGATTGAAACGATTGTCGTCGACAACGCTTCAACCGACGGAACCAAGGAAGCCTTAAGGGGGTACAGACTAAGAAATTCTGACTTTATCTTTGTCAGAAACAAAAAGAACCTGGGGTTTGCCGGCGGAAATAACGTTGGAGTTAAAAGGGCACTAAAAGGCGGGGCTGACTTCGTCATGCTTCTTAATAACGACGTTGTCTTGAGGAAAGATCTGCTAACAGCTCTTGTTAAAGACGCGCTTTCTGATCCCAAAATAGGAATGGTTTCCCCGAAGATGTATTTCGCCAAAGGCTACGAGTTTCATAAAGACTGGTACAAGGAAAACGAAAAGGGGAAGATCTTTTGGTATGCGGGAGGGGAAATAGACTGGAACAACGTCTATTCTTCTCACCGTGGGGTTGACGAGGTTGATAAGGGTCAGTACGAAAAACTTACGGACACCGACTTCGCCAATGGAGCCTGTGTTCTGATCAAAAAAGAGGTTTTTGAAAAGATTGGATACTTAGACGAAAAATTTTTCCTTTATTGGGAGGATGCGGATTTTAGTCAAAGGGCAAGGCTCTCTGGTTTTGGGGTAGTCTATTCCCCTAATACCTGTCTTTGGCATAAAGTCTCGAAAGCTGTCGGAGGAAGCGGGAGTCCCTCTAACGACTACTTTCTTATAAGAAATAGATTAATTTTCGGTTTTCGTTATGCAAGGTTAAGAACCAGACTTGCCCTAATAAAAGACAGCTTAAGACTATTATTCAAGGGAAGGCCTTGGCAAAAGAAGGGGGTGGTCGACTTTTATCTCGGAAGATTTGGAAAGGGCAGTTGGGGAAAGAAATGAAAATTTCGGCAATAGTCTTAACCAAGAATAGCGAGGAACTAATCAAGGATTGTCTTGAGTCGTTAAAGTGGGCTAACGAGATAATTTTGGTTGATGACTCTTCCAAAGATCAAACGATAGAAATTGCAAAAAGTAGGGGTGCTAAAGTTTTTACCTTTTCCGGGGATTTCTCCAAAAAGAGAAACTTTGGGGCTAAAAAAGCCCAAGGAGAATGGCTTTTATACGTTGATGCCGACGAGAGGGTGACACCATTTCTTAGAAAAGAAATCCAGGCGATAGTTAGTACTCCACTTCCCGTTTACTCTGGTTATGCAATTCGGAGGAGAAACATTTTTCTGGGGAGAGAAATGCACTGGGGTGGTTGGTGGCCCGACTACGTAGTCAGGCTTATGAAGAAGGATTCTCTTTTGGGTTGGGAAGGTGAACTTCACGAACAACCCAAGGTTGAAGGAGAAATCGGGAAATTAAGGGAAGCCCTAACCCACACCTCCCACAGGAGTTTGACCGAGATGGTAGATAAAACCAACGAATGGTCGGAAATTGAAGCGAAACTTCTTTATAAAGCCCACCATCCCAAGATGACCTGGTGGCGATTTTTGTCTGCCGGCTGGCGTGAGTTTTCGGAGAGGGGAATAAAAAAGCTGGGATTTTTAGACGGGACAGTTGGGGTTATAGAAATAATTTATCAATCCTTTAGTCGGATGATAACCTATGCCAAGCTTTGGGAGATGCAGTTGGGAGAGAAGAAATGAAAGCGGCAATCTACGATCCTTACCTAGACAGCCTTGGGGGTGGAGAACGCTATGCCCTCGCCTTTGGGTTAGCACTGTCGAAGGTTGGCTGGTCTATAGACTTAGCTTGGAAGAGTCCAAAGATAAAAGCGGCCCTTGAGGATAGATTTGGGTTTGACCTAAGTGGGATAAATGTCGTTAAAGATATAAGGCGTGGAGATGGCTACGACCTTTGTTTCTGGATTTCCGACGGGAGTATCCCCAGCCTTCTTGCCAGAAAGAATTTTCTCCATTTCCAAGTTCCCTTCCATGGCGTAAACGGAAAAACTCTTCTTAATCGAATGAAGCTTTTTAGGATAAATAAGGTCATTTGTAATTCATCTTTCACCAAGCGCTTCATCGACGAAGAATACGGTGTAAAAAGTATCGTAATTTATCCGCCGGTAGAAACAGAAAAAATAAGACCCGGTAGAAAAGAGAATATCATTCTTTATGTGGGCAGATTTTCGGCTCTTCTCCAGTCAAAAAGACAGGATGTTTTAGTTAAGGCCTTTAAGACCTTTGTTAAAAATTATCCGGACTGGAAACTTGTCTTGGCAGGAGGAGTAGAGGTAGGCTCTGAGAAACTACTTAAAAAGCTTGAGAAACTCTCGCGGGGGGCTCCCATAGGGATAGTCAAAAGCCCTTCCTTTAAGGAAATAAAAAGGCTGTATGCCACATCCAAGATTTTCTGGTCTGCTTCCGGTTTTGGGATAAACGAAACAAAAAATCCTGAAAAGGTAGAGCACTTTGGGATAACCACCGTTGAGGCCATGGCGGCAAAATGCGTTCCAATTGTTTTTGCAGCCGGAGGAGCAAAGGAAATTGTCAAAGACGGAGTGGACGGTTTTCTTTGGGGGACTACGAGGGACCTTCTTAGGAAAACCAAGAAACTACTTTCAACACGGGGATTGATGACTGAAGTCTCTCTTAGGGCTCTCGAAAGTTCTAGTACTTATTCCTATGAAAGATTTGAAAAAGAAGTCATCGGTCTTATTTAAGAAATACTGGGCACTGCCTTCAATAGTCCTCATAGTTGCTGTTTTTTTCTGGAAGTTTTTTGTTAAGGGTCTAATTCCGATACCCGCAGACATCGTGGTAGGGGCTTACTTTCCCTGGCTTGACTACAAATGGGGGTATGAAGTAAGAGTCCCTGTCAAAAACCCCGTTACCTCGGACGTCGTTTCATTCTTTTACCCCATGCAGATAACCGCCATTGAGATGCTCAAAAAAGGGGAGATTCCTTTGTGGAACCCGTATATTTTGGCAGGTACCCCACTTCTTGCCAATTTCCAGTCGGCCCCGTTCTCTCCTACCAACATTTTCTATTTTATTTTTGACAAGGTTTCGGCCTGGAGCCTCCAGATAATCATGCAACACTTTTTGGCTGCTCTTTTTACCTTTTTTCTTTTAAGGCACTGGAAAGCTTCGAGACTAGGCTCTGTCGTTGGTGGAATAGTCTTTGCTTTCAGTGGCTTCAATCTAATTTGGTCCCAATGGAATGGACACGCCTTGGTTGCAGCTTTTATCCCACTTCTCGTCCTACTAACCGACAGGTGGCTTTTATTTGGAAAGATTCTTGATGGACTGGCAGTTTCAGTTTCCTTTGCGCTTCTACTTTTTTCGGGATACCCGCAGCTTGCAATTTACCTTTTTATAGCTCTAGCTCTAGTCTGGGCGATTCGCGTTAAGGAGGCAAAAAGACTAATTCCCAAAACTTTGCTACTCGGTATTTTTCTTCTTCTTGGTGTGGGTCTGGCCGGAGCCCAGATCTTACCAGGGCAGGAGCTTCTTTCGCTTTCCCAAAGACAAGTTGAACCACACCCTTTCGATTGGGCATTTTTGCCATGGTCGAAAGTAATTACATTTTTCGCCCCTGATTATTTTGGAAACCATGCGACCAAGAACTATTGGGGACCACAGGATTATACTTCCAACACTGGATTTGTGGGAGTAGTTGCGTTCTCTCTGGCATTTACCTCGATTCTGCTGATAAGAAAAAAGAGAGAGGTCCTATTCGGTTTTGTCCTTCTAGTCGTATCGCTTTTTATGTCACTACCGACCCCGATTCCAATATTTTTGTGGAAAAGTGGGTTTCTGGGATTTAACGCAGCATCTGCCCATAGAATTTTGGTTCTATTTAATCTAGCCGTTGCTCTGCTTGCGGGTTTTGGCGTGGACATCTTTCTAAAAAAGAAGGTGGGTCTAACGAAATCCGTTTTTATCCCGGGAGTAGTCCTTTTTGGTTTCTTGGGTTTTTCCCTTTATCTTTATTACCTCACAAAGACTGCTCCGGCAAGGGAACTTTTCATCCATTCCCAAATTCCCAAGTATTTGATCTCCTTAAGAAATTTGATATTTCCCATGGCAATTCTTACAGGAGCCTCCTTGATATTTTTTCTTCAATCCCGCATGCGTCAAAAGGCTAGGAAAATTCTTTTAATAGGGCTTCTTATCCTGGGGCTTTTTGAGCTTTTTCGTTTTGGGTGGAAATACACTCCATTTTCACCCAGACACATAATTTTTCCAACGACTCCGGTTCTTGATTTTCTTTTGTCCCAAGAAAAGCCAGTTAGGGTAACAGGCAAGGCCATTCCCATTAACCTGAAGATGGCTTATGGACTTGAAGCAATGGAAGGCTACGACGCGGTCTATCCCCTAAGGGCGGCCAAACTTCTTTCCGCAATGAATTACCCCAAAGGTGGGGCTCCTCTGGGAAGATTCGGCGCAGTGGACAACGTGACGTCTCCGATACTCGACCTAATTAATACCAGGTACTGGATTGCCTTGAGGGATGAAGGGGAAGGAAGGTTTTCCCCGAAAGGAGAAATACCTGATTATTTCGACGACCCCAGATTTAAGATTGTCTTTGAAGATAAAACAACGGTTGTCTTGGAAAGTAGAACTTCTCTTCCTCGGGCATTTATGTTTTATGATTGGGAAGTCGTAGAAAATGAAGATGAGCTTCTTAAGAAACTTGTAAGCGATGGATTTCCTTTCGAGAAAAAACTCCTTCTTGAGAAAGAACCGGGGATTGCAAAAACTCAGGGGAAAGTTATCTCTAAAGTTGAATATCTCGAGTATCAAGAGAATAAAAACACAATCGAGGTTGAGACGGATAAAGACGGAATTCTTTTTGTCTCCGATACGCACTTTCCCGGCTGGCAGGCGTTTGTAGACGGGCACGAAGCAGATATTTTAAGGGCTGACTATAACTTTAGGGGGATTCCTCTTTCTAAGGGAAATCATATTGTTGAGATGATTTATAAACCCAAGTCTTTCTATGATGGAGTCAAGATTTCTTTGGTATCTTTGTTTCTATTATTTCTTGCTATCCCTTTTGTTAAATACTTGAAGCTTGAGAAATGAAAAAGACAAGCCCTTTTCTTATTGTAATTTTTGGCTTCTCGCTTCTTACGCGCTTTCTTTATTTTCCCGAGAACGTTTACTTTGGTTTTGACCAGGCCAGGGACGCTTTCGAATCCCAAAATATTTTTAAAAATCTTGACCTAAAGATTATTGGACCGCCAACTGCGGGGGAAGGTTTATTTCATGGGCCTTTATATTGGTATTTGCTAGGGCCGCTTTATTTGTTGGGTAAGGGGAACCCTCTTTTTCCAGCCGCTTTTCTTTTATTTCTTAACGCCCTCGGGGTATTTCTTATTTTTCTAACTGGAAAGAAGTTATTTAACGAGAAAGCCGGACTTATTTCTTCTTTCATCTACGCGGTTTCTTTCGAACAAACCCAGTACGCCATGTATTTTGGAAACCCTGGCCCGGCAGTTTTAACAATAATTCTTTTTTATCTGGGTTTAAGCCTTTTTCTTTTTAAGGGTAAATGGTGGGGAATACCGCTCTCGTTATTGGGATTTGGGCTTTCAATTCAATTTGAGTTTTTCCTCCTTTATCTTTTCTTGGCCTTCGTTTTTCTTCTCTTCCTTTTGGGAAGAAAAAATCTGGATAAATTAAAGTTAAAAGAAATATTCATCTCGGCAATGGCTCTTATTATTCCTCTTTTTACTTTTATCTTGGCTGAACTTAAGTTTGGTTTTAGGACGGTTAAGACTCTTTTGAGAATATTTGGCTTCTCGGGTGCTTATGACTTCAAGAAAGCTCTTTTGGTCTTGGGCAAAAGACTTGTTCTAACCATAAACGACAACCTTTATTCGTTTGGAGTAGCCTTCGAGGCTTTGCTACTCATTCTTTTAGTGGGTTTTTCTTTGTATATCATCTGGAAAAAGTTTGCTGATTCTAAAAAGATTGGCTTTCTTCTTACTTGGTTTTTGGCTAGCAACCTTATTTTTGTCTTCGGTATTCCCAATCTTTATTATGCAAATATCGGCACTTCGGCCGGTTTTATTCTTCTTGCTTCCTATTATCTTTCCAAAGTTTTTGAGAAAAGCAAGGTTTCGGCCTATTTACTTTTGAGCGTGGTTTTTGTAAGTAATGTTGTCCTTATCACCAGACAAAACCCCAAGGGAATAATCAACGACATTTATGTCCAGGAAGGAATGCTTCTTACCAGACTCAAATCCGCAGTGGATTTTATCTATCAGGAGTCCGGGGGAAAACCAATGGTTGTCTCGGCCAGCACCATGCCCCTTTATATCAATACCACCTGGGCCTATCTTTTTAACTGGTACGGGAGTCAGAAGTACGGTCGTCTTCCTTATTGGGCCGGAAAGACAGCTGAGGGCTATCCCGGAGGGTTGCCTTTCTGGAAATCCCAGGAAAAAGATTATGCCTTCTTTAGCATCATCGAACCCACAAGAGGAGTTGAACAAAGATTTATAGACGAGTTTCTTATGGAACAAAAACAGTATGGAGAGGTTTTAAAGGAAGAAGTTTACGGAGATTTGTGGTATTCTCAACTGGTAGTTCAAAAAAGAAGTCCAAAATGAAGAGAGCGTTAACGGCGGAGGAACTTCACGAACAGGTTCCTCCAAATTGGTATTATCAGTCTATAAAATTGGATCCCCTTCAGCGCTATTGGCATAAGAAGCGCTTTAAAGAGGTGACCAAGATGATTGAGCCCACAGGAGGAAGGGTGGTTGACATTGGTTGCGCTGACGGTGTGTTCTCTAAGGTTATCTTTGACCGTTCAAAGGCAGACGAATTTATAGGGATAGATGTTCTTAAGAGTTCGATAGACTGGGCAAATAGACATTGGCGGAAGTATGAAAAGATGAAGTTTTTGGTTGGTGATGCTCACAAACTTGAATTTCCAAAAGAGAGTGTTGATGCTCTCTTTATCCTTGAAGTTTTGGAACATGTATTTAACCCGAAGGAAGTATTAAAGGGCGTAAAAAGAGTTTTGAAAAAGGGCGGCTATGCAGTTTTTCTTGTTCCTTCGGATAGCCTTCTTTTTAGAATAGTCTGGTTCCTTTGGTTAAAATTTTATCCACGAGGGTGGGTTTGGAGGGATACCCATATTCAAACATACAGAAATAACTATTTACCGAAGTTATCTAAAAAAGTAGGATTTCAAGTAGAGGAGGATAAAAAATTCAACTTAGGGATGCTTCATTTGGTTAAAGTAAGAAAGGTCTGATATGAAAGTCTCTGTTGTTATTCCCAGTTTTAATGGGAAAGAACTTTTGGCAAAGAATTTGCCCTGGGTTCTCAAAGCCAGGGAAAATAAAGAAAATAATATCGCTGAAATAATCGTGGCGGATGACGGCTCAGCCGATGATAGCGCAATCTTTCTTAAAAGCAATTTTCCTTCCGTTAAGGTCATAAAGCATAAAGCCAATCGAGGTTTTTCTGCAAGCGTTAATACCGGTGTAAGGACGGCCAAGGGGGAGCTTATTTGCCTTCTCAATAACGACGTGGTTCCAGAAGAAGGCTTTTTAAAAAGCGTTATTCCGCACTTTTCCGACCCCAAAGTTTTTGCCGTTTCCCTTCACGAAAGGGGCTATTCATGGGCCAAGGGCTCTTTCAAAGACGGGTTTATCGAGATAGGTCCAGGTAAAGAGACGGGTGAGCCCCACGTAAGTTTCTGGGTCAGCGGGGGAAGCGGTGTTTGTAGACGGGAATATTTTATCAAGCTTGGCGGCATGGACGAGAGGCTTCTTTCCCCCTTTTACTGGGAAGACATCGACATTTGCTACCGAGCCGCCAAAAGAGGCTGGCTAAACCTTTGGGAACCGAAAGCGTTTGTTATCCACAAACACGAGTCAACCATAAGCAGGTTTTCAAAAAGGTTCGTTGAGAGAATAAGAGAAAGAAACCAGCTTTTGGTTATCTGGAAGAATATCATTAGCCCCACCCTATTTAGGAAACACATTGTGGGATTATTTGGAAGACTAATTAGGCACCCTGGTTACGCAAGAATAGTACTCATGGCGCTTTTGAGGATAAGAGTTGCGTTAAAAGCGAGAGCCAAGGAAAAGAAAGAAGCCAAGATCTCTGACGAGGCCATTTTTGCCAGGTTTTAAGCCTATGGATTTATCCGTTGTTACAGTAAACCTCAATACCAAAAAGCTAACCCTTGAAAGCATAAAAAGCGTACTAAAGGAGGGACTCAACCTCGAAATAATTGTTATCGACAACGGCTCAACCGATGGCTCCGTGGAGGCACTTGAAGATTTGGCCAAAAAGAAGTTAATAAAGCTCATAAAAAACTATAGGAATTTGGGTTTTGCCAAAGCCAACAACCAGGGAATGAAGATTGCCAAGGGGGAATACATACTCCTTCTAAATAACGACACCATAGTCAAGAAGGGGGCGATAAAGAAACTTCTTGATTTTGCCAAAGAAATAAAGGAGGCAGGTGTAGTTGGTAGTAAACTTCTTAATATAGACGGAAGTCTTCAGCCCTCTTGTTTCAGATTCCCAACGATAAAAAATGCAATCCGCCAGTATTGGTTTGGTAAAAAGGGACTTTTTGAAAAGTACGCCCCCAAAGGGAAGAGAGCAACTAGCGTGGATGCGGTTGTCGGGGCAGTATTTTTGATAACCCCTTTGGCCAGGAAAAAGGTTGGGCTACTTGATGAGAGATACTTTGCGTATTTCGAAGACATCGACTACTGTCGTAGGGTTTGGAAAGCAGGGTTAAAAGTTTACTATCTTCCGGAAGCAGAAATAATCCACCACCACGGCGCCACTTTTAAAAAGATGGCGGATGAAGAAGTGCGTTGGAAAAAGCTTATACCTGGCAGTAAAATCTACCACGGGATAGTCAAGCACTATCTGATCAACACCGTAATCTGGCTGGGCCAAAAATGGCAAAAGTATTTCCTGGGAAGATAGTTTTTGGATTTTTACTAGCCTTACTTTTATTGGGTGCACTACTCGTGTATAGACTTACCGAGACACCACCTGGTCTTACGGTTGACGAGGCTGCTTTTGGTTATAACGGCGTTCTTCTGGCAAATACAGGCAGAGACGAAAATGGAAAGTTTTTGCCCTTTTTCGTTTTATCCATAGGCGGAAGAGATTGGAGACAGCCAGCCACCCAATATTTAATTGCCTCGTTTTTTAAATTCGTTCCTCCTTCTACCTTTACATTAAGACTGACAAGCGTCCTTGTTTTTCTTGTAAGCTCTTTTCTTATTTTTTACCTGGCTTATAAACTTCTTGGTGGTTTAGGGGCCTTCTTTTCTTTAATCCTTTTGGCAACCACTCCGATAATTTTCATCCAGTCTCATATGGCACTTGATAACATTATGCCCGTGCCATTCACATTGGCTTGGCTTCTTCTTATTTATCTCTATAGTAAAAGACCAAAACTTAAATATCTTTTTTGGGCGGGGGTCGCCTTAGGAATAAACTTCTATACATATAAGGCCATGAGGGGAATAGTCCCGGTTTGGTACATTCTTTCGGTACTCTATCTACTGTCCAGGGGTTTAAAGGAGGTATTCTACTTTTCTTTAGGAGTTTTTCCCTTTTTTGCCATAATTCCATATCTCAGAGTCGCATACCCCGGGGCACTATTCGGAGGATATAGGCCATCTTTTACCAATGTCTACGATTTTGTCTACCCTTATCTTGCCAGTTTTGACCCCTCCTTTCTTTTTATTAAGGGAGACGCAACGGTCTATCATTCGACGGGAACCCACGGGATGTTTCTTCTTGCCTCTTTACCATTCTTTCTTCTGGGTCTCTGGCAAGCTCTAAAGAAAAAAGGTTTTTGGACGTTTATACTCCTTGCACTTTTTCTTGCACCCCTGATATCGAGTTTTGCTGTTTCGGTTCATAGGGCAAGTAGACTTCTCGTCGTGGTGCCTCCATACGCACTAGTTTCTTCTTTGGGGGCAACTACCCTTGCCAATTCGAGAAAGTTGATATTGGGAGCTCTTACAATATTTGTCTTTGCAAACTTCTTTAACTTTGCCAACTACTATTGGTTTAAATATCCCAAGGCTTTCGTTGGGGAATTTAATCAGACGGAGGATGCAACTTACAGAACCTTTGCCGAAGAGGCAAGAAAGAGGAACCTTACGCCTTTTGTCGATTATGATGTTTATGTTTCGGACGGAGAGGTTGCCCATTTTTTGGAAGCAGCCTATTTCGGAAGAACCATAATGAAGCTAACATCACAAGAGAAAGCTCCCCAAAACTCCATTCTTTTAAGTAACAGGGAGAGGGTAGAAGGAATGGAAAGACTAAACGTTTCCATCCCCAACTTTTATTTGCATATTAGAAACTGAGGCGATGGAATCCCCCCTATCGTTTTTTCTACTGAGGCGGCCCCCCTCGATTGCTAGGTGTGCCACCAACGACCTGCAGAACAAGATCGTCACACCCTAGACCGTGACTGTCACTAACGCAAACAATCACAAGGTAAGTACCCAAAAAATTGTACACATGAGAACCTGATACAACAGCCCCGTTGATTGTTCCAGATTCCTTACTGCCGTCTCCCCAATAAATAATAGCATTATGTGTGTCAGAAGTATCTGGGTCGGAAAAAACAGCGTCAAGGTTAAAAGTGCTTCCACGAGTTACTGTATTATCTTCCCCCACGGAGACAACAGGGGCTTGATTAGTAAAGGGGATCCCTAAAGATAACACATCGCTGTCTGATGCGCCGTTATTGTCAGTAACCGTCAATACTACGTTATAGTCACCAGAAGCTAGGCCGGCTATAGAAGCAAACTGCCCTATGAGAGGATCAGCTTGTCCCGAAATTTGCCAGCTGAAGCTTAATGTGTCCCCCTCGTTTGGATCATTGGAAAGGCTGCCATTGAGCTGAAGCTTTCCATTTTGATCGAGCGAGGTGCCTGCAACTGCTATAGGTGGTTCATTTGGCGGGATACAAGTAATCTGTTGTATGCTCGCTACAGGATTGGTAATCCCAGAGGCACTATCACAATACTCAATCCTAATCCTACCAATGGCACCCGCGCCCCCATTCCCACCAGGGTCTGATCCACCCTTTCCAATACCGCCGCTTCCTCCAA
>JBMOLC010000009.1:0-2365 GCA_049324215.1 Patescibacteria group bacterium | reverse complement strand
AAAATCAATTGTTTCGACTTTGCCTTCAAGCTCCCGGTCGGGATAGGCATCAAGCGCCAGTTTCACTTTCTGGCCGACTTTAATTTTAGTGACATCAAGCTCGTTCACCTCGGTATTAAAAAATAAGCTTTTCGGGTTGACGACCGAGTAAACCGCTGAAGTGGGAAAGATATTTACTCCGGCAAAGGCGGGGTTAGCCTGGGTAATAATGCCGTCAAAGGGAGCGATAATGGTGGCTAGTTTTAAGGCCTGCTCGGCGGCCTTGACGCTATCAAAAGCATTATCCCGGGCGACTTGAGCCGCCATCCGCGTCGCTTTCTGGGCAAAGGTTTCGTCTGCCGCATGATCTTTGACATCGTCCTCGGCTTTTTGGGCGGCTGCCTCGAGCGAACGATAGGTATTTAAAGCCTGTTGATAAGCTGCATTTAAAGCCACCGTATCCAAAGACGCAATCCCCTGCCATTTTTTCACCAGATCGCCCTTTTTTACCCCGACCCAGACGACGCGACCGGAAGTTAAAAAAGTTAAATCCGCTCTTTCTTCGGCATCAATTTTTCCCGGAGCAAAAAAGGTCTCAACAATTTCGCCGCGGCCGACTTTGAAAGTTTCGACTTTAACACCAGGTTTCCGGAAAAAAACCAAGGCAATAAGCAGTCCCAGGGCTATTATAATAATCTTTTTCCGCATGAGAAAAGTATTCCCGTATTCTCACAACTAGCGCAACGATTTAGTATATTCTCTCAAGGCCTCCATGGGTGTTTTAAATCCAAGTCTTTTTCTGGGTCGGTTGTTTAGCTCCCATTCAACGTCTTTTATCTCTTCATCTGAAACTTTAGCAAAATCAGTTCCCTTAGGAAAGTAGTATCTAATCCACAAGTTTGCATTTTCATTTCCTCCTCTTTGGTAAGCAGCATATGGATCAGCGAAGTAGGTATTCATCCCGAGAATTCTTTTAAGCAAGGTGTGTTTGACGTTCTCCTTACCGTTATCCAGAGTGGTTGATTTTCTCAGCCACTCAGGTAGATTCCCAAAGATTTTCAACTGGGCTCTTATTGTTTCAAGAGCATTAATCCTGTTTATCTTTGCCATCCTAATGAGACTAAAAGACCTTTCATATTCTGTGTGTAATCCACTTAAGTGGTATCTGCCCTCAAGACTATCTCCTTCCCAGTGACCCGCCTCCATCCTGGTATCAATTGCCCCTGGCCTTAAGTGGAGGCTGATTCTATCCGGAATTCTGACTCTTTGGCTTTTTCTGCCTCCCTTAACTCTCCGCCTTGCCTGTTTTCTTCTTAGGTATTCCCAAAGTCTGAGTTTTTTATTCTCTGGTTTGTAGACAAACCGGTAAATCGTCTCCACCCCGATCTTTCTTTCAGGAAAGTGGGCAAATTTCAGTTTTAATCTGCCGGAAATCTGTTCCGGACTCCAGCCGTTCCTTAGCCTGTCAATAACATATGAGTATAGCCAAGGGTTCTTCAGAGATTGTTTGGCTTTCCAGGCCTTCCTTCTTTTGCAGTCAGCTTTATACTGGGCATGCAGTGGTTCATATACCTTGCCCTCAAAGCTATTCCTGTCAATTTCCCGACTGATGGTAGAGACATTTCTCCTCAACCATCTTGCTATTTGCCTCAAAGAAAATCCCTGGTTCCTCCACTGGGCGATTAAGATTCTATCCTCTTTGGCCAGCTTTCTAAACTTTGGTATCTTACTCACCTCCATTCTTACTTCCATGGAGGAGATGATACCTAAAAATTATCCTTTAAGGTGTTGCGATCGTTTTGAGAACTCGGGAATTGACGCTTTAATTTTAGAAAATTATATAATTGAGAAATGAGCCCCACGGCCGGACGCCGAATTTTCGTTTTGATTTTATTCCTGGCGTTTTTTTTGCGCTTCTGGCAAGCCAGCGACCTTTTTGTTTTTACGGGCGATGAAGAACATCAGCTCTCAATTACCCAGACGATTGTCGAGAATTTTCATCTGGAATGGGTCGGGGTTTCTTCGGCCGATACCGGCTTCTACATCGGTCCCTTTTGGGAGTACTTTGGCGCCTTCTGGTTGTGGCTTTCCCGCGGCGATCCGGCGATTTTGGCTTATGTGGCCGGGGCCCTCGGTATTGCAACCACGATTTTGGTTTATCTGGCGGGAAAATTTTTGTTTAGCGAGACCGTTGGTCTGGTTGCCAGCTTCCTTTATGCGACGCTACCCTTAATCGTTTATTATGACCGGAAGTTTTGGAATCCGACTTTAACCTCCTTTACCGCTTTGGCCTTGTTTTTCACCCTCGCCAAGACCAAAGACTCCCCCAAATGGTGGTTTTTGGTGGCCCTTTTGTACGGCTTGGCCTTCCATGTTCACTTATCTT
>JBMOLC010000008.1:0-2368 GCA_049324215.1 Patescibacteria group bacterium | reverse complement strand
CTCTCAGAATGAGAGTCCGCGTTTGCAGCGGATTTTTCCTCGGACTCAGCAGGCTCCGAGTACGGTTACTATTTCCCTACTGCGCGAGAATCCGGCGGATTGCTTCGGCCCACACGGCTGCATCACTCTTTTCCCCCCTCCCTTTGTCCGTTTCCGCAATTTCATCACTACCGAGATAGGTCAAGCTATTTCTACCATCGTACGTCGCCTGCTCGACGGAAATGATGCCTTCTCCTATAAGAGGCAGAAGAAGCATCATCCCGTCGATCGCATCGGCCGCGTTTTTATAGCTTTCAGCATGCCGGTGGATGTCCGAGACGAGGCAGATGCGCTTGCCAATCTTCTTTGCCTTCAGCACGATCGCACCACCGTAGGGAAACTGGGGTCTAGGAAGATTCTTCAGTTTTTTGCGGTACATATCGGCCCACTCTTTATTGCCTTCTCCCTCGAAGAAACAGATGAGCCTTTTAACTGCATTGCGGATCGTACCATCTTCCAAGAGGCCGAGTGCGTCGGCAAGTTTCTCATTCGCTCTTGATTCATCTCCCTTGTAATAGCTTCGTACTACTTCGTCGAAGGCTGGATTATCGACCATTTTGGAGCGGTAGAGAGCATAGAGCATGTCCAACTCTCCTCCGTCCTCGTGACCCTCGTTCGGGAAGAACAAGTCCGTGATCACAGCGTCTACTTCGGCCATCTTAACTATGGCTTCCTTCGCAGAGCTCGTGAAAGAGAACTCATGCTCGGGAAATTCCACAGCCGCCTGCTTAGCAGCTTCCAGATTCTCTGTGCTGTCTTCAACGATCAGAATACGCATAGCTTTTTCCTCCTATTCAATTTTCAAAGACTGGGATTTCTCCCTCACAGAGCCAATCATTCTTCGATGATTAACTCTGGAAGAGAGGCAAGTGGTTTTGACTTGCCATATGAGGCCCTGCTTCCTTTTGGCTCCAGTCTTGCTCCGGATTTACGGAGGTGTTAGTTTTTATTTTATGTAAGAACTATTCCCTGGATACAAAACTCACAACTCATACTTTTACGCGGAAAGATTTTACCACAACCAACTACTTCGCACGTTGGCCAACGACAGAAATAATAGCTGATGGAGGGACCAGCTATTAACTCCGATTTTTGCTCCGGTGACCGCTTTAGGTAGTCTGCTTCTCGAGCTCGACGCCGAGCTCGCGAGCAGCCTCCTCGACAAGCCACTCGTAGCCTTTGGGGTCACCCTTGCGGAGCTCTACGAGCTCTGCGTTGGTGACCGGCCGAGAGCCGTCTGAGCCGAAAAAGGTCTTGAGGACCTGAATGCTAGTCATCTTAGCCACTAAAATCACCTCCTTTTATAGGCTCCGTCCCAACCCTCCTTAGAGACGGAACAAAGAATTCAGGATTTCTCCCTTTCAGAAATTTCAATTTCTTAAAACCTCTGGGAGAGAGGCAAGTACGTTGACTTGCCGAAAAAGAAGTGTGGTTCAGTCTACAGAACCAAGGAAACTCCATTTCTAGCCGAGGACGCACTCGGATAAAAACTTCGTTATCCCCGAGTACGCCGTGTGGAGCCTGTCTTTTTCAGGTCATCCACAACCCTCGCTAAAACTCTAAGGGGTTTTTGGTACCCCTGTTCTCAAAACATCCCCTCGCCTCCCCAAAAATGGGAGACTCGTTTCAGTTTCGAGAACGACCCTAAAAATCAAAGAGCTCCCTCCCAAAGTTAACCATCATAAAATAATTAACTCTGGGAGAAAGGCAAGTATTTTGATTTATGCCTCTCTCCGAGAGAGGCAAGATTAACTTGCCAGATTGACCTCCATCCGAGGAGAGTTCTTTTTGGGGTGTCCCCCTAGGCAAAACCCACAAAGCCTAACCGAAACCCGTGATTTTACGTGGATGGTGGGCAAGAATTTTTGCCTCTTCCACAACTCTCCCGTTATGTCTCTTCCTTTTGGGAAAGAATGTTTGCGCCGTTTGTTTGAGGAGGCAGCGGACCCTCGGCCTCAGTCGCCGTAGACCACGAAGGCCTGGTACTCTTGGACGATTTGGGTCGCTAGGACAGCACCCAGGGTCAGCTCTTGGCAGAATCTCTTCTGCCCGCGACCCTGGTTTGCAACCAAGCAAACCTTTTCGTCCAGGAGATGAGGCGGGGGGATGGAGTGCTTTTTGGCTTCCATTTTACCCCTAAAAGTTTAGGAATCTTTTGGGTACAAGACCATCATCCCCGATTTGGAAAGATCAAAAAAATTTTGGGGACCCAAGGAGGTTTTATGGGCAAGATTCCCAAACTTCTAGGGGTAAATTTTCAATGAGCTTCTGATTGAAAAGCCGAGGAACCAAAGCATATTATTAAAATTTATAGCTCTGTCTTTGGCTC
>JBMOLC010000007.1:0-20242 GCA_049324215.1 Patescibacteria group bacterium | reverse complement strand
ATCAAACGAGGGCTAAAAGATTTTTCTATTTCAAGAACCAGAGAAAGAGCCCATAACTGGGGAGTCCCCGTACCGAACGACCCTGACCAAATAATTTACGTTTGGTACGACGCCTTGGCAAACTATATAACAGCACTTGATTATGCCAAAGAGGGCGAACTTTTCAAAAAATTTTGGGTTGAAAATCCAAACCGCATCCACGTGATCGGAAAAGGAATCTCAAGATTCCATGCTATCTACTGGCCGGTGATGCTTAAAAGCGCAAATCTCCCAATCCCAACGACTATTTTTATCCATGGCTATGTCACTAGTGGTGGCCAAAAAATAAGTAAGAGTTTAGGCAATGCTGTCGATCCCTTTGAGCAGGTTAAAAAATACGGAACTGATGCTCTCCGCTATTATCTATTGAGGGAAATCCCAGCCCATGGGGACGGAGACTATACAGAGGAAAAGTCTAAAGAGGTCTATAATGCCGACTTGGCTAATGGGCTGGGGAATTTAGTCTCGAGAGTCTCAAAACTCTGCGAAAATGCTGACATAGAAATTGGGCCAACTCGACAAACTCTAAAACAATCAGTGGAAAGGTCTTTGCAAAATTATGACTTTGCTAAAGCCTTAAATCACATTTGGGGCCGCGACGTAAAGTGGGGCATAAAATGGCTAGATCAACTAATAAATGAGAGGAAGCCCTGGAGCATAGAAGACAAAAAAGGCTTAGAGTTATCATTGAATCTTTTTGTTTCAAACATAAGAGACATCGCCTACAATTTGAAACCATTTCTTCCCGAAACGGCCGAAAAAATTGAAAATCAGTTTGCTGGTCCTAAAATTAAATCGGCTCGTCCTTTGTTCCCACGTCTAGCCTAGATTATGCGCGATTTCTTTATTCGACACGACAAGACCACCCACCGTCTCTTGGAAATTCTCCCCGGCTTTGTCTCTTGGAACCTCATTCTTTTTCCCTACTGGGGAATTCTTATTATTCCCAATGTCGTTGCCTATTTTGTTCTTCTTTTTAATATCTACTGGTTTTACCAATCCTTCCAAATTGCGGTCTCGGCAATTTTTTCCCATCTAAAGATTCAGGCTTCAACAAATTATGATTGGCTGGGAGACTTAAAAAGTTTTCCCGACTGGGAAAGGGTCCACCACGTTATAATAATCCCCACTTATAAAGAACCGCTCTATATTCTCGAAAGGACGCTTGCTTCTTTGGCCAGACAGGATTTACCCCAGAAACAACTGACAGTAGTTTTGGCAATGGAGGAAAGGGAATCAGGGGTCGAAAGGCTGGCGAAGGTAAAAGTACTCACGGCCAAGTTCGGCAAAACTTTTGCGAACCTTTTTATCTCTGTCCATACGCTTATCCCAGGCGAAGTTTCCGGCAAGGCTTCTAACGAGCGCTATGCAGCCATCTGGGTCAAGAAGAAGCTGGTCGAGACAGAAGGAATGGATATCAATTACCTAACGGTCACCTCGAGCGATGCCGACCACAAATACCACCCCAAACACTTCTCTTATTTAACCTTCAAGTTTTTAGATAATCCCGAAAGATACAGATATTTCTGGCAGCCCGCGGTGATGTTCTACAACAATATCTGGGAACTTCCCACCGTCACCCGCGTGACCAATACGTTTTCAACCATCTGGAATTTATCGATGCTTTCAAGACGCGATAGGTTGATAAACGCCCAGAATTACTCCCTTTCTTTTAAGCTTCTTGATGAAGTCGGTTATTGGGACCCCGACAAAATCCCCGAAGACTGGGGGATATTTTTCAAGGCCTATTACAAAATGGGTGGCGTCGAGGTTGAGCCAATCTACCTCCCAATTCACGCCGACGCGGCAAAATCAACCACCGTCTGGAAAACATTCAAAAACCAGTACGAGCAATACAAACGCTGGGCCTGGGGAGTCTCGGATGATCCTTGGATAATCAAGAATTATTTCTTGACCAGAGGAATTAATTTTTGGGATAAAACCATGAGACTTTTCTTCGTCCTTTGGGCCCACTTCCTCTGGCCGGTCAATTGGTTTATTATTACTCTTGGACTGACCATCCCCGTGCTCTTAAATCCGGCTTTCGGCAGGACCGCCCTGGGTTACACTGTTCCCAGACTTTCCTCTCTCGTCTTGACCGCTGCTCTTACCTTCCTGGTAATAATAATCATTATCGACAACCTCAATAAACCCAAAAGGCCCCTCGGTTATCCTTTGTGGAAGGCAATCTTGACCCCCTTAGAGTTTGTCTTCATGCCCATTGCCGGCTTTTTCTTTTCTGCCCTTCCGGGCCTGGACGCCCACACGCGCCTCATGTTGGGCAAATACCTCGAATACAAGGTGACAGAGAAGGTTTAAATGCTTTTGTAGTAAGCAATTGTTTTTTGTAACCCCTCATCCACTGAAATTTTGGGTTGCCAGCCTAAAACTCTCTTGGCTTTGGAAATGTCGGGTTTTCTTCTCTGGGGATCGTCCTCGGGATAAGGACCGAAAGAAATTTGTGACTTCCCACCGACAAGCTTCAGAATCTTTTTTGCCAGATCAATAATTCGGTATTCGTCGGGATTCCCCAAGTTGAAAATTTCCCCTTTGGTTTTGTCTGCAAACATGGCTTTATAAATCCCTGACACCAAGTCGGAGACATAGCAAAAAGAGCGGGTTTGGTTACCTTTGCCGTTTATGGTCAGGTTTTCCCCAGCCAGGGCTTGATTAATAAAATTAGAGACTGCCCGGCCGTCGTCTTTTTGCATCCTCGGTCCATAAGTATTAAAGATTCTGACAATTCTGGCATCTATTCCGTATTTATGAAGGTAGATATAAACCAAGGTCTCGGCAAAACGCTTGGACTCGTCATAACAGGCCCTCGGGCCAAAGGAATTAACGTTGCCCCAATAACTTTCTTTCTGGGGATGCTCTTTGGGGTCGCCATAGACTTCGGAAGTTGAAGCCAAAAGAAACTTGGCGCCGGTTCTTTTGGCAAGTTCAAGCATTTTAAGTGTCCCCAGGGAATTTGTTAGTGCAGTTTCTTGGGGGTGGTTTTGATAATCGATTGGGGAGGCCGGCGAGGCCAAATGGAAAATATAATCAAGCCCTTTAACATCCAGTCTATCTTTGGCTACGTCTTTTTCTAAGAAGCTAAAATTCTTGACTCCCCTAAGGTGTCTAATGTTTTCCCTAGTTCCCGTAATCAAATTGTCAACGCAAATCGCCGCAAGACCTCTTTTAACTAGAAGGTCGCAGAGGTGCGAACCGATGAAGCCAGCCCCACCCGTAACTAATGCAATTTTTGCCATTGGCAGGGCTTATTATATGCTAAACTGAATCTATCTGCCATGAATCAATTTAGCGCCAGTCTTTGGGGAGACGAGGCCTTCTCCGCCATTCTTTCCTCAAAGTCAATTCCTGAAATAATCAAAATCTCGCTCCAAGAGCCCCATCCGCCTCTTTTTAATATCCTGGAGAATCTCTGGTTCAGACTTTTTGGCTCAAGCGAGGTCGCTATCCGCCTTTTGACTTTTATCCTCCTGCTAGTTACTGTCTACTTTGTCTATAAAATCGGGGAGTATCTCTGGGATAAAAAGACCGCCACATTCGCCGCGCTCCTGACTCTCCTTAATCCATTCCTCTTTGCTTATGGGTTTGAGGGCAGGATGTACTCGCTTTTGGTGGCAACTACGACCGCCTCTTTTTACTTTTTCCTAAAAAGAAGGTGGAGCTTTTACGTCATCGCCACGACCTTGGCGCTTTATGCCCAACACTACGCGTTCTTTGCTTTCTTTGTCCAAGGCCTCGTCTTTCTCAAGGAATATACCACCGGCAAGAAAAAACTGGCCCTTACCATGCTTAAATCTTTCTTGGTCGTTCTCCTCCTTTATTCTCCCTGGCTGATACCTTTATATAACCAGACCAAATTGGTAGGTGAAGGTTTTTGGTTGGGAAGACCAACCAGCAAAGACCTGATAACTCTCTTTGTTAAATACCTCAATTTGAGCTTAATTCTGCTCCTTATAAGAAACTGGGCTAAAGATTTTAAAAAGTCTCTTATCTTAATTCTCTGGGCAACCCTGCCCATATTTTTGGCCTGGGGCGTCTCGCAAAAATTCACCCCCATTTTTTTTGACAGATACTTAATCTACACGATACCTGCCGCCATGCTTCTGGCAGCTAGCCAAAGAAGGCCTGTCGCCAATATCTTAATGGCCGTGGTTCTGGGAGCGTTCCTCTTAATCGATTCTATTTACTTTACCAATCCTAGCAAAAGACCCTTTAGGGAGCTTGCGGCCTATGTCAAAGAAGTCAGGCGCGGAGACGACCTAATCATCAACTGGAATTCGACTGCCCACCATCTCTGGGAGGCAAAATACTATGGAATCCCCGCCCCCTTGTATGTACCGGCGGGGCGCGACAAGTTGCCGTTTTTTGTGGGCACTGCCCTGATGGCACCCGAGGATGTTATCGAAACCCTGCCTAAGAAAGTAAACCGGGTGGGAGTTATTACCAGCGGGCCAGTTGAGGAGATCACAATCGCTAGCTATACTAAAAAAGAGGAAAAGGTCTTTGATTCTCTTAAGGTCATTTGGCTAACGAAAAACCGATGAAAAGCCTAATCGCTAAACTTCACCTGCCCAATTGGATACTCATCCTCCTTAGCGTTACCCTCATCCTGCGCATCCCGTCCTTTTTCGAACCCTTCTCTTATGGGGACGAGATGATTTACCTCACCCTGGGAGAGGGCATCCGGCAAGGCTTGACGCTTTATAAAGAGGTCTATGACAACAAGCCTCCACTGCTTTACCTTTTGGCGGCTCTGGCTGGAAACGTCTTCTGGTTCAAGGCCATCCTCGCCTTTTGGAACCTAGCCACCATCATCCTTTTCTGGAGACTTTCCCAGACTCTCTTCCCAGCCAAAGCCAAGCTGCAAAAGGCCGCAGCCATCATCTTTGCCTTACTTACCACCCTGCCTCTTTTAGAAGGAAATATCGCCAATGCCGAGATCTTTATGATTGGCCCAATTATTGCGGCATTTCTGATTCTTTTTAGCAAAACTTTAAAACCCAAAAATATTTTTGCCGCCGGCACCCTCTTGGGAATGGCCGCGCTTTTTAAGGTCCCTGCGGCCTTCGACCTGCCCGTAATCATCGCCTATTGGCTGATTACCGCAGGAACCACCAAGGAAGATCTGAAAATAACTCTCAGGCGGTCGGTTTATTTAGTCTCTGGATTCCTAGTGCCAATTATCCTGACCCTGGTTTGGTCTATCCTGGCTGGGGCCTTGAAAGACTACATCGAGGCTGCCTTCCTGCAAAACATCGGCTACTTGTCTAGCTGGCGACCAGGGGACGTGGCTAAGCCCTTCTTAGCCCGAAACTTACCTTTTTTGATTCGGGCAGGGGTC
Source organism: Patescibacteria group bacterium (assembly GCA_049324215.1). Taxonomy (GTDB): domain Bacteria; phylum Patescibacteriota; class Microgenomatia; order UBA8517; family UBA8517; genus JBMOLC01. Next base: position 14,847 of record JBMOLC010000007.1, on the reverse strand, counting down.
GCCCTGGTTGGGCTCTGGCTTCTTTTCGTTAAGCGCGCCAAGCTTTCGCCTAAATTTATCTTTCTTACTATCTGGGTTCTTTTTGGTCTTTTTGCGGTCACCTTATCCGAAAGACCCTATCCTCACTATCTCCTGCAGGTCATCGCCCCCATTTCTTTTCTTTTTGCAATTCTTATTAGCGAAAAAACCCTCGAGCAGTCCTTGACGATTATTCCTCTCGCCTTAGTTTTCTTTGTGCCCTTTTACTACAAATTCTGGTACTACCCAACCTCGGCTTACTACCTCAGGTTCCTGAAATTTGCCCTGGGGCAGACCTCAAAGGAAGCCTATTTGACGAGCTTCGGCAGACACGTGCCTCGAGGCTACCAGGTTGCCGACTTTATCATCAACTCCACCCGCCCCAACGAGAAAATTTTTGTTTGGGGACCAGAATCGTCTTTGGTCTATGCCCTCGCCAGGAGACTCCCCCCAGGCAAGTATGTTGCCGACTACCACATCACTGATTTTTCCTCGAAAGAAGAGGAGCTTAAAATTCTTGAAAAGAATCCTCCGAAGTTCATTATTTTCCTACCCGGCTCTCAACCCTTTCCCCAAGTTCTGCCCCTCTTGAGGAAATCCTACCTCTTAATCTCGGACATCGACGGAGCCGAAATCTGGCGCAGGACAGGGGTAGTAAGATAAAATTGGGCGCCCATGGGCAAAACCGCAATCGAAATCAAAACCCTGCCTTTTAGGACTTATGTTTTTGCCTCCCTCCTAATCAATTTTCTCACCATCCTGGGTGTTTTGGGAGTTCTATCCTTTCTCCCCCCCGAGGTTCCGCTTTTTTACGGCCTAGCCGAAGGCGAACAGCAACTCGTCAAAAGTATTTTCCTGGTTATCCCCGCCAGCCTCTCTTTCCTGATTATCGTCGTTAATAGCCTCCTTTCTTATCTGTTCGCAGACGAGTTTTTCAAAAAAGTTTTGGTCCTGGCCGGGATAGGTACCTCTTTTTTTGCAGTGATTACGACTCTTAAAATAATACTCTTGGTGGGTAGTTTTTAACCAGATGGGTTTTACCGAACTTTTTTGGCAACCGGCAGCCGTCGCCCTCCTCATTTCCTTTCTGTTTACCCCCTTGGCCATAAAATTTGCGCAGAAATTTGGAATTATCGATGACCCAGCCAAACACAAACACGAAAAGGTCATCCATACCTATCCTGTTCCCAGAGCTTCCCTCTCGCTTTCTTTGGCAATCCTAGCTACCTCGCTAATTTTCTTGCCTTTCGACAAACACCTGCGGGGAATCCTCGCTGGAGCTTTGGTACTCACCATCATGGGAACGCTCGACGATAAATACAACCTCAACCCCTATTTGCGGCTTTTGGGTGGATTTATCGCCGCCTCTCTCCCGATTATCGCCGGGATCGGCATTTCTTTTATCTCCAACCCCTTAGACGGAACCATAGATTTATCGCAGCCGCAAATCAATTTTTTCTTTCTTGGGGAGGAGAGGAGCATCTGGGTTCTCTCGGATACCTTTGCCTTGGTCTGGATTGTTTTCGTGATGAACATGCTCAATATGGGTGCCAAGGGGGTCGACGGACAACTGCCGGGTGTAGTTAGCCTCGCTGCTACCACCATTGCCGCTCTGTCGCTGAAATTCTCGGCGGATATTACCCAATGGCCGGTGATAATTCTGACAGCAATTTTGGCTGGAAGCTACTTGGGATTTTTGCCCTGGAATTTCTATCCGCAAAAAATCATGCCCGGGTATGGAGGCTCAACTCTGGCCGGGTATCTCTTGGCAGTCCTTTCGATACTCTCAACCACCAAGGTTGGAACTCTAATGGTCGTTCTTGGGGTCCCAGTTATCGATACCGGCTATACCATTGTCAGACGAATCTTGGCGGGAAAGTCTCCGGTCTGGGGAGATAAAGGGCATCTGCACCACCGACTCCTCGGAGCCGGCTGGGGGAAAAGAAGGGTTGCGGTTTTTTATTGGCTCATTACCGGGCTTTTGGGGGTGTTGGCTCTGAATTTGAACGCAGCCTCAAAGTTATATACAATGGTCGGGATAGCCATTCTCCTGGGGGGTATTTTATTATGGCTGACCTACCGACCAAAACTATCGAAGTAGCCGAATCTATCGTCAAGATAGCCCGCCCCATCCACTGGATAAAAAACTTAGCGCTTTTCGCCGCCATCATTTTTAGCGGCAGCCTCTACGACAAAGAACTTTTCACCAAAGTCATCTGGGCCTTCATCGCATTCAACTTAGCCACCAGCGCAACCTATATCTTTAACGACGTTTTGGACGCCAAACTCGATCGACTCCATCCCATCAAGAAATTGAGACCGATTGCGGCTGGAAAACTCACGGTTCCCACTGCACTCTTGGCCGCACTCGTGTCTGCCCTAGCTGCACTCGCCTTGGCCAAAGAGCAAAACCAGCTTTTTTTCTTCATGGTCCTGGGGTACCTAGCCTTACAGGTTCTTTACAGTTTGGGCCTCAAAAAGATAGTCATCGTCGACATTTTGGTGATTGCCGCCGGTTTTATCATTCGCGTCTATGCCGGCGCCTTTGTCATCGATGCTCACCTCTCGGTCTGGTTCCTTCTCTGCGTCATCTCGGTTGCCCTCTTTTTGGCAGCAGGTAAAAGGCGGGGTGAACTCAACCTCCTACCCCAAGCTGGCGTTACCCGCGAAAGCTTGACCCACTATAAAAGAGAGCTTCTAAATTCTTACGTCACCATGTTCGGAAATGCGGCTTGGATGAGTTGGGCCCTTTTCACTTTTTTCGAATCACCCCGAGCTACACTCCCAATCTGGCTTTTCTTGGCGGAACTCTCCAGAACAACAACCATCAATAAACTCCTGATGATTACCATCCCGGTGACCATCTTTGGAATCATGCGTTACGAAAGCCTGATTTTCGAAGGCAGAGCCGAGGCCCCAGAAAAACTTCTTCTGACCGACGTCTCCCTGATAAGTTCTGTTGTTCTCTGGATAGGCCTCGTCGTCTGGATTTTATATGGGGGAATAGCTACCATCTAAGGCGCTGTAAGCGTTCCCTCAACCTTCTTTGCGTACTGGTTTGAAACCCAACCTTCTTTGCCTTTTTCGTACTCAATCTTGTACCAACCAGTCGTTTCGTCTTCCTCCAAGAAGACAAACCTTTGGCCGGGTTTGACTTGTCCGACCTCGACCCCTGTCGTCCCCGCTTTATCCCTGACCCGCAAAAAACCCGTCGGCGTCGGCAAAATCTCGACCAGGGTTTGCTTTTCCTCCTGCGGTTGTTCTTCTTTGACTTCCTCGCCGGTCTCTGCCAGTTTGACAACAGCCGTGAGTTTATATCCGGCTAACGTCCTTATCGCAAAAGCCCTGTCTTTATAGCGGGGAGCCGAGACAACTATTTGGTGTTCGCCGGCTACCAGCGAAGAGGTTTTATAGGGAGCAAAAGCCCGAATTGCCCCGTCGATTGATATCTGAGCCGCATCAGGAACCGAGACAATGGCAATACTTGCTTCCTTCCCCCCCACCTTCTCGAAAGAAATGGTCTCTCCGGCTGAGGCCTCTTCGGTCTCCCCTAAATCTCTTCGCAGAATGGTTTTAATTCCCGAAACCAAAGTTAGCCGCGTTTCGAAGGGTGCAAGGGGAGTCCCATTTGCTTCTGGCACTAACTTAACCGTAATCTCCCCGGGATTTCTGGTGGTTTCAAAAGGGGTTCGACCAACCTGTTCACCGTCAATGTAAACCGAAGCTAAGGGATTTGCTTCGATGGTTAGGCCGGCTCCCTTCGGCTGAAAATAACCCAGAAGAAAAAAGACCAGGCCAATAAGGACTCCAATTCCGAGAATTATTAGAAGAACGGTTCTGACCTTATTCATAAAGTGGATGAAGTTTAACAAAAGAGCCAATCTTTGACAACAGAAAAACTTGAAGGGAGGGCGAGGGGTTTTTGTATTTAGAAGGCCAATAAGTTAAAATACCTGTGTGACCGCGTGCGCGAGTGGCTAGCGAACTGTCTGCAAAACAGTTTACTCGGGTCCGAATCCCGACGCGGTCTCTAAAAATTTGCTTTTTGGGATTTCACAAGCTATAATTGCGATATCAATCTCGCCTCGTGCGAGATTTTTTGTTGCATGCCCAGAGCTTACTGCTCTGGGTTTTTGCGTCTGCCCAATATGACAAAGCTGACTCTAAATTTTATTAAGTACCGCCTTCACATCGCTGTCGCCAAAAGGCGGGGACCATTATTTGCAGAGCCTATCTTTCCGGAGCTTGCCGATATCAAGAATGTCAAGAAGGGACACAAGGTTTCCAGATTCTTTAGACACATCTTTGCCCACAAAAGCATCAGGAAAATCTTGGGTGGAAACCTGGCTCTAATGCTCCTGGTCAGCACTTTTCTCCCCAATAATTCACTCGCCAGCGTGGAAACCCCAGATGTGGTTATCGAAGAAACCAGCGTTCCTTTAACCACTAAAAGGGTAGTCAGATATCCTGTCGCCGAAGTGAAGGTTACCCAAGGATACAAACTTTTCCACCCCGGTCTTGACCTGGACGGAGTAATGGGTGATGCGATTTACCCCATCAAAGACGGCAGAGTTGAGGGAGTCTCACTTTCCAAATACGCCTATGGCAACGCAATTATTGTTAAGCACGGCGACGGGCTTTCTTCCCTCTACGCCCATCTTTCCCAGATCAATGTTTCCGAGGGTCAGGAGGTTACAACCAATACGGTAATCGGTGAAATGGGTGCAACCGGCCGCGCCTCTGGAGACCACTTACACCTCGAAGTTTACAAAAACGGAATTCCAGTTAACCCTTATTCTATCCTTCCGAAGCTATAATTTTTTCTGAAAGGCAGAGAAGACACCTGCTGGAAGCGAGTTTCAGTGCGTCCCAAGCTTCGTGTACCGGAACCCAATAAACATTACTCTTTTCGGGCTCCTGATTTTTGAGTTCTCCTTCATACTCCAAGACGAGAAAGGCGTGGAAAACATAATAATTGTTACTTAATGTTACATCCTCAAAGGTATCTAAAAACACAAAAGACTTGACGTCAATTCCCAGCTCCTCTCTGACTTCTCTTTTCATTGCCTCTTCTGCCGTTTCACCTTGTTCAATCTTCCCACCAGGAATCCTGACGTGTCCGTAAAATCCTGATGCTTCTCGGGTAACTTCCTCAACCAAAAATCGGCCATTTTTATAAACAAGAAACATTACACCCTGTGCCTCAGCAGGAGTTCTGACTTCGCGGGCCCCGACTTTGGTCATTTGGGCAAGTTTACAGGAAAACTCCTAATTATCGACTATCTCCCAAATATACCACGCGGCCAGGGATCGGTAGGGTTTCCATCTCTCTGCAAATTTCCCTATTTTCTGGGACGAAACCCTTCTTTTGAGCAGTTTAGTTATCCCCTTTTGTATACCCAAATCGTCGATCGGAAAAACGTCGGGCCTAGCTAGGCTGAACATCAGAAACATCTCTGCCGTCCACCTACCTATCCCTTTAACTAAAATTAACTCTCTGGCAACCTCCTCATCCGGAAGTTTATCAAGCTTGTCTATTTTTACCTCTTTTTTAAGAACTTTATCCGCCAAGTCTTTTACGTAGCTTATTTTTTGCCTGGAAAGTCCCCACTTTCTAAATTTGGAGTCAGGTGTTTTGAGAATGTTTTTTGGTGTTACCTCTTTTAGTCCCAACTTAACCCTTTGAAAAATCGTTTTTGCTACTTTTCCGGAAAGTTGTTGAGAAACAATTGCATCAACCAAATCTAGAAAATAGTCCTTTTTCTTACTGGGTCTAATTTTACACGGCCCGTATTTTTTGATTAAGGGGCCGATATATTTGTCCTTACTTAGGTACTTTTCTCCCTTTTCCCACATTTTTAACCTTTACGCCAATAACCTGATTGTTATCATCAAAAGCAAACCAGGCTTCTATCTTTTTACCAGAAAGAACAAGAAGCAACCAATAGACATCGTCGGTCCACATTTTCCTAAAAGGAAGCTTTGCATAGTCAAACCAACGCGGTCTCATTTCCTCAGTTTCCTTGGGCATCCCCCGCCATCTATTTACCAAAAATACATGTACATCCTGGTTCCAGTCTTTCTTTTTGGGGTCGTCAGGAAAATAAAAGTGGATTAAGGCTTTTTGGCTGGCGCTAACTATAGAAACCCCAATTTCTTCAAGTGCCTCTCTCTTGGCTGCGGATAGGACCCCCTCTCCATCCTTTACCTTTCCGCCTACACCATTCCAGAGACCTTCTCCGAATCCCCTCTTCTTCATTGCCAGAAGAACCTTTTTGTCTTTAAGGAGAAACTCCTCGCCTTTCTCCACATCTAACTTATTTCCTTTATCTTTTTTCCGTTTACGATATCGCCGGCCTCTTTGCCCACCAAACTTTGCCCAAGAGTAGATTCGGAAGAAACAAATTTAATCCCACTCGTAATAATCGGGTTGCCAACAAGATAGATCTCCTCACCGCCAAGGTCCACAAAACAAGGCGGACTAATTAGCTGAGGGGCTTCTTCTCCAACGGCCGACTCTATTTCATTCTTTAGATTTCTGACCGTTTCCAATCTTTGCCTTGCCAACTCTACTGCACCTTGGGCATGAAACCTATCCCCCGATTGAGACGGAGAGGCAGCAGCCGAAACAGTAATCTCTTGAGCCGCTTTTCCCGCCAGTTCATAATTCTTACTAGCCTTCTTAAGCTCATTATTGACAATATTCAGAAGATTGCTCAGTCTGGAGCGCATGTGGAAAAATTATACCAGAGGATAACACTCCAGGCTTTTAAAATGGAATTTCATTCAAAACCAACCTCTTCTCTAGACTCTTCGCTGCTTGTTCCGTAGGAATAAACTGCGTAGGTTTTAATGTCCCTAATACCGTTTATATTAAAAATACGTTTTCTGTCAAAAATGGTTGTTGGGAAATCTCCGTGGTCTCTAGTAAGCAAGTACAGCCTACTTTTATACCGTCTTAAAAGACATCCTAATACTAAGTCGACAATAGAAACTCCCTCCATATATTGCTTATACTCCTCGATCAAATCTACCATTTGTTTCTCTGTATCCATATCAAAAGGGAGAACTGTACCAGTCAATTTATTGAAAAAATTTTCTTTCCTCTTAACAACATCAATCGTCTTAGACCTTAAAAATTCGTACTTAACAAAGTGAGTGCTAACAATTTCGACCCCATTTTGTTTAAGGGTAGAGATGAATAGCGCAAAATTTTCTGGATTATTAAAGGAGTCGATAAAAAAATTGGTATCAACTAGAAGGTCAGAGTTGCACAAAAAGCTAGGGAGTTGATACGAGGGGTCCATACTTTTTCTCTTCCTTCTTAACGGCAGTCCTTAATTCCTTAGCTAATTTAATGAACTCTCTGATGTTAAAGGGTTTGACTTTTCTTACTTTTTTGGAGGTTGTTTTTGCCATACTTAAACCAGTATAGCATAAAAACAAAAGGTTAATATTCCATTCCCCCGCCAGGAGCTGGAGTCTCCTTCTTCTCTTCGGGAATGTCGGTAACAAGCCCCTCGGTGGTTAAAACCATCATGGCAACGCTGGCTGCATTTTGAAGCGCGCTCCTGGTTACTTTAAGGGGGTCCAAAATTCCGAATTTGGTCATCGAGCCAAACTCCCCTGTCAGGGCGTTAAAACCATAGTCTCCATCTTTGGACTCCTCAATCTTCTTAAGAACATACCCGTCGTCTTCTCCAGAATTCTTGGCCAGCCATCTAACCGGCTCCTCCAAGGCATCAAAAACAATATCTTTTGCGGTCTGCTCGTCTTTGCCATTAACTCCCTCGGCGACGGGAAGGATTTTAAGAACGCTCCTGGCCCGAAGCAGTGCGACTCCTCCACCCGGCAAAATCCCCTCTTCGACAGCGGCTTTGGTTGCACCGACCGCGTCTTTGACTCTTTCTTTCTTCTCGTTAAGTTCAATTTCGGTTGCAGCCCCAACGTTTATCTGGGCCACTCCTCCCGAAAGCTTGGCAAGCCTTTCTTCAAGTTTTTCTTTGTCAAAGTCTGAAGTCGTCTCTCTAATTTGGGCCTTGATGGAGACAATTCTAGCGTTGATAGCACTTTTTTCGCCTTGCCCCCCAATAATCCTGGCATTATCTTTATCTGACCAGACCTTATCCGCCCGACCCAAGTCTTCGACCTCGAGAGATTCAAAGGTTCTGCCCGTATCCTCGCTAATTAGTGTTCCGCCAGTTAAAACCGCGATATCCTCAAGCATCTCTTTCCTGCGGTCGCCAAACCCCGGGGCCTTGACTGCCAAGACATTGAATGTGCCCCGAAGCTTATTGACCACCAGGGTTGCCAAAGCCTCACCGTCAATCTCGTCGGCAATAATGACCAAGTTCTTGGAAATTTTGACGAATTTTTCCAAAAAAGGAAGCAGGTCGGCAATTGCCGAAATCTTTTTGTCGGTCAGAAGGAGATAGGCATCTTCAATTTCAGCTTCCATCCTCTCCGGATTTGTCACGAAATAGGCAGAAGCGTAACCTCGGTCAAATTCCATTCCTTCTTTGTATTCGATGTCGATGGTCAAACCCTTACCCTCCTCGACGGTAACGACTCCGTCTCTGCCGACTTTATCAAGGGCCTCAGCAATCTTCGCTCCAATTTCGGCATCTCCCGCCGAAACGGTTGCGACCTGGGTAATTTCTTCCCGGTTCTTAATCGGTTTGGCGATCTTTTTGAGCTCCTCGATAACTGCCGCCACTGCTTTCTCGATTCCCTTTTTGACGATCATCGGGTTAGCACCTGCCGCAACGTTCTTCATTCCTTCTCTGGTCATAACATAGGCCAGAAGCGTTGCTGTTGTGGTCCCATCGCCAGAATCATCGTTGGTTTTGCTGGCCGCCTCCTTAACCAGCTGTGCGCCCATGTTCTCGAAAGGGTCTTTAAGCTCAATTTCCTTGGCAACAGATACCCCGTCGTGAACGATGTTTGGGGCCCCCCATTTTTTGTCCAGGGCAATATTTCTGCCCTTAGGACCCAATGTCGTTACGACCGCTCTGGCGACAATCTCGATTCCCTTAAGCAGGGATTGTCTTGCCTCTTCAGAAAATTTAAGCTGTTTAGCCATACCTTATCCTTCGATCGCTAAAATATCCTCAAATTTGGCAAAAAGATATTCGTTGTTTCCGATTTTGACTTCATTTCCGCCCCACTTTTTGTAGATGACAATCTCCCCGACTTTTGCGGGTGCGCTTCTTTTGACACCTGAGTCGGTTATTTCATCTGCGCCGACAGCCAAAACCTTTCCTTTTTGGGGTTTTTCGGAAGCTGAGTCGGGCAAATAGATTCCCGAAGCGGTTTTTGTTTCTATCCCCAGAGGTTCAATGAGTAGATAGCCCGCGGCGGGCCTGAGGTCTATTTTTGATTCTGTAGTTTTGCTAGCCATTCAAGCAAAAAACTGTTAGCATTCCCTAACAGCGAGTGCTATTTTAAAATAGAGTTTTCGGAGTGTCAAGAGGTAAGTCGCTCCATTACTACCTTTCCCCAATTGTGGGGATGAAACAGCGCATATTTGGCGGAAATTTTCTCGCGGGTAATTTTTTTTCGCATGTACAAGTATTGGATTTGAAAAGCCATTCTTTCAAAAAATCTAGATAGCAGTCCCCCTTTGCCTCTTTTCTTTTCTTTGGGTACCTTGAGCCTCCCCACCGCATTTGGCCAATAGTCTTTTAGCCAAGCGTTCTGGGTCATAAATTTTTCGTAGGTTTTGTCTTTATTGACCAAAGGCACGATCTGGGCAATCTCGTGGGCGGTATAGGCATTTCTATCCTTTTTCGGCCAGGCAAGTTTACTTTCGTCCAACCACAGATTGAGACACAGTTTATCTTTCTGGTTTTTGGCACCAAATTTTCTTAAAGGAAAACCGATCACAGACAAAACAAGTAAGGTGAGCAAGCGGCTTGTCCAAAGCATTCCCTTCTGGGTAACTAGCAAAAGGTCCACGTCAGCACCTTCCTGGGCACTCCTCATTGCCAGGGCCCCGGTGACAGCGACCATCTTGATGCTAGGAATAAAACTCAAGATTTTCCCAGCTTTTCGGGCAATTTTGAGTTTTTGTGCCGAAATTCTTTGGCGCAATAGCCTTTTAAATATCACTCCAGCCTTAGCCCCCAAATAATAAAAACCGCGGCGATACCTAACTTTAAGGTGGGAACTAGCAACCACCAATTTCTTGCCACCCCGCCACCTAATTAACTCGCCTTCGGTTAGGGGATAGTCGAAGATGTCGTGGTAGAAAAGGGAGGCAACCTCCTCTTTCTCCAAAACTGCTCGAGCGAAATATTTAGTAAGTTGCAAGGCCATATTGAGACAAGACTTGTTTAACCCCGCTGGCAGCAGTCTCCAGGGCTTTCGCGGCTGGCGTTCCCGAATTAACCGCGTTAACCGCGTCTTCAAAATATTTCGTAATTTGGGAATTGATCCCCGTTGGGCCGTCGAAGGTGCGGCTGGCCAGATACCAACTCTCGGCATTCGGGGCCTGGGAAATAATCGAACCGACAATCGCATCCGAAGTCAAAAGCGAGGCCATGTCGGCCCTTGAATAGGGTTCCCCAAAAAGCCTGAGGCTGGCGGCATTCTGGTACATCTTTTCCAATGATTCCTGAGAAGAAAGAAACTTTAAAAACTCCCAGGCAGCCTCTTTATTTTTGCTCCTGGCCCAGACTCCCTCGACCCAGTAAGAAGCGTAAGCCACGTCCGGTTCTTGGCTACTGCCTTTGGGCAGCTGGGGCAGAGCCACGGTTTTAAACTTCAGGTCTGGGTTTTGGGCTCTAACCTCAAATGCCCGCCAGGAAGGGGCAAAATACATTGCCAGTTTGCCCGAAGCAAAGGCAATTGTCGAAGGCGGTAGGCTTCTATCCCAAACGCCGTCGACGCTAGAAAAAATGCTAAAGAAGGTCAGAGCGTCCTCGGCCAATTTACCGCTGGGGTTACCCAGAGAAACCCCATTTTGGAGCATCATCAGGGCCAGAATTTCCGGCCAATGGTCGACGTTCTCGGTTACCCCCAAGGCCACCCCCGCCTGGGTAATAATCCCCTGTTCGTCTTTTGTGGTCAGGGCAGTCGCCAGCTCTCGCAGCTCGTCCCAAGTCTGGGGTGGGGTTTTACCAGCTTTGGCAAAAATTTCCTCATTGATATAAAGGGCCAAACCGTCATACATGAGGGGAATTCCGGTAAGTCCCGCCCCGCTGGTTAAGTCGCTAGTGGCGACTGGATAAAAGGTCTCGTTAAATTCGGCGGCACTCATCACCGAAGCAGGAACATTTGCGAGTTCCTCTTTAAACATCGGCACCCAAGAATTATGAAATCTAAAAATGTCGGGTCCGGTCCCTTTTGCCAGAGCATTGGTCAATCTTTCCCGGTAATCCTGCGGCGACTGTTTCTGGTAACTAATTTTTACCTTCGGGTGGGTGGCCTGGTATTCAGCAATCAGGGGGTTAACGACGCTTTCATCCTCCCAGAGGCCCCACCACGTCAAACTTACCTCTCCCCCCTTCCCTCCCTTAAGCACAAATCGCGTCAGGAGAAAAGCCAAGGCTAAAATTAGCAAGAGGGCGAGAGGCAGAATTAAAAAAATCTTGGGAAATTTCTTTGGCGGGGGCGGTGGGGTAATCGGAGGGGGTTCGGGCGCCCGGGGCGTGGCCGGCAGTCCTCGGTAAACTTCAACTGGCGGCAGACTGGCAGGAGGGGTCGTTGGCTCCATAAGTTCGGATTAATGTTATCATACATTGAGGCAGCTAATGAAGAATATTTTTAGCAAAAAGAGGCTCAAAAAAATATTGAAGCTAAAAAAACTCGTTTGGGTTGCGGCGCTTTTTTTACTCACCCTCCTCATTCTTTTTCTGGCCTACAATCTCTATTTTTTCGCAAAAATTTATCCCCATACCTTGGCTGCGGGAATTGACCTCTCCGGCCTTTCGCCCCAGGAGGCCGCCAAAAAACTTAAGTCGCAAGTTGACCCGCCAGGAACCATCGTCCTCGTCTCGGGGCAAAACGTCACTTTCGAAATTCCCACCGAAGACATTGCGCTAACTTATGATTTTGCCCAAACGGCCAAAGTTGCCTCAGAGTTGGTCCGTACCGGCAACGCACTTTATGACTTCTACCAAAGGGCAAAAGCAATCTTTGTCCCGACCAATATCGGACTCAGATTTACGTTCGACCAAGAAGCCTTAAATGAAAGTCTAACGACCATCGCGGGAGACGTTGAAGTCAAACCCGTTTTCCCCTTGGCCAAGCTGGTGAAAAACGAAATCGTGGTCGACAAAGGCAAAGCCGGCATTGAGCTTGACACCAAGACCTTGAGGGCAAATATCGGAAGAAGTCTAGCTTACGCCCAACAAGAACCCATTACCCTCCCACTTAGTCAGGTAGACCCGACCCTCTCTGACCAAGAAACCGAAATCTTCAAACAAAGGTTAACGGGCCTCAAAGAAAAATCCCTAGTCTTAAAATTCGAACTGGCGACCTTTGTCTATAAGGGCGACGGGCTTTTTGCCTTAATTAACCCCAAGGACGAATATGACCAAGAGGCCATTAAAAACCTGGTGGCGACAGTTGCCAAAGCCGTAAACCGTGAGGCCCAAGACTCGGTCTTCGTTTTTGAGGCAGGCAGGGTCAAAGAATTTGCTCCAGCCAAAGACGGTATTGCCCTCAAGGCAGATACCCTAAGAGAGATGCTTGTGGGGAACTTGAGGACACTCGAGCAAGGCGAAGAATCGGCAATTTCCCTCGAGATTCCGGTTGAAAGAAGGGCTCCCAAAGTCAAAACCGAAGACGTCAACAACCTCGGCATTAGGCAGCTTATCGGTAGAGGTAGTTCGCGATTCGCAGGCTCGATTGCCAATCGGGTCTACAATATCAGCCTGGCTGCTTCCAAATTTAGAGGGGTGCTGATTCCCCCCGGCGGGACCTTTTCTTTTAATGACATTTTAGGCGACGTCTCGGTCTTTACTGGCTATAAACAGGCCTATATTATCAAAGACGGCAAGACCATTCTCGGCGACGGCGGCGGGGTCTGCCAGGTCTCAACCACCCTCTTTCGGGCAGCACTCGCTGCAGCACTGCCGATTGTCGAAAGAAGGGCCCATTCCTATCGCGTCTCTTATTACGAGCAAGACTCCCCAGCCGGCCTGGACGCCACCGTCTATGCACCCTCAACCGACCTCAAAATCAAAAATGACACTCCCGGCCACATCCTCATCCAACCGGTTGTCGATACCAAAAAGTCAACTTTGGCTTTTGAGATTTACGGCACGAGCGACGGCAGAACTTCAAGCGTTTCTAAACCAGTTGTCACCAATGTTACTCCCCCGCCCGAGGATTTATATATTGACGATCCCACCCTACCTTTGGGCAAGGTAAAACAAATCGATTTCAAGGCCTGGGGAGCAAAGGTAACCTACACCTATAAAGTCGTTAGGGGGGCAGAAACCATCTATCAAAAGACCTTTGTTTCAAACTACCGGCCTTGGCAAGCCGTTTATCTGCGGGGTGCAGGTCCGGCAGAGTAAAGACTGATCAGCCTGGCTGAAAGTTTTGTCCCAAAGCGTCATGACTTCCTTTAAGGCCTCGAGATAAACCCTGTATCTTTCGGCAAAAGGTTCTATCTCCCCGGTCCCGTCGCTGAAATTTCTCTCTACCCTCATCGCTCTTTTTAGTCCTTCTGCCCTCTCCCCTTCTCCGTGAATTTTCTGGGTCTTAACCACAAAGACAGCGCTTGCCCCGTCAACTTCGATGGCAATATTTGCGCGGCTCTCATCGTAAGTGTCGTACGTCGCCAGCATCATTTTTAGAAGCGACCGCTTACTACCCGAAATTTCCAGAAACTTTTGCAGTTTGCGCGAAAGACGCGTCTCTAAAACTCCACAGCGAATTCCGGGATTTTTGATACAAGTAGCGGGGGGCGTGGGTTCGAAAGCCCAGGCCCTCGAGAACACCCCCAGAAGCGGTTGCCCCTCCTTCCTTCCGAACACGGCTTAAGTTTGCCACATTGTATAATTGTCGAAAAGAGGCAAAAAAGTGGAGCTAATTAAAGAAATCGAAACCCTTTATCTTTCCTGGGGCTATCTGATAGTTTTTTTGGGGAGCTTTATCGAAATAACCCCCATGGGCTGGACAATTCCTGGAGGTCTGATATTAGCGGCAGGGGGCTTTTATGCTTACGGCGGCAATCTTTCTCTTTCTCTGGTTTTACTCGCTGGCGCACTCGGAGCCTGGCTAACTTTTATAACCGCTTATGTCCTCGGCAATAAATCGGGAGCCTACTTTATTAGACTGCTTAAGCAAGAAAAAAATGCCGCCAGGGCAAAAACCCTTCTAGCTAGACACGGACCCGTAATTCTCACCACCTCGCTTCTCGCCAACCTCACCCGTTTCTGGGTGGCCTATATCTCGGGCAGCCAAAACTACAACTTCCTGCGATTTCTCTTTTATGCGGGGGTTGCGTCTCTGGCCTGGTCTTCGCTCTGGATAGTCGTGGGGTATTTAGCGGGAATCGAGAGAGAAAATCTGGAAAAACTCGCTACCGGCCTCGGGGCTTTAACCTGGGTTCTGCTTTTTCTCGCCCTGGGCGTCATCTATCTCAAAATCAAAAAGGAATTTAGACAGTTTAAAGGGAGCCGAAATGAAAATCCTGGGAATTGAGACTTCTTGTGACGAGACAGCCGCGGCAGTCGTTGTCGACGGCAGAAAAATTCTTGCCAACATCGTTGCAACTAGCGCCGAAATGCACGCCGTTAGCGGCGGAGTCATCCCCGAGGAGGCTGCCAGACAACAGGTCAGAAGTATTATTCCGGTAGTTAAGGAGGCGCTGGC
>JBMOLC010000006.1:0-20888 GCA_049324215.1 Patescibacteria group bacterium | reverse complement strand
TCATCCGAATCGGAAATCTCGACAGATGGGGTGGGGGTGGGAGTAACAAGCGGAAAGATTCCCCGGCTGGGAGCCTTACCCGCACTTTTGAGAACGTAATAGGAAGCAGCCGAGGCTGCAATCACCAGAATTAGCAAAATAACTAAGATTGGAATTTGGGAAATACCTTTTTGTCTCATGGTGTTGGACTTGGGCTCTCGCTACTTTCGACCTCAAAAATCGCCTTCAGCTCTTTAAATGCATCCCGAACTCCCTTTCTGGCTGCCTGGACTTTTTCGATTACACTCTTGACGTCGTTTCTAAAGTCTTGGACGAGACGACTGACGTTTTCTCCCAAGGTCTCTTCATCCGTAATCTCGATAACGTAGGTTTTACCCGCTTGAGCATCTACTGCTGACTGGGCCTCGGCGATTAACGATTCTGCCGCCGAGATGGCCGAGTTAACCTTGCTGACATCCTTCCCCACGGCCGCCAGTTTATCGGCCCGAGTTTGTATTTTTGCCAGGATTTCTCTTAGCCGAGAAAGGACCCGGTTCCAGTGTTCTACCCATTTTTCGTTGTGTTTTGCTATGTTCTCGTCGATTCTCTCAACAACCTTTCTCTTCCTTTCGTTTCTTATTTCTCTTAACCTCTCTTTAAACTCCTCACGCGCCGTCTTGGCAGCATCCATTGCAGCTTCTCTTGCCTCTCTGGCCCTCTCTAAAGCTTCCTTCCTTTCTCTTCTTGCTTCCTCCAATGCGTTTTTCCTGGCCTCCAAAGCCTCCCTGAGATTAGCTGATGTCCCCGATGGGGTAGAAGCCTCTGCCTCGACCTCGCTGGTGGTATCTTCGGAAAGGACACTACTTGTACCCAAATTAACTCCTAAACGCTGAGGGAGACCTACCTTTGGAAAGAAAGAATTGGCGACAACGACTAGACTTACAAATAAAGAAGCTAAGCTTTCCACGCTTTATAGAGTTTAGGCTTAAAGGATAAAAGATGTCAAGTTGGAGTAGGAGTTGGGCTGGGGGTAGCCGTCGGAGAAGGAGACGCCTTGGGAGTTGCTGTCGGCGAGGGCTTGGCCGTTGCTCCTTTTCTTAAGCCCGTAACAATGAGCACGTCGGTTTTGAGGGTGCTTGAGGTTTTAACATCAACGTCTTTATAAATCTCCTCGAGTTTCTTGGTGATCTCATCTTTAACGGCAGTGGCGAGATTCTTGGAAAAGCTAACAGTCGTGGTTGTTTGATTTTGGTCTTCTGCATTGCCTACGGTCACACTCGAATAACCCAAGTTTTTCAAAACTCCCTGAAGGTAAGCCGCCTCACCGGTGATACCAGTTCCGTTTTGAACCTCAATTTTGACCTTGCTTTTATTAACCGGAGTCGGGGTCGGTGTCGGCTCGGGTGTCGACGTTGCCAATCCTCCAACCACGGGAGTTGGAGTGGGGGTTGCCTCCTCTCCGGTTCCCCGGGTAAAGAGAAAGACTCCGCCTCCCCCGAGAATTAGAAGGCCAATTATAATCAGAACCCACTTATTGATTTTTGCTTTTGGCTTGGGTTGGGAAAGGGGAAATCCGACTTCTGGGGCGGGAGCTGAAGTTTCCGGCTGGGTCTGGACTTCCTCGGCTTGTCTGTCCTCTTCCATAATCGTGCCGAGAGTATAGAACGCTAAATATAGGGTTGTCAACCCCTATCGGGTTTTACCCTGTTTGCTTTTCAGAAAAAGGTGCTCCCCACCGTAGACGTCGAGTAGCCAGGAGAGCTTGTCGGGATAAATTGTAATCCCAACGGAGGAATCCAGATCCCTATAGGGAGGTTGATAACGATTCATCGTGTTTTCGAAAAATGTAATTTCTTCGGTTGTGGGAGTCCTCAAAACCATCATCTCGAGCCAGCCCAGGTTTTCCAATCTTAAGAGGGCCTGCCTCACGTCCTCCTCTTGCTTTACTTTTCCCCTCTGACTTATCGCCAAATTTCTGCGAATCACCGCTCTGACATGGCTCTCTTCCCTGGCCAGTATCTTTGCCCGACTCCACTCGTTTGCCATAGTCTTATGCATGGAGTCTATCTCTGCCTCGGGACTCATCCTTCCCATACGCGAAGTTAATTATACTCCTTACCCCTAATCTCCGTGCTCCAGCGCTTCGATTGCTTTCTTGATTTCCTCTCTTTTTCCCTTCGACTCTTTGTATATTTTTTCAAATTCTTCTTTGTGCTTCTTCAGCGTCGCCTTTAGCTTTTCCCTCTTATCCTCTCTGACTCTTTCTTTGACTTCGGCCACAGACACTCCATACTCGATAACCGCCTCCTTAAGCCTTTCTTTATTTTCTTCCTCCTTTTGCGAAAGGATAACAATTTCTTGGGCCCTGCCTTCGATCTTTAGACGCTCATCTCCGCTCACAAGCGTAGCAATATCCTCATAAAATCTTTTGACGGGATAGAGAGTCTCTCCGGGGAGGGATTCTTTGGCTGATACCACCAGTCCGGTTGCTCCAGCAACCAGAAGAACTAAAGAAAGGGCAACGCTAACTGCCGGTCTAACCAGAAGCCAAGAGACGATGTCTCTCAGCGTTGACTTTTTCTCAAGTCTATCCCTTAATTCAAGCCAACCGTAAAGACTCACTCTTTCAGGCGGTCTGACTCGCCAATATTCTTCTTTTAACTCCTGCAAAAATTCCTCCAGTTTCATATGTTTCCTGCCAAACTTTCTTTTAGGCTCTTCAATAATCTAAAGACTTGGACCCTGACTGCTCCTTCTTTTTTCCCGACGATCTCGGCAATTTCGCTAAAACTCATCTCTTCAAAATACCTGAGTATCAATAACTCCCTGTCGTCTTTGGACAGTAACTTCAGAACCGCGTGGATTTTTTTACTCCTCGCGTTTAAATCTATTTTTTCCTCGAAATTCTCTTCATACCTTACATTCCCGACCAAATCCAAGGAAATGTTTATTCGCTTCCTTTGGTGATCAATAACCAAATTTCTTGCAATAGCGTAAACAAAGGTGCTAAAAGCCCCCCTTTGGGCATCGTATCTGGGCAGGGCTCGGTAGGCTCTGACAAACGTGTCTTGAGTAAGGTCATAGGCTACATCCTCGTCAGAAACTAGAAAATAAATGAATCTGTAAATCTTGTCCAACAACAAACTATAAATTCTTCCGAACGCATCCTTGTCGCCCGCCTTCGCCCGTTTGGCTAACTCCCCCAAGTCCTCGTCCATAACGCCACATTTTACTACGTACTACTTATATATACGAAAAAGGAGCTTGTCTGTAACAAAACTTGGGGGTCTAACGTATAAATTAGTGGATGCAGAAAATCGCCTTAATCCTCACAACCTTGATGCTTCTTACTGCTATCCCAGTGGTCTCTGCCCACGATGAAGATAAAGACAGGGAACGAGAAAGGGAAGAATTAAGACTTGAGGTCAGAAGCCACAATGAAAACGGGGATGAAGAAGAAAACGAGTTTGAAATAAAGGGAGAAATAGAGTCGGTCGGAGAAAATAGTTTTGTCGTAAATGGGCAAACCATCCTCATCGACATCACCCAGGTTGGAAAATTTAAACAAAAGGGGATTCTTAAGGTGGGGGTAATGGTCAAAGTTGAAGGAGTCATAATTAACGGCAACTATTATGCCGCAGAGATAATGACAATTGGAACCGGGCAGGGCAGATTTCAGATAATAATTAAGGAGTTATTCCCACATTGCAAACCCATCCGACGACCATGGATCTTTCGATGGCAACGCTGCGTTAAGGGGTTATTCACGCCAAGCAGTCCCTTTCCTTCACCAACGCCTTCTGCCTCCCCAACACCTGAATCGACTCCTACCGTTTCGCCATCTCCAAGTGTTTCCCCCACCCCAACAGCAACCCCAATTGTTGAGGTAAAAGTAAAAGCTGTAGGACCAATTGAACTAGTAATTTCCTTCTTGGAGCAGGTACTTGCTTACCTTCAGGGGCTGATTAGCTAGGCGGCAGTTGAGGATAATGACACCGCTTGTATTTTTTTCCGCTGCCACACCAGCAGGGATCATTGCGGCCAATCTTGCGACTTGATACCGGTTTACCGGTAGCTCTGGTATCGATATTTGCTTTTGCCTCGGTAAGTGGAATTTCGGGTTGAGGAGTCGCAACTCCAATTCTAAACAGTCTATGGGAGAGTTCTTCGTCAATCCTGTCAATTAGCGTTTCGAAAAGGTTGTAGGCTTCGTTTTTGAATTCAACCAAGGGATCCCTTTGGCCGTAGGCCCTTAAGGAAATTCCTTCTCTTAAATCGTCGATGGTGTCAATGTGGTCTATCCAGAGGTGGTCAAGGGAGCCCAAGTAGGCATATTTCTCTATCTGCCGCATAACGACCTCTCCCACTTGTTCTTCGCGAGATTTATGGACCCCTCCTAAAACCCCCTCGAGAAATTCTTTAATCTCTTCCTTGCCTGTTTTGCTCTCAAGTTCTTTTTTGATTCTTTTTATGGATTCGTCGTCAAAGGGGACAGTGTCCAAAAAAGAAACCAGAATTCTTTCGTAATCAGGTTTGGGTTCGTTGGCAGACCAGCTGACAAGGAGGATTCTGGCAATTTGATTCTTGAGCTTTTCCAAGACTTCTTCCTTGACATTCTCGGACTCCAAGATTCTCCGTCTCAACTTATAGATAATTTCTCTTTGCTGGTTGGCAACGTCGTCAAACTCAACCAGACGTTTGCGAATATCAAAATGGAAGCCCTCGACTTTAACCTGGGCTTGCTCGATTGCCTTCGAGATGAGGGCGTTTTCAATTGGCGCATCCTCCGGAAGTTTTAGTCTATCCATGAGGGAGCTTATCTGTTCGCCCCCAAAAATCCGCATCAGGTCGTCTTCAAGAGAAAGATAAAAGCGCGAAGAGCCCGGGTCTCCCTGGCGGCCGCTTCTTCCCCTTAGCTGGTTATCAACTCTTCTTGCCTCGTGCCTCTCCGTTCCGATTACATGTAAGCCCCCTAACTTAACCACCTTCTCGTGAGCTTCTTGCCATTTTTTGAATTCGGCTGATTGCTCGTATTTTTCTTGGCCCATATCGGAAGGCCTATCCGGCATGGCCCCTCCCAAGACAATGTCCACTCCACGACCGGCCATATTGGTAGCAACGGTTACTCCCCCCGGTTTACCGGCCTGGGCAATAATCATTGCTTCCTTTTCGTGGTTCTTGGCATTAAGAACGTTGTGGGGAATTCTTTTTCTCTTTAAGTATTCGGAAATTATCTCGTTTTTCTCAATCGAGGTCGTGCCAACGAGAGTCGGCTGGCCTTTTTTGTAGTTCGCCTCAATTTCGGCAACCACTGCTCCGTATTTGCCGCGCAGAGTTTTATAGATGACGTCGGAAGAATCCTTCCTCACCATCGGCCGGTGGGTAGGGACAACAACCACGTCGAGGTTGTAGATTTTTTTAAATTCTTCTGCCTCGGTGGCAGCGGTTCCTGTCATTCCGCTTAAGTGCTCGTACATCCGAAAGTAGTTTTGGAAGGAAATCGTTGCCAGGGTTTTACTTTCCTGTTGGATGGCAACCTGCTCTTTGGCCTCAACCGCCTGGTGCAGACCGTCGCTCCAACGCCGACCCATCATCAGCCTGCCCGTAAACTCATCGACGATAATTACCTGGTTATCCTTGACTACGTAGTCTCTGTCCCTGAGATAAAGCGTGCGGGCACGCAGTGCATTCTCAATATGGTGGATGGACTCGAAATCTTTCTCGTAGAGGTTTACCACCCCGAGAATTTTTTCCACCTTAGCAATTCCGTGCTCGGTCAGGGTGGCACTTTTAGCCTTTTCGTCGACTTTGTAATCGGTATCGGAATTTAATTTCTCAACCAGTTGGGCAAACTTGTAGTATTTATCGGTAGGTTCAATATCTGGAGCAGAAATAATAAGTGGTGTTCTTGCTTCGTCGATTAACACGGAGTCAACCTCGTCCACAATTGCGTAATAGTGTCCCCTCTGAACCATTTCAGCTAAAGAGGCGACCATATTGTCCCTAAGGTAATCAAATCCAAATTCGTTATTTGTGCCGTAGGTAATATTGGCATTGTAGGCAAGCTTTCTCTCAACGGGCTTTAAGTGGGCCAGGCGCTCATCACCGTGACTCGTATCGTTATACGCCGGGTCGAAAATAAAGGATTTTCCTTCTTGGATAATCGAACCGACCGACAACCCGAGAAGATTAAAAATGGGGCCGTTCCAACCTGCATCACGTCGAGCGAGATAATCGTTAACCGTAACCAAGTGAACCCCCCGCCCGCTTAAAGCCCGCAGGTATAAAGCTGGAACCGCAGAAAGGGTTTTTCCTTCTCCAGTTTTTTGCTCGGCAACTTTGCCTTCAAAAAGGGCAACCGCCGCCGCAAGTTGGACGTCAAATGGCCTCAGTCCAATTGCCCGGTAGGAGGCCTCACGAACCAAGGCATAGGAGGCAGGCAGAATGTCTTCCAGACTCTCCCCTTTACCCAGTCTTTCTTTAAATTCCTCCGTCTTTTTCGCAAAATCTTTGTCTTTAAGTTTTTTTATTTTGGAGTCGAAAGAATTTATTTTGGCAACAATTTTTGCCAGTCTGTCAAGCTCTCTTTGGTTAATATCAAGCAGTCTGGTCAATATCTTTAGCACGTTTTTGTTGAAAACAAATATATTCTATCAGAATAAGCGTGTATAATCTTGGAAATGAAATCGAAAAGAAAAGCCAAAAGAAAAACTTATAAAAGGCCTTCCTGGGACGATTATTTCATGGAGGTTGCCGATGCAATTTCCAAAAGGGCAACCTGCGACAGGGGGAGGGCCGGCTGTGTTATTGCCAAGGACAAACAAATTTTAGCAACAGGCTATGTGGGTTCTCCGGTTGGCTTTCCCCACTGCGACGAAGTGGGGCACCAAATGAAAAAGACGGTCCACGAAGATGGTAGCATTAGCCAGCACTGCGTAAGGACGGTTCACGCTGAGCAAAACGCAATCACCCAGGCTGCCAAAAGGGGAATCGCCATAGACGGAGCAACCCTATACTCCCGCATGACCCCTTGTCGAACCTGTGCCATGCTACTTATCAACGCTGGAATAAAAAGGATCTATTGCGAAAGAAAATACCATGCCGGAGCGGAGTCTGAAAAAATGTTCAAGAAGGCAAAAATCAAACTCGAATACAAATACAACCAAGTTGAAAAATACCAAGACCAGAAAGCCTAACTTGCAATAAACATGATATTTGCCTCTGGGAAAATCCTTTCAACTCTTGGAAAGACCTTTTCGAGTCTTTCGCCAAATCTTACTGCCTCAGGCCTTTTCTCCCTATAATACAACCTGTTAAAAATAGCAATTCCGCCTTGGGAAAGACTAGATTTTACCAGGGCGATAAATTTTTCTTTCTCGAATTCCTCGGGGTATTTATCACCGCTGTAGGTATCAACCAAGACCAGGTCAAATTTCTTTCGCTTTTTTTCGAGAAAAAGGTAGGCATCGTTAATTACAATTCTTACTTGAGGAAGCTTGAGATATTTCTTACCCAGTTCCACCATAATAGGATCAATATCAACGCCGGTTATTTCTGCATCCTCCCAATATTTTCTAACCAGGGTGGCTGCGCTTCCCCCTCCAAGGCCGAGTAGCAAACAATTCTTTACTACCTTTTTTCTTCCTTTTAACTTCTTGAGAGCTATCTTCCAAACTTCGTAGACAACACCTCCGGATTGGGTTACATTTTCAGCCTGAATGTAAGTTCCCAGCCCTAGAGTTCTTATCACTCTAATTTTTCCGTTTATGGGAGAATATAGCTCCTCTAAAACCTTAGTACCCAAAAATTCCATGTTCCTATTATATCCCTTTTAATTGCTTTACTTCGGATTTTCTTTGGGTGTACAATGAGCGACTATGGCAAAAGAACCGCTTCCTGAACTTTTAAGACCCAAGAAACTCTCTTTGTTTGTTGGACAAGAGCACTTGACAGGAAAAAAGGGAGTAATTAGTAAGCTTTTGTCTTCTGCGGTCAAGACAGGATTTTTCCCCTCGTTAATATTTTGGGGTCCTCCGGGATCGGGTAAAACAACTCTTGCAAGAATAATCGCCAGTGAATTAAAACGACCGTATTACGAATTTTCGGCGGTTGACACTTCGGTTAAAGAGGTAGAAAAAATTTTGAAAGAGGGAGATTTATTTCCTCCCATTGTCGTAATCGACGAAATTCACAGATTCAATAAGGCTCAACAGGCAAAGCTTCTCCCCTATGTCGAAAGAGGCGACATAACTCTAATCGGGGCAACTACCGAAAACCCCTCCTTTGAGGTAATAGGGCCCCTTCTTTCAAGAACCAGGGTTTTGGTTCTCAATCAGCTGACCCAAAAGGAGCTGGCGATTATTCTCAAACGAGGGGAAAAATATTTAAAAGTTTCTCTAGAAAAGGACACTCGCAATTTTCTGCTCGAATCCTCTAATGGAGATGCACGGGTGGTGTTGGTGGTTCTCGAAATTGCCTCAAACCTAACAAGATCTAAAAAATTATCACTTCAATTGATTGAACAGGCACTTCAGAGAAGACAATTCATCTTCGATAAAAAGGGAGAAGAGTATTATAATATCACTTCAGCCTATATTAAATCCTTGAGGGCCTCTGATATAAATGCTGCTCTTTACTACTTGGCGAGAATGGTCGAGGCCGGACAAGACCCTCTTTATATAGCCAGAAGAATGGTTATTTTTGCCTCCGAAGACATCGGCATGGCTCAACCAACGGCACTAGTTGTGGCTAATGAAGTCTTCAGAGCCTGCGACCAAATAGGTTATCCAGAATGCGCAATAAATCTGGCCCACGGCACGGCCTACTTAGCCTCTGCCAAAAAAGACCGCTCGGCTTATGATGCCTATTTTAGGGCAGTAGCTGACGTAAAAAGATTCGGAAACTTAGCCGTTCCACTAAAAATAAGAAACCCGGTAACGAAGCTAATGAAAGATATCGGATATGGAGAGGGTTATGAAAAATATACCAAAGAATCTCTACTTCCCGAAAAACTCAAAGGTAGAAAGTATTATAAACCCTGATTGACAAATTCCTTTTCATTAGTTTTAATCAAGGCATGATTACTGTAAAGGATTTAAATCTAATCGAAAAACGGCTGAGATCTATTTTTGTAACTAAAGAAGAATTCCGGGAAGCCCTATTAGCACTCAAAAGTGATTTTTTTGACAAACTCGATGCATTTGTTAAAGAGATTAGGGACTCTAGAGACGAAAGAACTCTTATGGCTCATAGAATTTCCGATCACGAAGATAGAATCACCAAACTTGAATCTCGCCAAACAATCTAAATCCTTAAAGTAATTCTATCTTTCCCCACCCACTTACGCAGAACTTCGTCTGGTTCGACTCTTGAAACCCCAAGTTTGTCGAAATCTTTATCGTAAGAAACCACTGTCCATGCTTTCGCTGAAATTTGAGGTACCGAAGCTATCAGACAATCGACGAATTTCACTTGAGATTTAGAATAAAGCCTTAATGCCAAATCAAACTGAAATTTGTCAACCAAATTAAAACCCCTCAAGTTTCTAATACCCGCAAGACCGGCCAAAATTTTCTCTTTTTTTAATTTATAAAAAGAGGCCAAAACCCAAACAACTTCCGCCAGAACAATATTTGAGGAAAACCAACGAAGCTTTCTGTCTTCAATTGCTTGAAATAAATTCTTACACTCCAAGAAACTTTTCTTATCCTCTTCGACAATGACTCTCAAAAAAATATTGGAGTCGATAAAATAGTCCATCTACACCCTGGAGTAGGTCTTCTCCATCGCTTCTCGCGCCTTTAGAGCGTCTTTTCCCTTGGGGGCTTTGGCCAGAGGCGCAATGTCCAAAATGTTTCTTGCGGGCGTCACTTTGATGTAATTATTCTTTGCTTCAACATAGACTTTATCGTATTTGTTGATAGACAATGTTTCGCGGATACGCTTCGGAATCGTTATTTGCCCCTTCTGGGTAACAGTCGTTATACCTAACATATAAGTAATACTATTAAAATTTGTATTACTTGTCAAGCAACGGGGTAATTTTGTCTTTCCCCACCCATTTACGCAGAACTTCGGGGATAACTACTGAACCGTCTTTTTGTTGGTAATTTTCCAAAATTGCAATGATTGTGCGACCAATGGCAAATGCGGTTCCGTTTAAGGTATGGACATAATCTGCTTTATCACCGTTCTGATACTTAATTCCCAGCCTTCTGGCCTGAAAATCGGTGGTATTTGAAGTTGAGGTGACCTCCCGATACTCTCCCTGACCGGGCATGAAGGCTTCCAAATCATATTTCCTGGCGGCGGGAGCTCCCAAGTCACCCGAACACATCTTTACGAGCCGGTAGGGAATTTTAAGGGCCTGAAGAAGTCTTTCCTCCAAAGAAAGAAGATATTCGTGTTCTTTATCCGAATCTTCAGGTTTTGTAAAGGAGAACATCTCAACTTTGTCGAATTGATGAACCCGCATAATGCCACGCGTATCTTTACCGTAGGTCCCGGCTTCTCTTCTGAAGCAAGGTGAAAAACCAACATATCTTAAAGGAAGTTTTGAAGCAGGAAGGGTCTCTCCGGCGTGCATCGGGCCGAGGGACTGTTCGCTGGTGCCAACTAAAATGAGATTGTCTTTTTCCAGAACATACATATTTTCTTCTCCGCCGTGCTCCAAATAGCCCATCCCCCACATAGATTTTTTCTTGATAAGAACAGGCGGAATAACAGGGGTGAATCCCTCTTTTATCAAATTCTCAAGCGCAAATTGGACTAGCGCAAACTCAAGAAGTGCCGCATCCCCTTTTAAGTAGCCAAAACGGGTTCCTGAAACTTTAGCAGCCCGCTCAACATCAATGACTCCTAAGGCCTCGCCTAAATCAAGATGGTCACGAACTTTAAAATCGAATTTCTCGGGTTCTCCCCAGCTTCTGACGACATCATTTTGGCTTTCGTCTTTGCCTTCTTTAACATCCCCAGCCGGTAGATTTGGAATTTGGCTTAAGGCGTCTTTATATTCTTCCTCAACTTTGGAGAGTTCCGACCCTTTGTCTTTAAGTTCCTCTTTTATCTTTTTGCCTTCCTCCGAAGCTTTTCCCTCTTTCGCAATTTTATTTCTTTTTTCGCGCAGCTCCTCAACTTCAGCAATCAGTTTTCTTCTTTTGGCATCAAGCTCTAAAACCTGATCAACCAAAGAGGCGTCAATCTGTTTTGCGGTAACACCCTTTTTAACTTTTTCCGTGTTTTCGCGAATAAATTGAATGTCGAGCATATCTAGATTATAGTCCCAAATCTTCCGAAATTCCCTGCATGGCTTCAAGGGCAATACCAATAAATTCTCTTAAGGGGATATTGAGTTTCTCTTCGCACATCTCAATCTGTTTTCTGTTTACCCCGGCGGCAAAGGATTTTTCCTTCCACTTTTTCATCACATGGTTAACAGTTACCGAAGAAATTCTTTTGTCGGGTCTAACGAGAGCTACGGCTACAATTAGGCCGGTAAGCTCATCACAACAATAAAGGCTCCACTCAAGATTAGTCTTCGGCTCTCTTACCGTTCTGTCACCTATCTCCGGGTCTACCAGGTGGGCATAGTTGTGGGTGAGTATGGCATTAAGTATCTCGGAATCTCTTTCCCCCGCTTCCTTGAGCCAATCAACCATTAGAAGGGTGTGTTTTCCCGGAGTTTCTTTTGTTTTTTCGTAGTCTCCGTCATGGAGAAGTCCAACTATCCCCCATTTTTCTTCATCTTCCTTAAAATATCTGGCCAGGGCCCGCATGACTGCCTCAACCGCATAGCAGTGTCTCCTTAAATTCTGAGACTCCATGTTTTTGTGAAGAAGGGAAATAGCTCGTTCTCTGGTTATCATTTGGAGGCTTCCTTTAGTCTTTTAATGACTTTTTCCTTTGGATACGAAAGAAGGAACCATGCTGCCTTAGGACCATGGTCTTGCCCGATCATTGCAAGGTATATTCCTGCGAATGCCTTCTTGACCTCTCCGCCCTTTTTTGCCACCTTATAGAGTTCCTGTTGAAGGCTCCCAGGATCTTTCATCTTTTCAAGGAGGTTAGCGACCCTAGACAAAAATTCTTTCTGCTCTCTATCTAGTTTAGAAGCTTCCTTTGGAAGCTCTTCCGACATCCCAACCCTGTACTCAGCCGGTGCGTACTCTTCAACCCAAACCTTGGCGTATTTTTCCCTTTCAGCCAAAATTCCCAACTCCTCTTTTGTAAGTTCTGCTCCTTTTATCTCGGCGAATTTCTTGGCCAGTACGACATCGGGAAACTGCAGATAATTGGCGACGTCCTTAAACCTCGGCAAAAACAAATCTTTTTTAGGAGGAGTTCTCTTAATCTGAGCTAGCTCGAATGTTCTCGCTAGGGTTTCATCCGACCCCTCAACAAATGCCTTCCAGCACCTATCGTACTCGTCAAAAAGGTCAGGGATTGCCATAGTGCCAAAGGGGTTAAACTCCAAAGCCTCTCTATAATTCGACTTGACAAAAAGAAACCGGCCAATCTCGGGTGGAACCATCTTAATCCAATCGCGCGCTCTTAACCCCAAACCTTTTGATGTGGACATTTTCCTTCCGCCAATCAAAAAGTGTTCATATGGAAGTTTATAAGGTCTGGAATACCCAAAAACTTCCTCTGAAATCTCCATCGCAATGTCATAGGCTCCCCCCTTGGAAGCAAGGTCTTTTCCTGCTCCTTCTATTGTTACCCCAATTACTCTCCAATGAGCCGGCCAATCAACTTTCCAGGGAAGTTTCCCTGTCCCTCCGAAGGGGGAAATCTTACCTTCGTGGCCGCACCCCTGAGCCCAAGTTACTAAGTTTGGCTCACATCGATAAGAAACTTCCTTCCCGTCCCAAGCATAAACTTTGGTCGTGCCAAGTTTCCCGCAGTTCTCGCAAACAACCTGAAACGGCAACCAACCCTGCTCTTTTTTTTGGCTTCCGCTTATCCTTTTGTAGATATCCTGAATCTTTTCAGTGTTATCAAGTGCAACTCTTATAACTTCATCAAACTTTCCCTCATGATACATATCCCAAGAAGATAGAAACTCAGCCTCTATCCCCAACGTTTTGAATACTTCTCTAAAATTGGAACAAAAATAATCAGCAAAACTTTTATAGCCAGGTTGGGGAGAGGGGGCTGCCCTTAATGGAACCCCCATGTAATTTGAAAATTTTTCTTTTAAGTCAGAAGACAAACTGTCAATGGGATCAAAATCATTGAAAACAAAGGTATATTTTACTTTTTGACCATTAGCCTTTAACGATTTATATATCAAATCATGAATGATTGGTCCCCTTATCGAACCAATATGAGCAAACCCCGAAAGGGTCTTCATGTCGTCGACCCAGTAGGGTTTGAACTTTTTTGAAGAAACAATACTTTCGGCGATTTTGTCCGCCCAATACATTCTCCCCGCTATTGTAGCACCGGGGTTATTCGATAGCTAGAATTTCGTATTCAACTTTTCCTGCTGGAGCCTCGACTTCAACCTTTTCGCCAACTTTTTTGCCAAATAGAGCCTGTCCAAGGGGGGATTCAGGAGAAATTTTTTTGTTGGCTGGATCCGCCTCCCACTCCCCAACTATGTCGTAAACGTGTTTCTCTCCGTTTACCCTTAAGGTGACTTTTGTACCTACGTCAATACCGTTCTTTTTGTTACTGGCCGAAACGACCGTTGCGGTCTTTAAAACCTCTTCAAGCTCGGCAATTCGGCCGTCTAGAAACTCAAGTTCCTCTTTGGCATTGGCATAGTCGCTATTTTCGGTTAAGTCCCCTTGGGCTCTGGCATTGGCCAGCCGCTCGACCAGCTTCGGTCGTTTTTCATTGACCAGCTCTGCGAGCTCTTTTTCGAGGGCGTCAACCCCTTCTTTTGTCATTTGAACCTGTTTATTAGACATATCTGATGAAAAAAAATCCCCCCGTGGCTGATAAAAAGGAGGGGAAATCTTATTTCAGTACGAAAGAATTTTAGTCTTCTTGGGTACTTTTGTCAAGCTCGAGAAGAAGTTGTCAAGAAGCTTTTGTGACCTTATACGAAAAAATTCGAAATCAATTTATTGATTGTTATTGACTCAAATTCCGCGAACCCTGAATTGTCACAGCTCCGGCTCGGCCTGCGGCCTCGCCTCCGCTATTTTTGGAAGGCGCGATTTTGGTCGTCTTCGGCGACCATATATTAACAAATAATTTAAGTTAAAGGAAATTTTTCCCTTGTCCCACCCTGCCCGTACGCGGTCAAAATTGTTATCTTGAAAAGAGCTAATTTACTCCCTTTCCGCGAATCCCACCCAACCCGTGCGTGCCAACGTAAAATATTAAGTCCAAAGATGCTCCCCTAAGACCCACCCACCCAATCTAAGGTGTTGGCGGCACCCCCTGCTTTGGGCGAGTGGCCCCGCTAGGGCGGGGCTGCGGTGAAGTGATACCTGTTTTAATAGTTAGTACCGCGCGTCCCTCGGCTCGAAACAATTAAAGGGCTTCGCCGTTCCTCACCTCATCCAAGGGGTGATTTATCAAGGCCTGCCGTCGCGGGGGTATTCCGTTTTTCCGCCCCCGCCGCTTTCTTTTTTCTTTCCCCTCGCGGCGGGGAGCGGCGGAAAGCGCTGACGCGCTAGCCGCCAACACCAAAAAAAGAAGCCTAGTTTTATTAGTACTTAGGTTAGTTTTGAGCTAAAATATCTTCATCTATGAAACTAGTTAGAGACAAAATTCCAGAGATTATTATCAAAAATGGCCAAAAGCCAATAATTCATATTGCTAGTGACAAAGAATATTGACAGGCGCTTTTAGAAAAGCTGGAAGAAGAAGCTAAAGAGTTCAAAGAAAATCCCAGCGAAGAAGAATTGGCTGATATTTTGGAAATTATCTATGCAATCGCAGATTACAAAAGTTTCACTTCATTAGAAAAAACAAGAAAAAAGAAGGCGAAAGAAAGAGGTGCTTTCAAGAAAAGAATCATCTGGGAAGGAAACGAGAAATGATTACAAAAAACGAAGAGAAATACTTAGCCAAGATCCCTTCTTCTAAAAAAGTTTCAATCAAGCCTTTCGACCGGCAAGCTAAAAAGGCCGGTGAGTTGCTTGTTTCGAAGGTTAAAAAGGCATTATCCAGATCCAAAATCCTATTCATGGGGGCAACAGCACTTGGAATTGCCGGACAGAATGATATTGACATTTACGTTTTATCACAAAATCTTGAAATGAATATAAGGGCGGCTCTGGAAAAGTTAAAGATAAGACCAGATCCCTTGAAAGACCAGTTTTTCTTGACTGATGAGGCAATTATTAAAAAGATTGCTGATTTTGCAGATCTAAACAAAAATGATGTTGTTTTGGAAGTGGGAGCAGGAACCGGAAATTTAACCGCAGAAATTGCTAAAAGGGCAGGTAAGGTAATTACCTTTGAGATTGACAAAAGATTTAAGTCTTTTTTGTCAAAACTTCCTAGAAATGTTGAACTTCATTATGAGAATGCTTGGAATTATGTCCAATGTCATGGCAAACATAGACAGAAGAAAGAATATAACAAAGTTGTATCAAATCTTCCTTATTCTTTTATTGAGCCCTTTCTTCACAATCTGACATTCCTTGATTACAACAAGGTAATTTTGCTTGTTCCCCACAGGTTTCTCAAAAAAACCGAGAAATGGGGAATTTTCGGATCATTCTTTAAACTGGAGGTTTTACTTGAAGTTCCCAAGGAAAAATTCTATCCAACCCCAAAAACAAATTCCATAGTTATTGATCTAATCAAGCTTCCTAATCCAGTCAAAACTAAAAACCCGAGCTTATTTTTGCGCCAATACATGTACCAACATGAAGGTCAACTGGTTAAAAACTCTCTGATGGAAGGAATAATCAAATATGCAAAATTAGTTCATTCAAAGAAAGTGACTAAAAACGAGGCAAGAAAAATCATAGTTGAGAGCAGAGTCTCAAAAGAGCGCCTCGAAAACCACCCAGATACCCCAGAAATTTATCAAGAAGTAGAAAAACAATTTAGAGAGAATAAGTTTGTATTTTGGTCGTAATCTTGATACAATCCAAGCAATTGAAGACCGCCTCCTAGCTATGATATGAATAATAATACAAAATTTATAATAGGCGGAGGTATTTCTGGATTGATATTCGCCTACTATAACAGAGATTATCAAATTATTTCTCCAGATGTTGGTGGCAAATTAAAGAACGATTATCTAACTTCAACGATATTACTTCACGACACCACAGAAACCAAAAGACTAATCTCAGACCTCGGCCTAGATTTAAAACCCAAAACACACCTGATAAGATATTACTACAAAGGTAAAGTCCTAGAGAGTATCCCAGTGAATTTAAAAGAAACAATGATTGCCAAAAAATTGACTCCCTGGGATGAGCTAAAAAATTTAAAACTTGAGATTCAAATCACCGATGCAACCCTTTCAACTAACGATATTTATATACCAGTTTTCAGAACGCAAATTTTTAAAATAATAAAAGCCTTAGCGAAAGAAGTCAAAATAATTAAAGATAAAGTTATAAGGATAACGCCAGAAGAAATCGTGACAGAAAAAGCAAGGTACGAATATTCCGAAATTGTCTCGACTATCCCCGCCCCTGTCTTTTGGGAGCTTTACGGTCGAAAAAGAGACTTAAAATATATCCCAGAGACTTTTCTATCAGAAACCAACCAGACGAAAGATTATAACCTACATTGGGATTTAATTTATTTTTTAGATAAAAATGTTCCTTATACTCGGGTCAATAAGTATAAAGAAAATAAGTATCTCTATGAATTTACTGGAGCGGTTTCTAAAACAGAGGCCAGAAAATTATTACCCAACTTGAATATTCTTCACTTGTTTGTAGATCCTTACGGGATAATTATTACTGACTTGAACAACATTCCCCCTCCAAAAGTACGTTTTTTGGGAAGATTCGCAACTTGGAATCACAGCCATAAAATCCAAGATGTAGTAAGAGAATCTTTGGCAAGATATGACTTTGTTTCCCTTTGGAACAAACAAAAAGATTTCAATTCAAACTTTTTCGATTTTAACATCAAGGATATCGAGTTACAACAAAAATTAACCAAGGACTTTGTGCTACATGTGGAGGATGAGGCACACGAGCTGTTAAGCGAGATCAACTGGAAAATGGCTCAATACAGAATAAAGGATGTGGACAGGGCTAAATTACTGGAAGAGTGGATCGATATTTTCAAGTATTGGTTGGGTATTGGTAATGTCTGGGGGTTTACACTTGAAGATTTTTTCAATGAATTTTGGAGAAAATCTAAAATTGTTGACGAAAGATACAAAAAGTATATGGACGAAGAGAAAAAGGACAGCAACAAGTAATAAAAACTGTGATATTATAGGAGAAATATGCCACACAATCCGAAAATACTGAAAAGGAAGAAGCCAGCAAATATTTTAAAAGGAGAAACACCTAAAACAATTTTCGAGGACTCCTTAAACTCGGTGCAGGTTGATCTAATTCATTATCCTGATTCGGGAACAGACTTAGCTGCTTATGCTTTCCAAAAGGCAACCTGGATGACAAAGCCATATCTCCCTCTTAAAGATAAAGTCTACGATAAAAGATTAATGAAAAACTTAAGAATTGAAGCATTTGAAAAGAAGGGACTACCTCTCTCGTTAGAATTATATGATTTTGTCTTTTGTGTTTCTGGTATAACAAGAATTGTTACCCACCAGATAGTCAGAAATAGGATAGGTGCAACCTACTCTCAACAAGCTTCAGGTGATAAAGATTGGAGACATCATGACGCCCTTATCCCCCGAAGCGTGTACAAAGATAAAAAATTATATAAAGAATTTAAAAAGCAAGTTTTAGAAAATAAGATGCTCTACGCCAAGATGCTTGACACAATGGAAATACCGGTTCTGGATGCAAGGAGAATCTTACCTCACTGTTTAGAAACGTTTATCTACGTTAAATTTAACCTGGTGACTTTAGCAAGTTTCATCCAAAAACGCGACTGTGTTCAAACTCAAGAACCAGAAACAGTTATTGTTGCCAGGAAAATGCGCGAAGTAGTTCTCGAAAAATTCCCAAACCTTGCGCCTCTCTTAAAAAATCTCTGTAAAGAAGGTCGATGCTATTATACATTGTTTGACAGACAAGTTGGGACCTCGATGTTTACTCCTGATAAAGATCACGATTTTGAGTATAACAAACATAACTTCTTCTATCCCAATACTGTCCATCAAATGGTTTACGATTTACCTCCGGTGCCCACTGAGTATTATCTAGGTACAAGAAAAGTTAAGGCATTCAAGAGAGATCAATATGGTAGAAAGTAGGCCTGAACGCATAAAAATACTGGCTTTTGAGGGTCCAGACAAAAGTGGTAAATCGACCCTCATAAGAGAAGTGAATAAGGCAACAGACTATAAATTTCTTTGTATTGACAGATTCACCGGTTCAGCGTGGGTATATGATAGACTGACAGAAAGAAGGGATAGAACCGAGGAATTATCTCGCGCTGAGGAAGAACTTAGTAATTTAGACAACGTTTTAGTATTAACTATTTTACTAAACTGTGATCCAGAAAAATTAAAAGAAAGAATTACTGGTGGGCTTACAAATGACGATTTGGCTACCGAACACCTTGAAGAGGCCATAAAATTATACAAAGAATATTCTGAAAGTATTGCCAGATTACCAGTCATTATCATAGACACTTCCAATAGAACCGTCGATGAAACTGTTCAGGAAATAATAGAAAGGGTAGCTAAGTATGAGCAGGATAATAGTAGATAAAATTCTTGAACTCACCGAGAATATTAAAAAGAACGGAAGAGAAATAAATGGTACAAAGGAATTAACGGGTATCAGTCTCCAAAAAATTGATATCTCCAAAATAGATTTGGTGGCTGAAGAAAATAGTATTAGGAATTATTATGACTCTTTGGGTATAAACACCCAGGCAATACGCAGTTTAGAACATAACTTATATGAATTAATCTATCGAGGATTAAAACAAGCCGTAGAACAAACCTTATATTTTGACAAGACCCAAGACTATACTTCAAGAAGATTTGTTTTCTCGACAACAGATTGCATATCACACGTCCAAATTCTCTATAGGAGCAAACACGCAGAACTGTTCATGTATATAAGAAGTACTGACGTCGTTAAACTTTTCCCCTGGGATTTTCTTTTTGCCTTTAAGCTTCTAAATAGAATGCTAAATGAGTGTGGGTTCCCAGAAACAACAAAAAAGCTGGTGAACATCTATATTGGATCGGCCCATTTCTATTTAAAACCAGCGGCAATGTATTAGTTATGCAGTACGAGAGATTATTGAAATTGAACAGCGAAATTATAAATACAAGGCAATGCGAAGAACACACTCCACCAGTAATAAATGAGTTAAGGCGGTCCCAAAAATATCTTATCGTTAGTTCAGACCCTTCTTCTGATACCGATAAAACAAAGAGTATTCTAGAAAGACACTCCAGTTTTGAAGAAAGAATAATATCTTTGGTATTCCTAGGTTCAGATGATCAAACCAGTCTGGAAAAAATCAGGTCAAATTACTCTGAATATAAAGATAAATTCCTGGATAGTTTCTATTGGACACATTACTCAAAGTGTTATTCGGCCGGTAACCCAGACAGTTTTTGGGCAGATAGATTTTTAAGAAGAGAAATCGAACTCTTCGAACCAGAACTCATAATTATCTTTGGCAGTAAACCTGCTGATTTTTTATTTGGTAGGGCGAAGTTAAAAGAGCGCGTTAATAAGGTTTTAGAATGGGAGGGCATACCAGTAATCTGTAGCCTTCATCCATCTAGGGACTGGAATGTTCAAAGGAGAAGAGAATATAGCTTCGAGGCCACCTGGGTTTTGATTAGATCCAAAATAAAATTAGATTAATGGATAATTCTCTACAAATAGTTTCTATTATCGTGGTGCTCCGATGCGAAAGTAAGTTTTTGTTAGTACAAAGAAATGATAATGATGATATTTTTCCGGGGAGGTGGCAGAACCTGGGAGGAAAGATAGAGCCGGGAGAAACTGTAGAAAATGCAATCAGGCGAGAGATCAGAGAAGAAGTAGGCCTTAAGATTAATAGACACCCTATCTTTTTACAGAGCTATTCGTGGAAAAAAGATAATCACTCACCTGTAAGATTGGGGTTGATATTTCTAATAAGCCTTGTTGGCAAACCAAAAAACTATAAAATCAGGCTTAATAGTGAACTATCTAGCTTTGGGTGGTTTAGCTTAAATGAAGTTAAGAGAATGAACAATTCCGATAAGCTGATTGGCAAAGACAGCCCAACAGGAACTTTTGGGCAACTATCACAAGTGAAATCATTAAGATAATTAGCATGAGGGAAGGCCTTTCTAAAATGTGGCAAGGCGTGGTTCTGGAAGAAAGTCTCGAAGACAAATCACTTCTGGAAATGGCTAAGATCAGGGGCACTAATGTTAGCCGATTGGAAAAAGAAAATCGGATAATGACCTTTCATAAGGTCGAGGTACCCGATTCACTAAAGGAAGAATATATAGAAAAAGCAAAAGATACTATCAAGCAATCATTCTACACCCATCTTTGTAAAGACGGGCAAATGACCGTCGTGTTCAAAGGCCGCGTATTTAATTTTACTGCGGACGATCCCAAGCTTAACGAGGCAAGAGAATATGGGAAATCAATCGGGATAATCCCAGAGCAAATGCCCTTTGAACATCTCGTAGATAATCCTTTTGATTGATTGAAAAAATTTTCATTTCTTCTTAAGCACCCTCAACCTATCTTCTAAATCTTTATATATTTTTTCTTTGCCTATTTTGTCTTTGGCTATCTTTAAGAAGTAAGACAATTTTTCTAACAAATGATTATAGACTTCTTGATTGTCAACTAAAGAATAATAGAAAC
>JBMOLC010000005.1:11705-21420 GCA_049324215.1 Patescibacteria group bacterium | reverse complement strand
TCCGTCCCACCATATGAACAATATCCTTGTGCTTTAACGGCAGTAGTCATATGTAAAAAAAATAAGATGGACAGAAAAACGGAAAAGGGAAGACTTATCAGGTATTTAACCATGATGTTTCATTATAGACACAATTTTCGAAACATTCCCAATTTAATCTTTAAAACCGATCCGCACATTTCGATGAAATAACTTCCGCTACAACAAAAGGTCCCTCGACCGAGCCAGTACCGGTTAAAAGGACGGAGTCGCCAATCTTTAATTTATGGTTCAGAGAGTCCGATGAGATGGTCGCATACGGACCAGATATATTAGCGCCAGAAACGGTTTCGCCTATTTCAGCGTTGAAGGAACAGTTGTACAAGACGCTCGAATCAATAAAAAACTCCCCCTGCGCATCCCCTTCTCGGCCTTCGACAACAATAAAGATTTTTCCCCCGTCAACTTTTACAAATGACCCAGCCACCATAGCCGAACCACGAGGTGAAATATCGCTGTTCTCAGGAGCCGACATTTGGGGTTCAGGAGAAGATTGGGTGAATAATCCAGGAAAGGATACACCTGCCCTTCGAGAATAGTAAAAATATACGGCTAGAAGTACTAAATCAACGACAAATAATCCGGAGAACAGTAGTTTGAGAGCCCTGGTCATTGGCAGGAATAACCTCTCGTTAAATTATATAACAGTGGCAGCAAAATGATATGTACAAACAGGGTCAAGACCGATTAGTAAAAATAATACAATGGAACTATCCTGTTGTTTGGGAATGGAAAATCCTGGCTAAGCTGCTCTTCTGTTAAGGAGAGTTTCCTTAAGAGTTCGTCGTTGAAGAGATATTTTCCCTCCAGACCGATAACCTCATCGGGTGAAAACCCAACAGAAATGAATTGGCTAAAGTATTCATCGTAAGTATTGACTGGCGTGCCCACAAAGCCGGTCTCTCTAGATTCTATAAAGAGGTTCCACGTTTCGGTAACCATATTAAAGCAGCAATATCTATTGCCGACTCTCAATATGTCTGGGTATTGGTAAAGGTCGGTCCGAAAATCACCAGGAGAGACTACTGATTCGAATGCTTCTACATAAGCTGGAACCCAAAAAATAAATCCGTCTCGTGGAGAAAAAGCAAGCAGCCTAGTTCTTAAGACTTGACCACCCTCCAGATCGACCTCCTTATCCAAAATTCCGATAAGGTATGCATAACCAACCCTAACCCCCCCCTCGTCCCTGAAAACCTCGACTGGGGTAATAGGCCTAAGTCCTAAATCGGAAAGGCTAGGAAGATTAGCCGTGTCAGTAGAAAGATCTAAGGAGGACATTATCTCTGCCATCCGTTTAACTTTGGCATAATAGATGAACTCTGTTTCTCGCCACACACTGTTATTTTGATCAAAAACATAGACTGCTGGTCCCGGTACTTCATATATAATTTGACGGATTTCCCACACATTCGTCTCTGGATTTAGCTCTACAGAAAATTCATCTCCAAGAATGAGCGTCATCTCTTCTAATAGCTGAGGGTAGGAAGGTGCTGCCTCGGGGGTTTCGGGGGTGATTTCGGTAACTGTCGGAGTGGGAATCTGGGTTGCCTCAACTGCCTCCACAGGTGTGGAAACGGGGGCTTCTGTGCGAACAGGAGAAGGCTCTGTCGGCAAGGGTACATTTGCTTGGGTGTCAACTACGCCACAAGAAGTTGCCAAAACAGAAAGAAGGGTAGGCGCAGCCTTAAGGAAGGCTCTTCTTGAAAGGCCGGAGTCCAAAAGCTTGGAAGTCTTACTGGCTATTTTTTGGGAAAGCTTTTCTAATCTTGCTTTTTGCGGGGGCGTGGCTATTTCTTTGGGTGCCTCTGCCTTAGCAATTACCAGACTTCCCGCCTGAAAGATGGTATCGGGGTTTGTAAGGTTCTTATCGAGAGCCTCTTTAATCTGCTTTGATAATTTGGTATCATCTACCTCGACTCTTGAAAGATATTTTGCTACTTCTAAATCAGTTGCCCCCTCTGGTGAAAAATCAGGCGGAGGGGTCTCCCCGATTGAGTATCTAGCCATATTGCGGGCGTTTTCGAGCAGCAGGGCCGCAAATTCTTCTGGGGAAGCCTCTTTTGCCTCTACGTCGGGCGTAGTTTCAGCCATTATTTCTCTCATGATAGCCCGTCCTCTATCCTTAAGGCAATATTATATCGCATTTTATAAAAAAACTTTTTACTGCTGATGAAACAAACCCCCTTAAATCCCTATAGTTTGAACATCCGAGTAATGGTG
Source organism: Patescibacteria group bacterium (assembly GCA_049324215.1). GTDB lineage: Bacteria > Patescibacteriota > Microgenomatia > UBA8517 > UBA8517 > JBMOLC01. The sequence goes on along the minus strand of JBMOLC010000005.1, from coordinate 19,158 downwards.
CTATAATTTAAACCTAGAACCTCCAGATAGGGGGGTTATTTTTTAGTATGAGAATGAAAAGAACATTTCAGTGCTCTATTCCCCAAACACAACGGCAGGAGAGTCGGCTACAAGGGAATGGTGGTCCAGAGCCCAATAAGAGTTTACTCCTTATGCTCTCATCACATGTTGCCAGTTATTTATGATATTGCCTTTGCTTATATTCCAAAGAAGGGCGAACAAATTGGTTTTTCCAAAATTGTCCGTATTCTGCGCCATATCGCTAAAAGACCAATGAATCAAGAGGATTTTACTCAAGAAACTGTTGATTTGTTCTACAAAAGACTCCAGCCGCAAGGGTTGGCGGTAGTCGTAGCTGGAGTTCACCTTTGCATGAAAATGAGGGGTGTCAACTGCGAGGCAGTAAATAAAACATCGGCAGTCAAGGGGGATTTCAAAGATTACGAAAGAACGCGGGACGAATTTTTAGCCTTGGCAACCAATTTTAACCATTCTCTATGAAAGACGAGCAAAATGTAGAGTTAGAGTATAAGTTTTGGGTTAAAGACAGGGAGAATTTGGTTAAGGTCTTAGATGCTAAAACATCCGCCAAAAAACCTCGTCAATATCAGAGCAGTGTTATGTTTGATAACTCCGCTGGGCTTATGCAAGCGACTGATGGTAGGGTTAGGGTAAGAACGTTGGGAAATAAAGGCAACAAGACTTTAACCTACAAGAAGCCTATCCCACCTAAAAATCGAGCAAAGAGAGAAATAGAATACGAAATATCGTTTCGAGATCCAGAGGGGCAAATAGAAAAAATCCTAGAAGTGATGGAATTTAAGCCTACCACCAGTTATGAGCGCTACCAAACCACCTGGGAAATTAACGAAGTGCATGTTACCTTAGACGAATATCCTTATGCCGACATAGTCGAAATTGAGGGGGAAAAAGACGCCATAGAACATTTAGCCCAAGAACTAGGATTCAATATTAAGGAGGGATTGACGAAACCTATAGACACCCTCTTCCAGGAGTGGCGAAAGGAACGAGGTTTACCATTTAAGCCTCATATGAAATTCAATGACTTCGACAAATAAACTACTTAACAACTATCTTAAAAATAAAAGAATAGAAAAAGAGAGATTCGACGACCTTAAAATTGTTATAGAAGAAGTTGGTTATAACGAAAAAATACTAAAGTGGTTTAGTTTCTTGCAGGCTTATGAAGTTGCTGGCTGGCGACCGAAACTTGTTACTAAGCGGTTATGTCAGATTCTTTTCAACTCCAATAAGAAAAGTCCCCTGGAGTTTTATGCGTTATTCTGTCCTTCTTATAAGAAAGGGGTGGGGGTTCATGGATTTAGAACAGATGATGTTGGCAATACTTCCAGATGGGGAATAGCGAAACTAAAAGAAATTGTAGAAAAATCGAGACAAATAGGATTTTCTTGCGAGACACCTCGCGTTGTCTTTTTTGATATCGCTTTAGAACAACCAGAAAAAACAAGAGACGAAATTGAAGACCTGAAGAAAAATATTGAAAACCTAAAAAGACATATCCCTAAAGGGATGTCTTTTGTCTTGCTGAGTGAGTTATTCCCCTTTTTATTTGATACGATTGGGTATAAAGGGGTAAAAATCCAACCCTTTCCTGTCCCCCAAATAACACTGAATCGGATAATCGAAAGAGGAAGAAAATTCTATAGAGTCCTTGGGTGGACACAGAAGCAAATAAAAGAAAGGTCTGAAGTTATAGCCTCAAGCGAAGCACTTGTTGGGAACACGATTAGGTATCTAATGCCAAAATCTATAATGATTTATACACCTACGATGCTTGAGCGTGCCCAAGTTTACTCTGGCTATAAGTTTGAGACAGACCCTTTACCTATTATTTTTCCCCAAAAAGAAGACGAGGGCTTGTAGTTATATGCAGCTAAAACGCTCCGCTTAGCGGGGAGAAGCTGGTGCGAAACCAACCGAGTCCACTTTAATATATGGAGAGATTAAAACCCGGCCATTCTTTCTTTCATAATAAGGCGGCCCTTTCCCCTAATGCAATATTATACCAAAAGCAGGCAATTTGGGGCTGTTCATGAGCCCTACGTCGCAGGATTGTACCCAGACCATTCTTCTTAAAAATTAACTAGTCTGGGGATAAAAACACTAGCATCCCCGTCCTTCGTGGGATATTTAGAAGCTGGGAGAACGTCTGACGTTAATTTCGACAGCGTCGCTACTCGTTTTTTCATCAAGTAGATTAATCCTGTTTATTATGGCCAAGTCGTCTCCTACTCTTAAGTCTTTATAGGAAATATCCTTATTTCCAGCTGACTCGACTAGATAAACTTTGAGATTTTGCAATTCTTCTTGGGTGAGTCTTAAGGTAAGTCTTTCTCCCTGTTCATTCTCTATCACCAAGGAAAATACATAGACAATGTCATTTCGAGTTACTTTTTCTTCATTAATCTCTACCAAATCTCCTACATAAGTGATAGAAATCACGCTACTGGCGTAAAAGCCCTGAGGGAGTCTGGACGCTGTTTCTGCAAAATCATCAATCTTTGTTAAAAGAGGCTTTGCACTTGAAATGGTTATCGTTTCCGGCCTTAATCTTTTAGAAGCGGGCGAGGGAGACGTAAAAACTAGCTCTCTTTCACCTTCGGGTAGATTCTGGCTAGACGGTTCGGTTTTAAAGTACTTAACATACGCGTAGTAGGCGGCTTCAGATAAAATAATCAGAACAAAGAATCCACCCAGAATTAAGGCGATCTTAACAAGAAGTGGTCTTTCCATCTACCAATTTTAGTATATGCACAACTTTTCAACTTTGGCAAGGCTTTATCATAAGACTTGACACAAAAGAGCCATGAGAGATATCATAAATCTAACTATGTCCAAAGCTCCACAGGGGGAAAACTTAAAAATTTATCAGAAACCCTCAATCAAATCTTCCAAAATAAAGTCAATATCGTTTTATGGTAGAAATTCTTTAAGAAGCGCCGCCGACTCCGAATATTTACTTGCAGTTGGGACTTGTTAAATCTCCATGCCCTCGCAGAGCATGGTTCCTCTCATTCTACCGAAGGATAAGCCAATCGTTTCCCGGGGCAGACCTTATGAGCTAAACGATATAGTGGTCTTTAAAAAAAGAAACCGTCTCATTGCCCACAGGATAATCTATGTCCCGCCGGATAAGAAATTCTTCATAACAAAGGGGGATAATAATCTAACTTCTGATGGGAAGATAGGAGAAGACGAGATTTTAGGGAAGGTGACAAGGGTAAAAAGAGGAAACCAGGTTGTTGATTTATCGCACCTTTACCTTGCCCAGTCGTTTTCTTATCTGAAGGCCCTTAAAGAAGTCGTAAAGGAACTTAATTCAGAAAAGATCCCCTTTATAGTTCTTAAGGGGTTGCCCCTCCACATCTTCTATAGAGGTCAGATTCCCCAAAGGCTCTATGTCGATGTCGATATTCTAGTAAAAGCTAAAGATTTTGAGAAAGTTACAAAGATTCTTGGGAAAGAGGGCTTTGTGGTCTTGCCGAGTCGCTTCTTCTGGAAAAGAATCGAGGAGCCTTCCCAAACCTCTTTCATAAAAGTAGCCAAACCTTTCCCAATCGAGATAGACCTTCACAAAGAAGCAACCTTTGGCTTTGCCAAAGCAAGGGAAATAAACCGCCTTCTTCCTTCAGAAGATATTTTCAGCAGATATCTATTCAAAAATATAAGAAAAATAAAGGTTGATGGTATCTCATTTCCTGTACTAAAAACCTATGCTTTATGTCTCTACCTCCTTCTTCATCTTTTTCGACATAATTTCAAGGGCCCCCACAGATTCGAGCTTTTGGACACCATTCTTCGCAAAGAAAAAATAGACTGGGAAGAGCTTTCAAATAAACTTTCTTTATTTGAGTTCAATAATTTTGTCTACCCCGCCTTTTTAATTCTTAAAGCTCTTTATAAAACACCCATCCCAAGAAGGTTTGTACGGGATGTTTCTCCGGGCCTTATTGTAAGAATTTTTGCAAGCATTATCGCAAAAAGAGTTGATCCTTTTAGTCGAAGGGGAAGAGCATTTGAGGGAAGCCAGAAAGCTATATTTGTTCTTTTTCTTTCCCACAAGAGCATGAAAGACAAACTAGGGGTCTTACTTAGCAGAAAAACTTTTGGTTACTTTCTCGGTGTAATTAAATTTTTCTTTTCTAGGGTTTTTAAGAATTCTTCCACATCCGCCAGTGCTCTTTCGGGTCTAACCCGATATATCTTTGTAAGCTTCCTCGCTATATCTTTTTCTCTTTCCCCTTTTGCAATTTCTGAAACGATTGCAAATCCTATTTCGTTGAACTCGTGAAGAACCCCGGTCTCGTTATCATAGGCGACGAAGGTCTTCCCCATTTTCTCTAGAATTATCCCCTTTTTAAGTCTCATCAAAAACCCTTCCCATGGCATTTTTATCTAGCGTCGTTATTAAATTGTAAAACTCGTTATCTCGCACGAATTTAAGTATAATTCCCAGGTTGAAACTACTTTCCCCCTTTCTCTCCTGCCATATCTGTTCTAAAAACCGAGGTAAGATTTTTGATTTATCGGTTATTTTGTTTTTTGAGGCAACATTTCCCTTTTCAACAAAGTATAATTTTGCCTTTTGGGCTTTCAGATTTAAAGGTAGCTTTTCTTTTTCGACAAAGGGAGGACTGGAAAATAGCCAGCCTTTTTTATTCTTTCTCACGATGACGACGTCGTCGCTAAAAACTACCCTGCTTTTTGAAAGAAGATTAGCCGTCGTTGTTTTTCCTCCTCCGGAATGGGCCATAAAAGCCGAAAGTATACCGTTTTTATCGAGGAGACTTGAACAGTGTAGAAGAAAGCCCTCTTTTTGAAGAAGAAAAACGAAAATCTCTCTCAGTAAAACATCCAAAAGTCTGGGGCTTACCGAGTAATAAAGAGAAAATTTCTTTTTTTGAAAGTCTTTTTTGACGATAAGAAAGAAAAACTTTTGTTCAACTTCCCTTACAAGAACCTCACTCCTACCCCCTTCGGGTCTAAACTCGACCGTAAAATCAGGTATTCTTCCTTTCCTACGCAAAAATCCTTCCTTGCCCCAAATTTCTCTAACTGTCTCGACAAGCTTTCTTTTGTAGAATACTTGTTCAGTTGGGGAAAAGACAAGTCTAACGACAAAACCGGCTGAGGCAAGGTAAAGCTCTTGGGTTTTCTCTTTCAGGTGGCTATCGCTGTATTTCATTTTTGACTAAGCCCAAAGTCATAAACCAGAGCCAAAACATAGTAGGGATCATGTAGGTGGTATCAAAAAAGAAATTCGCGGAAAGGGCAAAGAACATTCCGGTAAAAAGTGCCTCAGAAGAAAGATTTTCTAATATTTTCTTACTTACAAGATAAAACCAGGAGAGAAAGCTAACCCCCAAAATCCCCATGCCTACGAATACTTCAAGAAAAATGTTGTGCGCAAGGGAAGAAAAAATGGCCTGGGAAGAGAAAGTTTTAACAAATTCTCTCGAGATTATCAAAAAGTTACCAAAACCTACACCCCACGGGTATTGGGTTATTCCGAGTAAACCTTGTAGGAAGTATATTCGTGAGTAAAGAGTGGTTTTAAAAAGACTTGCCACCAAGAAAACGACGATAGAAAATACTACCACACGTTTTAGTAAAAGCTTAACTTGTGAAGAAATTTTTTTATGGAAGACGACAAGACTGCCCAAAATAAGTGAAACATATGAAGAACGAGAAAGAGAAAAAGCCAGTATCAAGACGCCCAGGAAAATGAGTAAAAGATGGAGTGGTTTCCCCTCTTTTCTAATTTTTGTAAGGAGAAAAAGAAGCGGTAGCACCCAGTAGTCTCCTAGATGGTGATGGGTTTGGGTATAGGGAATAGCAAGGCTGAAAGACCACCGGAGCCCCTCGTTTAATAAAAGCGAGAATAGATAGACAAGACCAAAAGTTAACCCCAAAATTGTTAGAGACCAACCAAAGAGTTCCTTAAACCTTTTGTCTACTTCTAGATTAGAGAAAAATACCCAGAAAAGCCCTCCAGAGGCAAAGAGAGTTAGAAACTCTAAACCTTTTTGCGGAGCCCGGCTCCAGACCTGGGAAAGGAAGGATAGAAGAAAAAACACCAAGAAATAAGAAAAGCCATAAGGAAAGGAAATTTTCTTATTTTTCAGGAAGACGAAAAAGACCGAAATTATGGCAATTATTAAGCCAATAAGTTCGATTAGATTTCTTTCGAAGCCCAAACCCCCAAAAAGTAGTAAGAAAAACGTTGGAATAACAACGAGGGTAGCGGTTTTCATTTTATATAAATTGCCTTTTTTACAACTGCCGCAGCCCAGTTTACATCTTTTTGGCCAAGTTCGTAAGTTTCTGATAAATTTCTCTTGCTATAACCAAAAGGGTCCCTAGCAAAATCGACAAGCGAGAAATAAGGTTTAATTCCCTAACGTCTTGCAAATCGTGCGCCATCCACTCCTTAAAAGTTAGAACATGTGACCCTTTCACTACCCAAGAGGAGGTTATACCCGGAAGTACAGAAAAGCGGAGTTTATATTTCTGGGGTACTCTTTCTGCTTCCTCAATTGGTAGGGGTCTCGGGCCTACAAAAGCCATTTCCCCTTTGACGATGTTAACGAGTTGGGGAATTTCATCAAGACCGGAATGGGCAAGGAGCCTCCCGACCTTTGTATGGCGAGGGTCTTGTCTAATTTTGAAAACCGGGCCATCAGCTTCGTTTCTGGCAAGAAGTGCCTCTTTCATTTTTTCAGCTCCCACGACCATGGTTCTAACCTTGTACATAGTAAACGGCTTTTTTCCTTTACCAGCTCTTTTATGGGCAAAAATTAGAGGGCCCCCATCCTCGAGCTTGATGGCTATTAAGACAACCAAAAGAAATGGTAAGGAGGCAATAAAGAGTAGTAATGCAAGAAAGCGAGACACGAGCGAACCCAAATTCATTTGCGAGTTGTCTTTCCTTGAACTATTATAGTGGTATGTCTAAGAAAGGGAAGTTTCCTTTTGCCTATTTCCTTTTTTTATTAATTCCCGTTTTCGTCCTGGCCGTTTCCTTTTTGAAAACTGCTTCAGGAAAACCTACTTATCTCTTTGCAAAGGTGAAAGCTTCTCAGGGACTCTGGTGGGCAGCCTCCGCCAAACCCAACATTTGGTTTCCGGCTTCAATCAAAAAGGGAGACATCGAAACAAACCTCTTGGGTCAACCAATTGCCGAGGTTTTAGAAGTAAGATACTACCCTTACGTAATCGAGGGTACTCCCTACGAGGACAAATTTGATATTTATCTAACTGTAAAACTTGCCGCAGATTTTAATAAAAGAAGCCAGAAAGCAATTTTTAAGCGCTCGGCTCTCTCCGTCGGCTCGCCGATTGAACTGAACTTTCCGACAAGCGCGATAAGTGGGACCATAATCGAGATGAGCCCCGAAGAGTTTAAAGAGAC
>JBMOLC010000005.1:0-11695 GCA_049324215.1 Patescibacteria group bacterium | reverse complement strand
AATTCGAGGCCATAAAGATTGGAGATAAATACTTTGATGGCAGCGACGAGGTTTTCAAAGTGCTCGGTAAACAGGCCTCAAATACGGCAATCATCTCTGCCGATCCATTCGGTAACCTTTTACCTTCTTTATCTGAACCCACAAGATACATCACCGTCAAGGCTGAAATAAAAGTCAAAGAGAAAGACGGGAGACTCATTTTCGGAGAGGAGAAAATAATAGTACCTGGAGCTCCTCTAAGTGTTATTACCCCCCACTTCAGCTTTCAGGAGTTTGTAGTGAGTAAAGTCCTTTAGATTTCTCCACGAGCACTCTTATTAGCCAAAAAAGAGCTTGGTATTTGGTGGTATAAGAAGGGTTTATCAAAGCGTATAAGAACAAGGTCCAGAAAGAGATGACAAAAGTTTTGGGAATGTCGTCTTTTGCAAGAAGAATTTTGAAATCCTTTTTAAGAAAATAGGCTAGAAGGAGCAGGAAAGAAAAGAGCCCCAAAAAGCCACTTTCTGCGAAAATTTTGAAAAATATTCCGTGGGGATCATAGGCGGCCAGTTCAAACTCCTTCCTCGTTTGCTCAAAAAGACTAACGTATTGTTTCATTGCCGGGTCGAGGTAGTCATAATAATTGCCCAAACCCACCCCGAAAAGTGGCGCCGAAAGGCCAATCTCGACTGTTTTTTTCCATTTCTCTACCCTACCAGTAACCGTCTTTACGTCTTCCCTCTCGCTTTCGAGAAGAAGTCTGTCAAAGACCGTGAAGCCGACATTGCGGGAGAGTACCGAATACAAAAAGAATATCGTTGCCGGAATCATAAAAAGGCCCAAGAGATATGTTTTTTTGGTTTTAAGAAACAAAAACAAGGAGGAAAAAAGGGAGAAGATAAGCATCAGGAAACGGGTTCGGAAATTGGAAATAAAAGAGAAGGTTGTAATTAGCAGAAGATAAAAGAGAGAAAACGTTGAGCTAATCTTTTCTCTTAAGTTTACCCAAAGATAGATTAAAATGGGAATGAGTATCTCGTCATAGCCCTCAAAATAGACCCTACTTCTCCCCACGTTTATCTTGATAATCTCAAGATATCCCTCGTGGAGAAAAAGCTCGGCAAATTTGAGAAAAGCGTTTGGGAAAAGAAAGATTGCGGCCTGGAAAATTAAGTTAATAACTCCGCCGGCAAGAAGGACAGCGACTACGTTTTTTATGTCCCCAACGTTGTTTATTAAACGGAAAGAAATAAAGAAAAATAAAGCTGTAAAAATTAAGTCTTCGTATTGTTGCAAGAAGGCAAAGACATTTATCGCTCCGAATACGGAGAGGGCCTGGGAGACGAAAAACGCCAGAAAAAGCCACAACAAAGTTCCCTCTTTTGCTACACTCTTTTCCTTGGGCAGGACTAAGGGCAGAAAAATAATCAACCACAAGATTTTGGCCAGTGTGTTAACATTCAGAAATGAGGCGACAAGGTAAAATGGAGGCAGAATTACCAGGAGAAGACTGGCAAGATAAATTTTTTTGAGATTGGGAAAGGAAAAAATTTCGGCCATTGGCTTTTTAAGACCGAATCTATGTAGCCCAACTATAAACCAATGAGGAAAAAAAGAAAATTGGCCATCGTTGTTAAGAGCGTGGACGGAGGAACGGGAACCTATCTTTTGACGCTTCAGAAACTTAGGGGCTTTGAAATAAGAAATTTTATTTTAGAGAAACCAAAATACCGTCAGTTGCCTTTCCCGACAAAAAAGAACAGCGTTTTTTTCCATAGAAAAGGTTTTTACCCACCCCACTATTTCATCTCTCTAAGACACATTGTCAATTTTCTGGAAGAAATCTTTTGGCTACAAAAGAAGGTGGCGTCTTTTAACCCGGACGTGGTAATAGGCGTTGATATTCATGCAAACCTTTTAACGATGATTTGTAAGCTTTTCTCAAGAAGAAAATTTCTAACCGTTCTGACTACTCACATCAATTTGGAAAAAACCCTTACTGAAAAATCTACACCACCCTTGAAAGATCTCATCACAAAAATTGCAAGTTTTTTCTATAACAAAGCCGATTACAATCTCTGCGTTTCAAATGGTGTGGCTCGCTCTCTCGAGACAACCCTCAAGCTTAAAAAAGAGCCAGTTGTGATATATAACGGTGTGCCTTTAGTTAAAAACAAAAAAACAAAAACTAACCAAAACATAATCATTTCAATAGCCCGTTTTGATGAGCAAAAAGACCTCGAAAGCCTGGTAAAGGCTTTCTTGCTTGTTCAAAAGAAAATACCCGATTCCCAACTCTGGCTTGGAGGAGAGGGTCCCCAAAAGCCATCTTTAGAAAGACTGGTTAAGAAACTCGGCCTAACGGATAAAGCAAAGTTTTTGGGTTGGATTGACCCCTCTTTTATTAGCAGGGCCGATGTTTTCGTTCTGTCTTCAAAGCGCGAGGGTTTTTCATATGTTCTTCTTGAGGCAATGGCTCTTGGTCTTCCCGTTATATCTACCGATACTCCCTTTGGGCCTCCTGAGATATTAGAAAATGGCGAGTATGGAATTTTAGTTGCCCCCGGTAAAGTAAGAGTACTTGCAAGCTCCATAATAGAAATTTTGAGAGACAGGGGGAAAGCTAGTCTTTATGCGAGAAAATCTCGAGAAAGAAGCAAGTTTTTTTCGGAGGAAAAGATGCTTTCAGCCTATGAACGGTTAGTTTCAAGCTTGACTTGATGAAAGTCCTTTTGGACATCCACCCATCGATAGAAGAAAAATCAGGGATCGGAAGATATTGCGACAACCTAGCCAGAACTCTGATTAAAAAGGAAAATTTAAAACTTTCTTTTTATTCAAATTTAGCAAAAGCCAAACTCCCTTCCTTTTATAAAGAAGGAACTATTTTTTCTTTTCCCATTAAGCACGGGTTAGTCAGAACGCTCTTTGGTCTGAATTATGCGATAAAAAGGCTAAATCCAGACATTTTGCATGCAACGACGCTTTCTCCGTTTGTAAAAAAAGTCCCGACTGTTTTGACTCTTCACGACCTTTGTTTTAGGAGCCACAAAGAAGCCTACGAGTTGAAAACAAAGCTTGCCTTCAGCCTTTTCTTGAGAAGGTCTCTAACGAACGCAGACCAAATTATTGTTCCCTCAACTGCGGTTAAGAAGCAGCTCGTAAGGCTATTCCCCGAGGTTCTAACCAAGGTCAATGTAGTTCATGAGGGGGCGGATGCGTCTTTCGGATTCATCAAAAATCGGAGTCTGGTCAAAAAAGAACTTGCCTTCCGCTTTGACATAGACAGGCCCTATTTTTTGGTCGTGGGAAATATTGAAAAAAGAAAAAGGCCATTTGAAATTATCAAAGCGTTCAAAAAGTTTCTGAAAACGCATAAAGACCACCTTTTGATTTTTGCTGGTGCAGACAAGCTCGGAGGGTCAGTAAAGAAGCGGTTCAAAAACTTTATCAAGAAAGGTCAACTTAAGCTGGTTGATTATGTCAGCGATGAGGACCTAAATCTTCTTTACAACGGCGCGCTCGCGAGCATTTTCTTTTCGATTTGCGAGGGGTTTGGTCTTCCGGTTTTAGAATCGATGGTCTGCGGGACCCCCGTCATTTGTCGGGAGATGCCAGTCTTAAGGGAGGTTGGGGCAGAAGCTGCAATCTTTTGTGAAAATGACAAAGAGCTTTATTTAGCAATGAAGCAAATCAGCATGAGTTCTTCTCTGCGAAATAAACTTAGAATCGAAGGTTTTAAAAGAAGCAACCTTTTTTCTTGGGAAAAAGCCGCGGATGAGACAATCGGGGTTTATAGAAAGGTTTTAAGGCAAAGAGTCTAGTCTCTTCTTATTGACCTTTTTCAAATTTTTTGGTCACCGCTACTTAAGCTATAATAGCCTTGTGATAGAAAAAGCTTTTATCCCTAAAGTAGTTCTGGCTTTAATTATCAAAAACGGGAAGTTCTTGCTCATAAAAAGGAAGGTAAAACTTTTTAGACTTGAATGGGCTTTCCCGGGAGGGATTACCCATAGAGGGGAGACCGAGGGGGAAGCAGTTATTCGCGAAGCCAAAGAGGAAGTGGGTCTTGACGTTAAAGTTGTTAAAAAAATCTTTGAAAGAAAACATCCAGATACCTTAGTTCAGGTTGCTTACTTCCATTGCTTACCTATCTCTGGGAAAAAACCTGAAATCGGGGAAAAATACGAGATTTCAGAAGTGAAGTGGGTTGAAGCAGGTGAGGTTCTTGAAAGGTTTACCTCTGATGTTGCCCCGGAAATTCAAAAATTTATCCTTGCCCAAGGACATTGACCGACTAGCCTTTGATTGTTAAACTGAATTATCTATGTCTTCCCTGCCGAAAAGACAGAGCGGGCAGGCACTGCTTCTTGTTTTTCTATCACCCTTCTAGATATCAGAATTTGCCGTGAAGGGTGATATAATATAAATGAACATGAGAGCGCTTGAGGAGTTGTTTAAGAGTAAACCCTACCTGGCTTGGGATGTGGCTAATCCTGGAGAGCTATCCCAGAAAAGTATGTTGGAGCATATTTTAAACTATGGAACCTGGGAAGATTACCTCCTGGCAGAAAAAGCGCTGGGTATCAAGAAAATCAATCTTCTTTTTAAAGAAATCATGGGGCAAAAGAGAGTAAATTTGAAACCCCAGACAATAAATTATTTCTCCAATTATCTCGCCAGGTATGCATGAAGAAGTTTTGACCCTCGAGCAGAAAAAGCTTTTTCCCCTGCTAGAAAAATTTTCTCCCCAATTCGGACTGGTGGGCGGAACCGCCGTTGCTTTGCAACTCGGCCACAGACGATCCGTCGATTTCGATTTGTTTACCCTAGAGGATTTTGAGCAAGATAGCGTTAAGGAAGTTATCAGGGACCGATATCATATCCAGAATGTTTCTGTTGAGAGACCGAACGAATTGACGCTTTTTGTCGATTCGGTAAAAATGACTTTTTACAAGTATCCATTCAGGATAGTATTTTCTGAGAAATTGCCAGGCATCATCGCCATGCCGGACATTTTAACGCTGGGCGCAATGAAAGCATTCTCTTTGGGAAGAAGGGCCAAATGGAAAGACTATGTTGATTTATTTTTCATTTCCGAAGAAATCGATTATCTTAAGGGTTTTGAAACTCCGGATGAGAAAATAAAACAAGCCCTCACTAAAGCCAGTTTGTTTAAAGGTTAAGTTTTAAAGCGATTGACCTTTATTTCTTTCATTGTTAAACTGAATTATCTATGTCTTCCCTGCCGAAAAGAGAGAGCGGCCAGGCACTTCTTCTTGTGCTTTTGTCCATGGCTGTTGTTTTGACCATCATTCTCTCCATCCTCTCCCGAACCATAACAGATATCGCGGTTACCTCGCGGGGAGAAGAGGCCCTCCGGGCTTTCTCTGCGGCTGAGGCGGGGGTAGAACAAGCCCTGATAGTCGGAACCGACATTGGCCCAACCCAGATAGGCGACGCGACCTTTACGGCGGACGTTGCCTCCTATGCTATAGGGAGCCAAGAATTCGCCAGTCCTTTTGCCCTAGCATCAGGCGAGTCACAGATTTTTTGGTTTGTTGCCCACGACCCGACAAGCGGAGATCTCGTTTGTAATGCTCAGTACCCTTGTTTTACGGGGAGACAGATAAAGGTTTGTTGGGGAAAAGCGGGAACGCCTGCAGGAGGTCCTACCACCCCGGCAATAGAGGTGAGCACTTTTTATGCGGTAACACCCGGTGACTATTCTACCGTTAGAATTGCCAGGGATACGGCCGACCCTTATTCCGCCAGACGTGCCTCAAATAATTTCTCTGCCCCCGATGCCGGTACGTGTACAATTGGAACCGAGACTTTTGAGTTTCAGAAGACTCTCGACCTGGCCACCTTGGGAGTTCCCGCAGGCTCTTACGGGGTTCAAAACGGACTCCAGTATGCCAAGGTCAGGATTTTCTATAATAGCGATAGCGCCCACGAAGTTGGCTTAAACGTAAATTTTGCCGGGAATACCCTTCTTCCCTCACAGGGGCTAAGGATAGAGTCTACCGGCTCTTCGGGTGAGGCGAACCGGAGAATAGACGTTTTTCAGGGCTGGGGCGAACCGCCGGACGTTTTTGACGCGGCCGTTTTTAGCCCGCCCGGCATTACCAAATAATTTCCATGGTCGGAATAGACATCGGCAGTAAAACCATAAAAATCGTTGAGCTTGAAAAAGATGGGAACACCCTCCGCCTTAGAGGTTCCGGAATCGTGGGTTATCAGGGGGTAACCCCGGAGCACGCCAAAGACGAAAAAGAACTCCTGGCCCTGGCTGACGTCATTCGCAAACTCCACCGCGAAGCCAAGGTCTCGGCCAAAGAAGTAGTTGTTGCCCTGCCCGAACCCCAGGTTTTTACTCGAACGATAAAATTCCCGCCCTTAACCGACCAAGAAATAGCTTCAGCCGTTAAGTGGGAAGCCGAGCAATACATTCCCATCCCGGTTAACGAAGCTATCATTCAGCACACAATTATTGAACGAAGAGAGAATACGACTCCTCCGGAAGTTGCGGTTTTATTGGTTGCCGCCCCCAGAAATATCATTGAGGCTTACGTTAAAGTTGTCCAAATGGCTGGTCTAACGGTCGTTGCCGTTGAGACGGAACTTATGGCTCTGGCCCGTTCGCTTGCACCCGGGGGCCAGACGGTACTTCTGGTTGATTTCGGGGCTCGCTCAACCGATATTGCGGTTGTCAAAAACGGACAATTGGCGTTTACCAGGACTATCCCGACTGCTGGGGAGGCTTTTACCCGGGCGGTTGCCCAGAGCCTTGGAGTTGAGATGTCCCAAGCCGAAGAATATAAACGGGCTTATGGGCTTTCCGGGGGTCAACTTGAAGGCAAGATAAGGGGAGCACTCGACCCAGTTTTTAGAATGGTGGTTGACGAGCTGAAAAAAGCAGTCCATTTCTATCAGACGGAAGAAAAGGGAGAAGCCCCAAAGTCAGTGGTCTTGGCAGGAGGTACCGCGGGGATGCCGGAAGCTCTTTCGTTTCTGACCAAACTGATGGGGATTGAGGTTGTCATCGGCGATCCTTTCGCCAAAGTTAGCCTGGACCCCGAAGTTGCTAGGGCTCTTACGCCCTATGCACCGCTTTATGCCATCGCCGTCGGACTTGCAGAAAGGAGCTAGTGATGGCCATAAACCTCTTGCCGACCGACCTTTCCCCTAAAGGGCCAATCGTCAAAATAGCCACGCTTCTCAAAAACTTAGCAATTGTCTCCTTTCTCACCTTTTTTCTAGCAGTCTTGGGAATGGCTGCCTTTTTTGTTCTTAATTCTCTAACGATAAATAGCCTAAGTAGCCGCTCCGAAGAGTTAAAAGTCTCAATCAAATCTCTGGAGGCGACTGAACAGAGGCTGATTCTGGTCAAAGACAGACTCACAAAGGCCAAGCAAGTTCTGGGGGTAGAGAGCGGCCTTGATGAAGTTGACGGCCTCGGGAAAATTGTCAGTGGACTTTCCGCCGACGTTTCCTTAAGTGAGGCAATTGTCGCCAAAGATTCTCTCGATACGACTTTTGTGGCCAGCTCTTCCCAGGGTTTAACCCAACTGATGGCCCAGGTCATCTCCCAAGACGCCTTCAAGAAAGTCGAACTGGTCTCCTTTAGTTTTAATCCCAACGCCGGCTACGTTCCCAGTTTTGTCTTTTCCAATAAATGAGAAAAAATAGCCTTTTATCACCCAACCTTTCAACCCTTTTAGTTCCTTTTGTCTATATCACTCTCTCTATTTTCCTTTTTATCTTGGCACTAAAAATAGGGCTGGCGAGAATAACCGACCAGAGGGCAAAAATAGCCGAGGGGAGAAAGACGCAAAACATTCTCTCGCAGAAAGAATCTCTCTTAAGGCAGGTTGAAGTTGATATTTTGAGTTTCGTGGATGCATCGGCTAATGCCATACCAGAGAAAAATCCAGCTCTGACCATGCTGGCGCAGATTAGAAACATAGCCTTGGTAAATGGACTGACCGTTACCAGTTTTAAGATTGCGTCTCAGGCCGAGAATCCGTCTGTCTCCTCGGTAGACGTTTCTTTTGGGGTTGACGGGGGGCTCACTGCCGTTGTCAGTTTTCTTAAAAGTCTCTCGACCCTGGCTCCTCTTTCGACAGTCGAAAAGGCCAAGATAAACCAGGCGGGGTCAGTTGCCAGCGCCAATGTCACCGTCAGGGTCTATTTCGCGACCTACCCCACTAAGCTTCCTTCCCTGACGGAGGCGGTTTACGACCTAACAAGTGAAGAAAGAGAGCTTTTGGATAAACTTACGAGCCTAACTCTACCGACCTTTAGCCGTCTTACTCCCCAGGAGCCGGGAGTTCGGGAAAATCCCTTCGATTAGACTTATTCCTTTGGCTCAACCGACAGAGTTACTCCTTTTTTCTCGAGGGTTGCCCTAACCTTCATTAAGTTTCTAATGGCTTTGACTATCCTCCCCCCCTTGCCGATGATAATTCCGATGGACTCATTAGGAGCCTTGATGATAAAGTTACTTCTATCCCCTTCGAGGTTTTCCTCGATTTCGTAGCCTTGAGCCCCGACTATTCCCGCTAAGATAAAATCCAGAAGTTGCCTCATTTTGGCAAAAGCTTGGCAACGGCGTTAGAAACCCGAGCGCCTTTTTGGACCCAGGCCGCAAGTTTTTCTCTATCAAGCTTCAAGGTGTCTTTTTGCGGGTGCCAAAAGCCAAGTATTTCCAGGGGAGAAGCGGCCAATTTCTGCCTTGCGTCAATTGCTACAATTCGATAAAAAGGCTTTTTCTTTGCCCCTGTGGGGTGTAAACGGATTGTCACCATCGGCAAATTTTAGCAGTAAGTAAGTCAAACTACAAGGATTTCTTGAGGGCGACTAAAGCTGCCTCCTGTTCTGCCCGACTCTTACTTTTTCCTTCCCCCTTCCCCCAGGACTTCCCATTGACAAAAACTTCGACGACGAATTTTTTGTTGTGGTCGGGGCCGCTCTCTTCGATGACTTTGTATCTGGGGGCAGGCAGGCCTTCCTTTTGAACATCTTCTTGGAGCCTACTTTTGGGGTCCTTGAGGGGGCCGCTGACCTTCTGGGCAATCTCAACGATTATATTCTGGCGGATGAATTCGGAGGCGACCGCAACTCCTTGATCCAGAAAAAGGGCTCCGATTAGAGCCTCAACCGTGTCAGCCAGAAGCGAGGGGTTTTCTCTTCCTCCCCCTTCCTCCTCTCCTCTTGAGAGAAAAAGGGCCTGGCCAACCTCAAGTTTTTGGGCTACGGCTGACAAATTTTCAGTGTTCACCAGGTTGGCTCTCAAGGCCGTCAGATAACCCTCTTCTTTGTCGGGGAATTTTTCGTAGAGTTCTTTGGAGACGATAAACTCGAGGACCGCGTCTCCCAGAAATTCCAGTCTTTCATTGGTGCCTCGAACGCCGGGGTGTTCATTGACCCACGACTTATGCGTCAAAGCCAACGTCAGTAAATCCTTATTGCGAAAGAGATTTTTGAGTTTGCCTATATCGGTCATTGATTTAAACCTCGGAGGCTCCCAAGGCTTCAAGCAAGTCCCCCACGCTTTCAATCTCGACGAGGTTGAGCTTTGAGATGTCAAAACCCAAGCCCTCAAGCGAATGGACAAAATCGCTAATCTCGGTCGGGTTCATATGCAAGTCATCGAGGAAAAAATCCTCCTCGCTAATGTCCTCCGACTCAACCCCGATATGCTCGGCCAGGTGGGCAATTATTTTTGCTTTTTTATTCGTCTCTTCTGGCGGCATTTTCTTCCTCCTCTTGTTTGTAAATCGTTCCCAAGACCCCATTGACGAAAGAGGCAGACGACTCGCTGCCAAATTCCTTGGCAAGCTCAACCGCCTCGTCGATGACAACTTTCGGCGGAGTATCGCTAGTTATGAGCTCATAAACTGCAAGTCTCAAAATTGCCAGGTCAATTTTATTGAGTCTCTCAATCGGCCAGGCTGTGGCTGCGGCCTGAATTTTGGCGTCGAGCGTTTCTTTCTGGGCCAGGATTTTTTCTACCAGTTCCGAAGTCTGGGGTTGATGCGGGTGGAAGCTCTCGGCAAAAAGCGTCTTCACAGCCTCGCGTCTTTTTTGGTGGCGTGGATCTTGGGCAGTTTTCATTAGGAGTAATGGCCACAGTAAGGACAAGCCCGATGCGGTTGTCTTAATTTACCACAGTGAGCGCACTTAGTCAGAGCCCCGAGACTAACAGCCATTGCCTTGGCGCGTCTTTTGCCGCTCCTGGCTCGGGTGTGTTTTTTCTTCGGCAGTGGTGGCATACTCGGGTAATTTTATCGTAAGGCCTGCTAGTTGGCAATAATTTGTTTTTCGGCTAGGAAGGAGTGAAGTTCGGAATATCTCTCGGGTATGAGGAAGGCTTCTTCGGCAACTTTTTTGGCCTGTCTAATTAAGTCGATATCGTCCCAGGTGGCGATTTTGAGTTCCGGAAATCCATGTTGACGTGTTCCGAAAACCTCGCCCGGCCCCCTGAGCGTAAGGTCTAGTTCCGCAAGTTCAAAACCGGATAAATCTTTGGTCATTGCATAGAGTCTACTTACTACCTTCTGGGATTTAGACTCACTAAAAAGTAGGCAGTAAGACTTTCTCTCTCCCCTACCCACCCTACCCCTTAGTTGGTGCAGCTGTGCCAGGCCAAATCTTTCTGCGGCTTCAACCAACATGATGGTGGCGTTAGGTACATCTATTCCTACCTCAACAACAGGAGTCGAAACCAAAATATTTACCTTCCCTTCCCGAAATTTATCGAGAACAGTGTTTTTGTCTTTGGCGGGCATTTTTCCGTGAAGGAGTCCGAGGGTTAAGTCCTTAAAGACTTTGTTGAGGTTTGCGTACTCTTTGGTTGCCGCCCTAACTTGCGCCATGGTTTCTTTTTGGGACTCCTCAATTAATGGGCAGACGATAAACGTCTGGATTTTTTCTTCCTTAATTTTTTCCTTTATCCATTTGTATGCCCCATCTCTTTTAGCCCGAGGAACGACCCAGGTTGTAATTTTCTTTCTACCTTTCGGTAACTCCCTTAAGGTTGATAAATCAAGGTCTCCATAAAACGTCAAGGCAACGGTTCTGGGAATGGGGGTCGCCGTCATCGTCAGAACATGGGGGGCATAGCTTCTCTTCCCCACTTTTCTTACGAGGTGGGCCCTTTGCTCGACCCCAAATCGATGCTGTTCGTCAATGACCACCAGCCCAACCTTGTCAAAATCAATTTTTCTCTGGATTAGGGCGTGCGTTCCAATAAAGACGTCGGCCTTTCCCACATCTTTCTTTTTGGTCTCCGAAGTAATTAAGGCAACCCTGATGCCGAAAGGTTCGTAGAGTTTCCCCAGGGTTTGGTAGTGTTGTTGGGCAAGTATCTGGGTGGGGGCCATAACCACACTTTGATAGCCATTGACAAAAGAGGCAAAGATGGCGGTTCCGGCAACCACGGTTTTCCCACTGCCAACGTCGCCCTCGAGAAGTCTGTTCATGGGGATATCCCTTTTAATATCTTCGAGAATTTCTTTAATGGCGCTCTCTTGGGAATCTGTGAGGGTAAAGGGTAAAGACTTAACAAAAGAGGCAACTACGCCTGCGTTGATCTTAAATCGGTAGACTAATTTATTTTTTTGCCAAGTTAGTTTCCGATAAACATTTTTTATCTGCAGCATTAAAAGCTCGTTAAAAGCCAGGCGTTTTCTGCCGGCTTCGGCTTGGGAAA
>JBMOLC010000004.1:0-2718 GCA_049324215.1 Patescibacteria group bacterium | reverse complement strand
TTTCAATCGCCTTTGGCCAATCAAAATATTATATTGACAACCTAAGTGAGAACATCAAAAGAGCCCTTCACTACAAACTGAAAATGGGTATCTGGCCAACCAAGGCCCCGCCAGGTTACAAGAATAATAAGGAAACTCGAGAAATTGACATTGACCCTGGAAAATCAAAAATTATCAAAAAGGCTTTTGAGAAGTTAGCCAATGAGAATATCTCTTTTACTGAGATTACGAGGTTTCTTCATAAATTTGGCATTAGTGGATATACCGGAAAGCCCATAAAAATCGAGCAGCTTAAGAGTGTGATTCTCACTAATCCCTTCTACATAGGCATTATGAAGTATGGAGGAGAGGCCGTTGAGGGAAAACATAAAATCTTCATAGATAAAAGCCTTTTTGACAAAGTTCAGGAGAGGATCAAGAAAATTGAGAAGCCTAGATACAACGGCCATCATTTTGCTTTTTCAGGTTTGGCCAGATGTGGAGAGTGCGGCGCTGCAATCACGGCGGAAAAACATACTAAACATTACAAAAACGGCAATTCTCAGACATTTGTTTACTACCGCTGCACAAAGAAGCTTGCGCCCTGCACTCAAAAATACGTTGAAGAGACCAAACTTGAAGAACAACTTAGAGAAAAAGTCTCAAACCTTTCTTTACCAGACTCTTGGGCCAAAGATTGGTTTACTTGGCTTGAGAAAGATAGAGGAAAAGAAGCAAGATTATCAGAGGAAAATATCAGAAGGCTTGAGCTGGAGGTTAAAAGCCTTGAGAATAAACTAAATATTCTCCTTGATACCTTCTTGGAGGGAGTGATTGACCAAGATACTTACAAGAATAAAAAGAGTGAAAATTTTGAAGAAAAACTCAAACTCCAAGACAAAATTGTGGAAATTAAAGAAAAAGGTTTGGCTTGGCTCGAACCTTTTGGAAACTTCATAAATCGAGCCTTTCAGGCTCGGAAAATCGCGTCTTCCAAAAATAATTACGAAGAACTTAAAAGTTTCGTCATGAGTGCTGGCTCGAACTTCAATTTACTTGATCGGCAAATCTCCTTCACTCCCAATTTGGGCTTTGATTCGGTGCAATCTTACCGTGGCCGAATTCGGGCGGCCACCCCATCCGAGCTTCATTCCTACGCAGTGCTGGGACTAGGATTCGAACCTAGGTAGGCCTTTCGACCGTCAGATTTACAGTCTGATGCGATTGTCCACTCCGCCATCCCAGCCCACCGGAGCCGATAGTGGATTCGCCGTGCAAAAACTAACCTTGCTTGGCACTATCGAACCCACTCAAGGATCAAGTCTGCTTGAGCCGACGAGTGGATTCGAACCACTGACTTGCTGTTTACAAAACAGCTACTCTACCGCTGAGTTACGCCGGCCTAAATGCCAATTATACCAAAAAGTGAGGAGATTCTGAAGCCAAATCGATGACCCTGCGTCAGGGATCGGGCAAACCTTCCTGGATGGTTCCAGGTGGGTGGGCCGTCCCGTACCACACGTGGTGCGGGAACTTCGCCCTCCCAGTTAAGTATTCGGTCAGGAGGGTTTAACCTCGATTCCCGTCAACAGGGTCAACTATATTCTATCACAGAGCGCAAGTACCCCAATTAAATTATCGGACTTCCCGGTACCAAGAGGTTGAGAAGAAAACTGATGACGGGAGAAATAATTAGGCTGACTAAAGAATAACCGCCAAAAGTCGGAAAAATAAGCAGGAAGAGAATCAAAATTCCGTAGCGACCCAAAAAGGTGTCTATCTCCCGGGCTGATCTGGCAGGGAGGAGTCCAATCAACACCTTACCACCGTCCAAAGGATGAACCGGGATGAGATTAAAAATTGCCAGGGCAACGTTGAGGACGATGAAGGGGTAGAGAAAAGCCGATAGAAATGAAAGCGGGGAAAAAGGAACGGAAGAAATTCTCAAAAGAATGGAGAGAAGGGTTGCTAGCAAAAGATTCGCAAGGGGACCGGCCATTGAGATTAAAGACGCATCGCGTCTGGGATTAGCGAGATTATAGGGGTCAAAGCGCACCGGTTTGGCCCAGCCGAAAGGGATGACCGGCGCCCCCAGGGCTCTTAAGATGACGAGGACCAACAGTAGGGTTGTACCTATGGGGTCGTAGTGGACAGCGGGATTTAGGGAGAGCCGACCCATGAGTCTCGGGGTCGGGTCACCCAGCCTATCCGCCATCCAGGCGTGGGCTGCTTCGTGGATGGTGATGGCAACGGCAAAGGCTAAAAGCCAAATTATGATAGCCATGTTTGCGGCCTTAAAGTATTCATAGTATAATCTCTGAAGCCAAAAGAGAAAAGTATGGCATTTATTTGCGAAAATTGCGGGAAGGGGATAGTCGTCGGGCGTTCTCAGCGCCACGGCCGGGGTGTTGCTGGGAAAAGATGGAGGAAAAGAGCCCAGGCAACCCCCAGGCTTTTTAAGCCCAACCTGCAAAAAATAGCCGTGATGGTGGGGGGAAAGAAAGTCTCTCTGCGCCTTTGCACCTCGTGCATCAAGAAATTTAAAAAAGAGGGTAAGATTCAGTCTTTTGCGAACGTTGCCGTTGGATAACCTTCTTCGAATTGTTTCCAGGTAACTAGGGTTTTGCCTTCAAGTTGAACATCATCAAGAATTAAGGCTCGATGGCTAATGTCTAAATGGGCCTTGAGAATTTTTAACCTTTTTGCTTGTCCTTCCGTAGCCGACAGGCGAAGGAGGGT
>JBMOLC010000003.1:0-2721 GCA_049324215.1 Patescibacteria group bacterium | reverse complement strand
TGGCAGCAAACTTGTCGCCAAACTCATAAATAGAAGCATGCGGGATGGGAAAAAGTCGGTTGCCCAGAAAGAGGTCTATCAAGCTTTTGCAATCATTAAAGAAAAAACACAGGAAGAGCCGGTCAAAGTCTTCAGCGAGGCCTTGGAAAAGATTAAACCCGCAATGGAGGTTAGGCCCAGAAGGGTAGGCGGAGCTGCCTACCAGGTGCCAATCGCTGTTCGCGGACCAAGGAGAGAGTCTCTGGGAATTCGCTGGTTAATTTTAGCAGCAAATTCGCGCCCCAATTCCGAATACCACACTTACGCCGAAAAACTAGCAGCAGAGATAATGGATGCGGCCAAAGGTGAAGGCGGAGCTGTCAAGAGGCGACAGGAAGTAGAAAGGCTGGCAGAATTAAATCGTGCCTTCGCCCACTTTAGGTGGTAAGTATTTCTGCTATAAAATCCTTTGGGCTTAGAGTTTTGATTCCCTTGTAAGAGTCAACAGCCAATACGTGTTTTTTGTCTCCACTAACGATGTAGTTAGCCTCCGCCTCGAGAGCACAAGAAAAAAGCTGGTTATCCTCGGGGTCTTCACAAACATTAACATTTGTTGTCCCGGGTACGACAATTGCACTTCCCCGAATGTTGTCCAAGAAGTTATCGACATCAACCCTACCCATGTGGGTTAACCTTACGACTTTAGGGTATGAGTAGACCTGACGCATTCTTTGGAGCATTAGTTCCGAGATTGCTAATTGATAAAAACCGTGTTTCCAAAGGTCCAGTACTTGTGATGGGTAACTTTGGGCAATTGTTGTCCCACTTACAAACACATTGATATCAAGGACAGCTATCGGGTGGTTCATTAGGAAGAAGGATTATTTTGGGTAGCCTCGAGAGCTTGGCTAATAATTTTTTCTATCTTCTCAGGTTTTTCTTTAGCCAATGCCTTTCTTATTTTACCGATTTGGACAAAAAGTTCCTCTTTCGCTCGAATGCGTGCTCGTCTTATCTGTTCAAGCTCATTAAGTGGTACAATTGCAGCGCGGGGTTCCCCGGAGCGTTTCACGATAATAGTCTCTCCCCGATAATAAACCCTATCTAGGATAGTTCCCGGTTGACTTCGTAGTTCCATGGCGCTTATAGAAGGAGTTCCGCCGAGAGATTTTGTATCAATTGTCATAATTGTTACGATTGTAACAAGTCTATCTAGGATGTCAAGTAGCAACCTCCGAGGATTGATTCATATTAAAAATGCTGATAGAATTCGTAAGCTGCTTCCTTTGGAGGCAGTTTATTTTGTCGTAAAATAGGGTTATGGCAGCGGAAGTAACTAAGAAAAAAGCGGCGATGGTCATGACGGTCACCAAAGACCGCGAGGTTCCATTGGAGAGAATTAGGAATATTGGCATCATTGCCCACATCGATGCAGGTAAGACAACCACCACCGAAAGAATCCTTTTTGAGACTGGTAAGACCTACAAATTAGGCTCGGTTGACGAAGGAACCACGGTTACCGACTGGATGGCCCAGGAAAGAGAGCGGGGAATTACTATTGTTTCCGCGGCCATTACCACCTTTTGGGATTTAAAACAGAAATCATCGGTTGAACCAAGCCATTACCGCATAAATATCATCGACACCCCGGGACACATCGATTTTACCGCCGAAGTTGAGCGATCTTTAAGGGTTCTGGACGGAGCCATCATGGTCTTTGACGGCCGAACCGGGGTCGAGTCCCAATCCGAAACGGTCTGGAGACAGGCCGACAGGTATAGCGTTCCTCGAATTTGCGTTCTCAATAAGCTAAACCTAATCGGAGCTGACTTCGAAGGTTCGATAAAATCCATCCGTGAGAGGCTGGGGGCCAATGCCGCGCCGGTGACAATCCCCATCGGAGTCGAACATTCCCACAAAGGGGTGGTCGACCTTGTAAAAATGAAGGCCTATACCCAGGCAGGGCCGGACGATAATAAGCTTACCGAAGGCGAAATTCCTCCCGAATTGGTCGCGGAGGCTAAGAAGTATCGAGCCGAGTTGATAGGCAAGGTTGCTGAGTACGACGATGGTGCCTTAACGAAGTTTCTCGAAGGACGGCAGTTAACCGAGGAAGAGCTCAAGTTAGCCATCAGAAAAGGGGTAATCGCAGGTAAATTCTTCCCCATTTTCGGGGGAGATAATCGCACTTCTGAGGTTCAGCTTCTTTTGGATGGAGTGGTCGAATATCTACCTTCGCCTTTGGATTTGCCTGCCGTTACCGGAACAAATCCCAAGACAGGGGAAAGGGAGGGGAGGGAGAGGAAAAACGAAGCGCCTTTCGCTGCCCTCGCTTTTAAAGTCATGACCGATCCACACGTTGGTCGCCTGGTTTACCTCAGGATTTATTCGGGGAAACTTTCAGCCGGCCAAGTTGTTTACAATTCAACCCGAAAGCTTTCGGAAAGGATTGGTAAGCTTGTGCTTCTGCATGCGAATCAGAGGGAACTGATCGCGGACGCTTTTTCCGGCGAGATTGTGGCGGCAGTGGGCATAAAGGATACGACAACTGGGGATACGCTTTGCGATCCAGGTCACCCCATCTTATTTGAATCCATATCTTTTCCCGAGCCAGTCATTTCTTTGGCAATTGAGCCGAAAACAAAAGCAGACCAGGAAAAAATGGGACTGGCGTTGAAACGTTTATCGGAAGAAGATCCGACTTTCAGGATTAGTTCCGATATGGAAACAGGTCAAACAATA
>JBMOLC010000002.1:0-24293 GCA_049324215.1 Patescibacteria group bacterium | reverse complement strand
GTGCGAGCCGGCCGATTTTTTTGACGTTTTTGGTTATTTTCATCTTCAGCCTAAATCTAAATCCGAGCCGAATGGCCAGGGGTAGCTGGATCAAAAAATGCAGCCCGGCACCTAGGACGACCCCCAAGGTCGGACCCATCAGTTGATAGCCGGGGGCCAAGAATATCGTTCCAGCGATAATTCCCAGATTGTAAAAAAGTGGCGCCAGGGCCGGCAGCAAGAATCTGCGCGAAGACTCCAAAACCGCCGTCAAAACGTAGCTGACAACAAAAAATCCCTGGGCAGCAAAAAGAATCCGAGTTAAGACGACTATCTGGTCCCGATGTTCAAGACTAAATCCCGGCGCAAATAAGCCGTAAAGGGGTTTGGCAAAAAGAATTACCGCCACCGCAAGAATTACAAAAAAGATTAACCCTAAGTTGGTTATGGTCCCAGCGATTTCCCAAGCCTCTTTTCTGCCTTTTTTGAGGGCCCGGGTAAAAACTGGGATGAAAGCGGAAGAGAAAGTCCCGAAAACCAGAACCTCAAAAACTAAATCGGGAAGTCTAAAAGCGGCAAAGAAGAGCGAAAGCTCGTTGGGGCTAAAGAAGTGCGCCAAAGTTCTTTGTCTGACTAACCCCAAAATGCGAGAAGCAATAACCATGACCATGATTATCGTGGCAGCGGATAAGACAGACCCCTGGGGAGAAAGGAAAAATTTTTTGCCTTTAGCGATTAACTTGTCGACCATTGATTGCTATTGAAATAATGTTAGATTATACTTTACGGCTATGCCAGTAACAAAAACCGCCAAAAGGGCATTAAGGGCCTCGGGTAAAAAGGCAAGTCTAAATAAAGCGACCCTCTCCAAACTTGAGGCGGCAATCCGGCTGGCTAAAAGGGTTAAAAGCATAAGAAAAATTTCCGCCGCAATTTCTTTGGCAGACAAAGCTGCCAAGAAGCATGTTATCCACAAAAATAAAGCAGCCAGAATTAAAAGTACGTTGAATAGGCTTCTTCCCAAGAAAAAATAACCTTCTTAACAAGCACGCTTCATATGATATAGTTTTATTTAGGCGCTTGGGCGCTTAAACTTATATGGCTGCCCGTAAAAACCAGGCCCAAATCAATCTTCTGCCCGAGGAGGAATTTGAGGGTACAACCTTCGGCAGAACCCTGCGTTGGGCAATGTCCTCATTTAGGATTATTGTAATTGTCACCGAAATGGTGGTCATGGTTGTTTTCCTTTCCCGTTTTTGGCTTGACGCCCGAAACGCAGACCTCAATGACCTCATCAAGCAGAAGGTGGCGGTCCTTTCGGCCCAAAGCGACTTCGAAAGACAGTTCAAAAATACGCAGAAGAAACTAAAAATCTTTGCCTCGCTTTCCCAAGAGGAAGGTTTCGTCTCCGAGACATTAAGTGCTCTAACCTCTCTTCTGCCACCCGACTTATCCCTCTCGGCATTTTCTTTTAACAAAGAGTCGGTGCAAGTTAAGGGTGTCTCGGGAAGCGAAACCGGTATCGCCCAATTTATCGCCAATCTGGAAAACTCTCCCCGCTTCGAAAAAGTCACTCTGGTGGGAGTAGATACCGCTGACCAAGAGGGCCAATTTACTTTTACCGTTAAGGCAATCCCCAAGAAAGGAGGAGGCTAAGATGGCCTTGGGCTGGAGAAAAGAATATTTAAGATATAAAGAGTTCTTCCTCAATATTTTGGCGGTTTATAAACAAAAAGAGGATCTTAAGATGTTTCTTGAGATTCTTCTTTCTTTGGCCACCATTTCCTTTTTTGCCGTCTTTGCACTCAGGCCCACCCTTGTTACAATTGCGGCACTGGTCAAAGAAGTTAAGTCGAAAGAGGAAATCGTGGCCAAGCTTGATACCAAAATCCAAAACTTACAAACTGCCCAGAGCATTCTTGAAAGCGAAATCACCAGAATTCCCATCATCGAAGATTCTGTTCCCTCCTCGGCTTTTCCCGAAACCTTCGTCAGACAACTCGAAGGCTTGGCAACTAAAAACGGGGTCTCTCTTTTGGGAATATCCATTAGCCAGATTACTCTGGTGGGGGAAGTGAAGGAACAAAAGGAGGAAGGAATTACTCCACTACCCGAGGGAGCTTTCGCCATGCCTTTTTCGGTGAGCGTTGCGGGAGACTTTGTTAAGCTTTCCTCTTTTCTTAACGACCTGGAAAAAATCAGAAGACCCATTTCGATTGATACGACCGGTATTACCGTCAGCGAAACTGAAGAGGGGAAAGTCCTGGTAATTCTGGTTAGCGGCAGGGTTCCTTATGTAGCTTTCAAATGAAAAAATCAAAAGTCCCTAGCTTGGTCACTATTGCCATCCTGACAACCATCACGGTTCTTTTTTGGGTGGGTTTTAGCGTTTATAGAATTTTTACCGATGAGCCAGAACCCAACGTCCCCGGCGAAATATTAGAGCCAGTCTCTCCTACTCTTGATTCAGAGACCATCGACAAAATCCAAGGCAGAATATTTTTCGGTGAGCAAGAAGTCCAAACCCAAATCCTTCTGCCTTCGCCCACGCCAACCGAGAGTCCAACCGCTTCTCCGACCGCATCGCCCACCCCGACGCCAACTCCCACGCCAACCGCAACGGCTTCGGCCCTACTTTTATGAGAAGAAGTAAAATTCCAACAATCATTGGAATATTCCTCTTGGTCCTTGGCATTGCCGCTGGGGTTTTACTTGTCAGAAGCCAGGTCTTTTTTAGACTCGGGGCGACAACCGAATTTGCCCCCAAAGACGTCAGAATCTCGAATGTCAGCGATACCTCCCTGACAATATCCTGGA
Source organism: Patescibacteria group bacterium (assembly GCA_049324215.1). Taxonomy (GTDB): domain Bacteria; phylum Patescibacteriota; class Microgenomatia; order UBA8517; family UBA8517; genus JBMOLC01. The sequence goes on along the minus strand of JBMOLC010000002.1, from coordinate 21,497 downwards.
CAACCGATAGACAAACTTCTGGTTTTGTTAAGTGGGGGGTAGATGCTACTTCATTAGATAAAACCGAACTGGACGAACTAAGCGAACAGAGTTTCATCCATACACTCACCTTAAGGGGCTTAAAACCGGAGACGACCTATTATTTCAAAGTCAACTCGGGAGGGCAAGATTTCGACAACAACGGCATCCCCTGGCAGGAAACCACCGGTCCTACCCTTGAAACTCCGGGGAAAACAAATCTCATTTCGGGCACAATTTTAACCGCCAGCGGGGAACCCGCTAAAAATGTCTTGGTCTATGTTTCAGTTTCGGGTGGAAACTTACTCTCAACAATTACCTCCCAGAATGGCAGCTGGGTTGTCCCCATCTCTTCGGTTCGCAGCCAGGATTTAGCCACCTATCTCGCCATTGACGAGGTCAACTCGCTCATGGAAATCTCTGTCAACGCTGGACCCGAAGGAGTTGCCTCGGCTCAAATCTATCCTCAATCAGCTAGACCCACCCCTCCCATTATCTTGGGCCAGGTCCACGATTTTCGCAGCCAGCCGCCGAGCGAAATTAGCGAAATTCCCAAGGCCAGGGTGGATCTTCCCCAGGAAGCTACACCTGCATCTGGTTTTGAAGTCGAAGAAAAGCCAGCAACTCCAGCCGCAAAAACAGTCACCCTCGAAAGCATCGACGAGGGTGAGATAGTGACCTCAGAAACCCCGGAATTCTTCGGCGAAGGCCCGGCGGGTACAACCATAACAATTACGGTTGAATCCGAACCAATAACCACCAATGTCAAAATTCCCTCCTCGGGTGACTGGAAGTGGAGCCCGCCTTCCGGCCTAACGCCGGGAAGTCATAAAATAACAATCTCTTGGAGAGATTCACAAGGAATTTTAAGGTCTCTTAGCCGAACTTTTATTGTTCAGGCAGCCGAAGGACCCGCTTTTGAATCAACTCCGTCGGCTTCGCCGACTCCGTCTCCCACCCCAACTCCTACCCCCAGTGCTACAGTGGCGGCGTCGCCAACAATTTCGGCAACACCCACAGCAACAGCTGCTCCTATTCCGGTTTCTGGCAGCTTGACACCCACCGTCCTTCTTTCTATTATGGGTGTAGGCGTTATAGCCTTCGCGTTTTTTGTCTGGAAACAAGCAAAAATTTAGATGCCCGATCAAAATAACCCTAGCAACCAAGCTCAAAATCCTGTCCCCGGGACCGCACCCCCGATTTCCCAGACTCCACCCCCACCCGTTGTCGATTCTGGAGACGTCCTTCCGCCTTTTCCAAGCGATCTCCCAACCGATGTGGCTGCCCCAACAACTACACCAGCGGCTGGCTCGGCTCCCCCTCCCCTCGATATTCCTCCTGTCATCACCCCAACCGGGAAACCCAAAGGAAAATTCGGAGGCAAGAAAGTTATTGCCACAATTCTCGGGCTTCTGGTTTTGGTAGGTGGGCTTGGGGCGGGAATAATCCTGGTCAAACAACAGCAGGATATCCGAGAAAAGGCAGCAATAGCCGAACCCTGCAAGGCCTGCGTTAACAGAGTATGTCAACAAATAGCCTCTCCTCCGGAATGTTCGAATACTTTAAATGAATGTACTACCGTAGGAGCCGCCTGTGGCGTACCAACTATCTGTACACCCGGTGCCGAGAGAGACTGTAAGACTTCTCTGAATTGTCCCGGAAAAGAACAGTGCACTTCTAGCGGAACGTGGGGCGGAACCTGCTACGATATTGCCGATAACTGTCCGCCTATGGAGGAGGCCAAAGAACTGCCTGATTGCCCCAACACCGACTGTAACCTTCCCGCACCTAAGCCAGCAGGGGCCGTTGATTGTAAGCTGCCGGGAACGAATAGGCAAACTGTTTGCTGTCCTACCGATAAACCCCTTTATAACTCAGAAACCGGGCGGTGCGTCACAACTACCACCACCAATCGCTGTGAAACAATCGCTCAATTTCCAACTGGAAACACCAATTCTACCCAAATCACTATAACTCAAGTTATGGCAGATCGCTGTGAATGGGCCTGCCGTAACAGAAATGACTGGCAGTTGGATGTGTATATGTATAGATGTGATGAAATCGGAGGCGACGTTCGGGGCGGTTGCTCGAAAAATGGTACCTTAATAGCCAGCAAGGCCCAAGTTGGCAAAACATACCCAGCAAGTCCACCAACTTTGGAGTGTGGGACGATTCAGGTGGACGTTGGCTGTTTCAACCCCTACGGCTCTTACGGAACTGTCGGCTGGGTGAGTAAAAGTGCCTCTAGGGCCTGCGCCCCCTCCGCCCCCCCAGGAGAAGGGCCTACCGCCCAGTGTCTTAACGTCAAGGCTTATGATACAAGCTGGAACCCTCTTTCCCCGGATGACCTTGCTCAACTAAAAGCAGGTGATGTTGTGCGCTTTGCTGTTGCCGGAACTACCACCGGTGGGTCCTTTGATAAGGCCAGATTCAAGATTAATGGAGTTCAAAGACCGGAGGTAACTCAGAAGAAACCTGGGACGGAAGAGTTCTACGACGAATATACAATTCCCGAAGGAATAACCAGCTTTAGTATTGGTGCCCAAATCCACCACGCAACGCTGGGCTGGTCAAATTAAATGAAGACATTTTTCAAAAACAAAATCGTAACGGTTTTAATCTTGGTTGCAACCCTGGTTTTGGCAGGCATTGCCATCTTTACGGCCATTAGACTCTACCAATTAAGGCAGCAGCCGGTTGCACCAACTGCTCCGACTTCTAAACCCCAGGCCGCCCCGCCTGCTTCTTGTACCGCCCTAACTTTCACGATTACTACCCCGACGCCAACGGGTTCTCCAACTCCAACTCCCACGGGTAGTCCCACTTCAACTCCAACCGCAACACCTACGGCCACACCCACGGCTACACCCACTGCCACAGCAACGCCTACCGCAACCGCAACACCCATTGCTCAGGCTTCCCCCACACCAACACCCCAGCTTCCCGAGGCAGGAACCTCCTGGCCTACGGTTGTCGGTATTGGGGTCGGGATACTTCTTCTTCTCGGCTCTTTCCTCTTGGCAATTTAACGCCAGGAGGGAAACCAGTAGTAGCTTTTATCTACCCCCAGTGGAATTTTTATTCCCGTGAAGTGGGGGAAGAAATAAAGGAAAAGGATAAAGGTAAAAACAAAGAAAGGAAGAGTCAGTTGCCTGTTTCTTCTTAAAACGTACCCCGTGAGGATTGCCAGAAAAGGAATCGAGGGAAGGTAGTGGTAGAGAAACATTATTCTTGGGGAAGCGGCCCAAGGAACAAAGAAGACAAGATATGAAAAAATGCTTAATGCAAGCATTTTGTTTCTCTCCTTAAAGGCGTAGTAGAAAGAGGCAAATACCGAGACAAGCCCGGCCCAGAAGACCAGAGGGTTCCCCATCGCATAGATTCTCGCGACCATTCCCCCCACTTCGTCGCTGGTATAGAGATAAATTGGACGGGAGAGGGTCGGCCAGCTCCACCAGGGTGAGGTGTAAGGGTGGGTTGCCTTGAGATTGGTGTGATACCACCACATTTGCTTCTGCATCTCCCAGAAAATATCTAGGCCGTGGTTTGTCAAAAACAGAGGAATATAGGTGGCAAGGTAGATTAAGGGGGGTAAAAGGGCAAACCACAGATAGCTAATTTTTATTTTTTTGCCTAAAACGAGATGGGAAACAAAAAGGATGGGAAGGGCCCAGACAGCAGACCACTTGGAAGAGATTGCCAGGCCAAATGCGAGGGCAGAGAAAAAATGTTTGTTGGTCAGAAAAAGATAAATGGAGAGTAAAACAAAAAAGAGTAAGTAGCTATCGTTCATTCCGATTCTGGCCATCACCAGAGTTAGACCGTCCAAACTAAAAATCGCAGCTGCCAAAATCGGTAAGACTTCATCGTTAAAAATTCTTTTGGCAATCAAATAAATTAAGAAGGCACTACCTACTCCCAAGAGGGCTCCAGGGATTCTCCAGCCAAAGGAATTCTCACCAAAGACAAGCATCCCCAAAACCATCCCCAGCTTAGCCAGGGGTGGGTGGGTCCACTCATAAGCAAAGCCCTCCGGCGGGGCATTCCACCATTCCCAGGCCTTGGGATTTCCATTTAGAATCTGTTTGGCAGTAAAGGCGTGATAGACCTCGTCAAAATATTCTTTTTCCGGACTTCCCAAAAAAAGAACCCGGGTAAGGGCGGCAAATCCCATAACCAGCCAAAGCCAAGTCTGGGGAGAAAATCTTAACAATTTAATTTTTATCTCCGGCAGCCTCCAGTTTAGTAACATCCCGAAAAATAATAACAGAAAGGTTATGCCAACGACTGGCGCGAGCCTTTGGGTAATTTCGAGTATCGTGGTACTTACCAAAAAATTCTCGGAATAATAAGCGTAAGGGTGGTAAAGATTAACCAAGCTTAAGAAGGAGATGGCAATATAAGCCCAGATAACCTTTTTTGATTTGAGCATTCCTGCTGCCGTGAGCAGAAACGGAAAAACTGGAAAAATATACCTTTCGTGAACCCTGGTTGGAAAAAGGAAAAAAGCAAATAGGGAAAGGGCTAACATTAAATAGCTATTCCCCATTTCTTTCTTCTTGCCGAAGGCAAGAAAAATTAAAATTAGAGATGATACGTAAAAGATAAGTCCCCAGACAAAAAGTGGGCTTCCCAGAAAAGTCAGTGAGTCTGGTCTCCACATTCCGACAAAGACTGACCAGAAGTTAAAAGCGAAGACCGAAGTATACGCATAATAACTGCTCATCTTCGCTACCAACTCGGGCAACCCGAGTAGTGGATTCTGCGGAAAGAATGGCCACCCGAGAATTAAAAGCGTGGCGAGGGCGGAGATTAAAAATTTCCCCACACCTTTGAGCGAAAACTTCTTGAACAAAATAAAACCGATGGCTGGCAAAATTGCTAATGCTTGAGGCTTAATTAAAAATGCCAGACCCCAAAAAAGGCCCGATAAGATAGAATTATTTCTGAAGGTCAGAAAATAAACACTCAAAAAGAGGAAAAGTGCCAGAACTGCGTCGACCTGTCCCCAGATCGAACTATCAAAAACGATACTCGGATTTAGTGCATAAAAAAAGAAGGCCAACCGGGCAAATTTCTCGTCGAATCTTTTCAGGCTAAACCAAATAACTGCCCCCGTAATCATCTCGGTCAAAATAACCGGCAGTTTTATGGCTAAATCATTTGTCAGGCCTAGTTTTCCCACCAGCCAAAGCCAGTATAAAAACCCCGGGGTATATTGCGTCCAGACGCTGTCGCTGTAAAATTTCCCCGGGCCGAGTTCGGCAAGCCTCTGGGCCCAAGCGAGCCAGGTACCCATGTCGATGTCAAAGCTGGGAAGATAAGAGAGGATAAATTTAAGCAAAAAAGTAAGTAAAATAATGACTAAGACCATGAACTCTTTTCTCAAGAAATTTTTAATCTTTGTCATCTTCTCTAGGATAACATTAATCGTCCTGCCCTTACTTATCCAGATACTTTTTCTTCCTGAAAAAAATTATTCTTGGAACTATTGGGACGCCCCGCACTATATTTACCTTGCCCAAGAGGGCTATACCAATAGCGGTGACCCCGCAAATTTTATTGTTTTTCTGCCCCTTTATCCACTTGTGTTGTCGGCCTTTAACTTCCTAAAAAATCCCGAGATGGTAGGGGTCATAACCTCGCTATCCTTTTTCTTGCTCGCCTGCCTTGTCCTCTCTAAACTTTTGCGTCTTAGCTACCCGGAAAAGTTTGTCCAAAGGTTCTTAATTCTTCTGGCAATCTTTCCCACGTCATACTTTTTCGGTGCACCCTATACCGAATCTTTGTTCCTCCTTCTTTTTGCCCTAAGTTTTTACTTTTTCCGGAAAGGAAGTTTTACCCTTTCCGGAATTTCCTCCGGGCTGGCCAGCTTGACTCGACCTTTTGGGATACTTCTTGTTCCTTCTTTATTTTTCGGTTGGTTTAAAAACAAGAATAAAAAGTTTTGGCATTTATTTTCCCTCTTTGTCCCTACCCTAATTGCAATTGGAATTTATCTTTACCTTAACTACCAGACTTACGGAAATCTGCTGGCATTCCAAAAAATCCTTACAGAAAATTGGCAAAAAAAATTCGAGTATCCTTGGGTCTCTCTCCTTGACAGTTGGAGAATTGCCTTAACGGGGGGCTAACTAACTACACAATTTTTGTGGGTTGGGCCGAAGCAATCCCGGCAACGCTCTTGTGGGTTTTGGTTCCTTATGCAGTTAAAAAGCTTCCAAAATCTTTATTCAGCTATTACTTATTGAGTGTTATCTTTATCACTTCCACCAGTTTTATCTTAAGCACCCCGCGCTATCTCTTATCGATTCCCCCTTTCTTCATTCTTCTGACCCATTTAACAAAAAATAAAATCGTGTATGCAGTCTGGGTCTTGCTCTCAATCTTAACTCTGTCTTACCTGACTCTACTCTTTGTAACTGGCCAGTGGGCTTTCTAGGGAAGAAGGTTTTTAATCCAATCTTGGACCTGACTCCAATTACCAGCTTTGGGGATAAAAACATACAAATTATCGTATCTGGGAGAGATAGGAGGGTTGAGCAAAAACTCTTCAGACAAAATATAAGAGTTTATTTTCTCTTTGGCGTTAAGGGCACGTCTTACCAAAACTGCACCGACGCCAGGGGTGATGTCGCTCTCGACCGACCCGCGAACAACCTTGAGAATCGAAAAAAGTTTCTTTGGCGAAAGTAGTATTTTTGCGGACAACACTTTTTTTCTAACTGCGACCAAGACTTTTTGTTGTCTTTCTATCCTTGCCAGGTCGGTGCCTTCCTCGCCTTGGGCATTTCTTGAGCGAACAAATTTCAAGGCGGTCTCCCCGTCCATAACTTGCAACCCTTTTTCGAACTTCAGCGTTTCGTATCGACACTTAAACTCCTGATCGCCATCACAAAGATCGTCCTCTTTTCCGGGAATGGGGTACTTCTCATCGACAAAAGCCCTGGCAACGTCAACCGCAATTCCTTCCACGACGTCGATTATTTTGGTAAAGGCGGAAAAATCAACCACGATTCCGTAGTGGACTGGCTGGCCGACCATCTCCTCGACCGTGGATTTGGCCAGGATTAAACCGCCATTTTCCTGCTTCTGGTTTCCCCAGTAGTAGGCGCTATTGACTTTGGCCCGAATGGCTGGAACCCAGATATCGCGCGGTAGAGAGAAAAGAGAAATTCCTGCTGGCGCGTGGGCTATCGACCCAAAGATGATGGTATCGGTTAAGTCTGAAGCTTCGTGTCCTTGTCCGCCTTTACCCAAAAGTAAGATATTTGTTCGACCGTTTTTCGTCTCGACCTTTGAGGTTGGAGCAAAAATGAAGTTAGTTATCGCCTGGCCATAATTTGTCACCCCGGCTCTTGCCAAAATAAAACCGAGAAGGAGAATCGAAAGATAAGCCCCTAAAAAAACCGACGCGAGAAGCCCAATCCGAACCAGCCAAATATGTTTCAAGACTCGTCTTTTTATTCTTTGGAAGGTCCTGTCTTTTTTGGGAGGAAACTCTCCTGCCTCTATAACTTCTTCCATGGTATATTCAGTATGTCTATTCTACTAAATCTGTGCTTAAAACTCACAAGCTTTTAGTCGGATTAAACGAGCAGCAAAAAAAGGCTGTGACTTACGAGGGTGGCCCCCTTTTAGTCTTGGCCGGCGCCGGCAGCGGAAAGACCAAGGTCCTAACCCACAGGGTTGCTTACTCCATTGCCATAAAAGGATTGAGACCTGAAAACGCACTCCTTCTTACTTTCACGAATAAAGCCGCGGGGGAGATGAAAGAAAGGATAGCAAAACTAACCGGCTCCGTCCCGCCTTTTTCCGGAACTTTTCACTCTTTTTGTGCAAAACTCCTCAGGATTGACGGCCGGGCGATAGGCGTTCCCCCAGGCTTTTTGATTTACGACGAGCAAGACCAAAAAGACCTCGTCAAACAAATCCTCGCTGAACTAAACCTCTCGCCCGACTCCTTTAGTCCCGCTGCAATTCTGCATGACATTTCAGAAGCAAAAAACCAAATGCTAACACCCAATCAATATGCCGAGTTAGGGGAGGGAGAATGGGGCCAGATTGTCTTTAAGGTCTATGTTCTTTATGAAAAACACCTCAAAGAAATTGGAGCCTTGGACTTTGACGACCTTTTGGTTAAAGCCGTCATCCTCCTCAAAGACAATCCCCAGATTCGGAAAAAGTGGCAGAGGCGACTGACCCACATCTTTGTCGACGAGTGGCAAGACACCAATAAAATTCAATACGAACTCGTCAGACTGCTGGCGCAAAAGGGCAAAAATATTACTGCCGTCGGGGACGCTTCGCAATGTTTGCCCCCCGGAACACTTATAAAAACGGCGCTTGGCACAAAAAAAATCGAAGAAATCAAACCGAGGGAAACAGTCGTGGCTGCATCCGGAAGAGGAACAATCGGATACTTCGTTGTTAAAAAAGTCTTCTCAAGGAGCCATCGGGGAAAAATGATAGTAATAAGAACTAAAAAGGGGTTGATTCTAAAGGCCACACCAAACCACATCTTGTTCGCAAAACTTGCACCAAAAGAAAATCTTTATCATGTCTATTTAATGTACCGTAAAGATTTGGGCTACCGGATAGGAACCGCAAAAGGGATGCGTATGGGAGATAAACGTCGAGGGGTGAAACCAAGTATAGGAGTTTCTACCCGCGGCAACCAAGAGTCTGCAGATAAAATGTGGATTCTTAAGGCTTGCAAGGAAAGGTCCGAAGCGAATTATTGGGAGTATTATCTAGCTTTTAAATATGGTGTCCCAACTCTGGTATTCGATACTGGGGGTCGGGCAATGAAAATGACTCAGGAGCAAATCGATAGGTTGTTTTCTGAGATAGATACAAACGGGCGTGTTAAAAAACTTATGCGAGATTTGAACATAGATCCCAGATTTCCTCACCACCGACCAAAAGGAATATCCGGAAAGAAGAATCCCGACCGCCAAATAATTCATTTGAAATTTTTCGAAGATCCGCGGATAACCAAATCGAGCCCTTGGTGTATGCACCGAGTCAGCCTGAACACAACGGACAAAAACCTCGAAGGTATAGTCAAGAATGCTGGTTTTTATACCAGACCAGGAAGAAGGAATACTTGGCGAACGGAAATTGCTCGGATATCTTACCGAGAAGCAGAAAAGATTGCTCACAAATTAAGTCGAAAGGCTGGCAACATAGAAATTTCTTACGAAGCTTTCCTCCTAGAAGATACGCCCAAGTTTTATTTCCATCCCGCAAGCCACATTCATCCTGGAATGATAATTCCCGTCAACAAAGATGGAAAAATAGAGGAAGAAGAAATTAAAGAGGTTAGTTATGAAAATTATGAAGGAACTGTTTACGATTTAGAGGTGGAAAACGCGCATAATTATATCGCCAATAGTGTTGTGGTTCATAATTCAATTTACGGCTGGCGGGGAGCAGACTTTCGCAATATCAATAATCTAATTCGCGACTTTGCCGAGATAAAGATAATCAATCTTGAACAAAACTATCGCTCCACCCAAAACATTCTAACTGCAGCCAACTCGGTTATCGCCAAAAATACTTCCCATCCGATCTTACGACTTTGGACCCTAAATCCGATGGGAGAACGGATAAAACTCTATACCGCCAGAAACGGACTCGACGAGGCCTCATTTGTGATTAGCGAAACAATGTCTTTAATAACTTCTGGATATTCTTACCGGGATATTGCGGTTCTTTATCGAACAAATGCCCAAAGTAGAGTCTTAGAAGAAGCGCTTCTCCATAACGGAGTCCCCTATATCCTCGCCGGTGGGATAAGGTTCTACGACCGGCGCGAAATCAAAGACGTTCTTTCTTTCTTAAGGCTTCTGGTAAATAACCGCGACAGCGTTTCGACTAAAAGAGTCCAGAAGCGCGGCAAAAGACGCTACGCAAAATTCTTAGGGTTCAAAAAAGAGGTTGGTCCTGTCGATACCCTAACGACCCTCGACCTTTTAGACTCCACCTTAGAAAAAACGGACTATTTGTCTTTGTATGAAAAGGAAACGGAGGAAAACTTGGCGAGACTCGAAAACATCAAAGAACTGCGCTCGGTAGCAACCGAGTTTCCAAATATCCACAATTTTTTGGAAAATGTCTCTTTGGTTGAAGCCGAGCAAGACGAGGCCGGAAAGGTTAAAGGAAACTACAACAAAAAAGACGCAGTCACCCTGATGACCCTCCATGCCGCCAAGGGCCTAGAATTTCCGGTTGTTTTTATCGTCGGAATGGAAGAAGGACTTTTTCCACACTCAAGGTCCTTACTTGAGGCAAACGAACTGGAAGAAGAGAGGCGTCTGGCCTATGTGGGCATGACCAGAGCCAAAGAACTTCTCTATCTTTCGTATGCCACTCGTCGACTCTATTTTGGAGAAAAAATATCAAATCCCCCATCTCGCTTTATAAGCGACATTCCGGAAAAATTATTAGATCTAAAAGGCCTACAATAGTCCTATTCCATCGAATAGGAGGCCTTATAATGGGTATAATGGAGTTAGACAAAGAAACCTTCAACAAAATAGCTACCCACCCACTTCAATCTTGGGAATGGGGAGAGTTTAGAAAAAGGTGGGGGAACGAAGTTGTCAGGCTCCCTTTCGGGCAACTGACTTTGCACAAAATCCCTTTTACTCCTTTTGCTGTGGGGATGTTTATCAAAGGCCCGGCCCCAACCCAAGAGATGCTTAATCAGCTTAAGGGCTTGGCCAAAAAAGAAAACCTCATTTTTATCAAGTTGGAGCCAAATGTGACCAAGGACGAAAAACTAATCAAGCTCCTAACGAAAAACGGGGCCCAGAAAGGAAAAACTCTCTTTACCCCAACCACCTTCTGGATTGACTTAACCCGCTCCGAAGAAGAACTCTTGGCTTCCTTTCACCCCAAGACCCGTTACAACATTAGGGTTGCTCAAAAAGACGGTGTCGCAGTCAGCGAAGACAACTCTCAAGAAGCCTTTGAAAAATACATCGCGTTAACCCGCGAGACGGTTACCCGCCAGGGCTTCTATGCCCATACCGAGCGATATCACCGGCTGATGTGGGAGGCCTTAAGTCAGGCTGGCATCGCTCGCCTTTTAACTGCCCGCTACCGGGGAGAAATTGTAACCTGCTGGATTCTCTTTGTCTGGCACGATTTTCTCTATTATCCTTACGGAGCATCGAGCGACAAATACAAAAATGTCATGGCCAATAACCTCGTCATGTGGGAGGCGATACGCTTTGGCAAAAAGCTGGGGCTAAAAACTTTCGACCTTTGGGGAAGGGAAGAAGGAAAGGGATTCACCCGTTTTAAAGAAGGCTATAACCCACAAGTCGTCGAGTTTTTGGGAACTTGGGATTTAGTCACGAGCCCCCTTTATTGGCTCTATCGATTTTCCGAAAGCCTAAGGTGGGGTTTATTGCGGGCGAAAAGCAAACTTGTTAAACCTACCTTTTGATGGTTGATATCCGCCAGAGCGTCCAATACGCCAACTATTTATCGCAAATCGGCTGGAGAGTAGAAAGGTCGGCTGAGATAAATTATTTTATCAAGAAATTTCCCCTTCTCGGCTCGATCATTAAAATCCAAAGGCCGGAAGAGCTAAAAATAAATAAAATCCGGGAACTAACCAAAAAATATCGGGCATTCCAAATAATCATCGAGCCGCAGTCGGCCTTTGCTGCAGAATATCTAACCTCGCTCGGATTCCGTCTCTCTAAATCACCGTATCTGTCAACCAAAACCCTCCAAATCGACTTAAGTGAGACAAAAGAAAAAATCTTTAAGGATTTTGCCAAAGACGCAAAATCAGCGCTAAAAAAGACAAAGAATTTGGGGGTAAGAGATTACAATGATAGCTTAGAAAAATTCCGGAGTGCTTGGAAAAAATCAGTCGGATTAAAAAGATATGTGCCCCCCTTGGGGCATTTGATTTGGCTCAAGAAATCCTTTAAGAAGAACTCAATTTTTTTAATGACCAAGGACGAATCGGCTGGGGCCATATTTTTATCTGGCGATGGAATCGCCTACTATTGGCAAGCATTTAGCAACCGTGAGGGAAGAAAAAAACAGCAGCAGTACAAAATTGTTTGGGAAGGAATTTTGTGGGCCAAGAAAAACGGAGCCCGAATTTTTGATTTTGAAGGAATTTATGATGAACGTTTCCCCAATAAGTCTTGGTTGGGTTTCAGCCATTTCAAGAAAAGCTTCGGCGGTTATGAAGTCGAATATCCGGGGGCGTTTATAAAAAACCGGATACCTTTATGACTCCGAGGCTCGGCAAAGAAGTGAGTATTCGCAAGTCCCCTGACAAAACATGTGTCCCGAGCATTTGAAGTCGCTCTTTTCGATTTCTCCCTTGATTGCAAAAATCTCTTCGATTGCTTTCTTTAATTCTTCTGAGCTTCGTGTCGTTGAGACTTTTTCCTGTTGGTCAAGAAAATAAAGAGAGAGTTTTATTTGTTCGGGTTTTTTGCCAAAGGGCGCACTCGGGATACTGGTTGCAGCAAGAGCGTAGAAGGAAAGCTGCAAGTTTTCATCCACTTCTTTCTGGGTAGGAATTGTGGCTCCGGTTTTATAGTCGATTATCTCGATACTGCCGTCGGGAAAAACGTCGACCCTGTCTATCTTCCCGCCTATCCTTAACCCTCTTCTTTTTTTGTCGCTTAAGGGAATGGTGAAGGGCTCTTCCATAACAACCGGGAGATTTTTGCTGTCAAATCCCTCCTCTAGAAATCCCGATAGATAGAGTTTGCCTTTTTCGAAAAACTTCTTCTCGTGGGTTTTAGTGGAAAAGCCTTCCCTGACCCAGTTTCTTTCCAGAAGTTCATTTAAAAGACCCTCCGTGGGCTTTTTCCCTCTTTTGACCTCAAGGTAGAAATCCCGCAAGGTCGCATGGAGGCTACTCCCAAAACTTTGGGCGGCGCTAGGAGGGGTGGGAACCTTGAGTATGTACTTGAGTTTGTAATGAAGGGGGCAGGTTTTAAACGTCTCAATTTGGGAAAAGGAAAGATAATCAATATGGATGGCTAATGGTTGATGGTTAATAGTTGATGGCTTCGGGGCGGAGTAATCCAAAAAGGTCAACTGTTTATGGGCGACTTCCGCGAGTTCGCTGGCTACGGCGGCATCACCCAGAGCCTCAAAGATAAATGGCGAAAGTCTTTTTTCTCTTTTTCCTTCCCCATAATAGTCGGCAGCGGTCAAGTAGAGTAAGTCCATGGCTCGGGTCATGCCGACATAAAAAAGCCTTCGTTCTTCTTCCAGGTGATAATCCCCAATCGGCAAGACTTCTTTGATGAGAGTCTCGGGGATGGGAATTTGCTCGCGTCTTTCGATAGTTGGAAATCGCTGGGCGACCAGATTGACTAAAAAGACAATTGGAAATTCTAGTCCTTTGGCTGAATGGGCTGTTAAGATATTGACCGCGTTGACCTCTGTCCAGTCGACATCGGCAGCGCGTGGCGACTCGCCCAACTCGCTTGAGAGTTCCAACCAATCAACAACCGCCGGGACCGTGGCATCTTCGTGGTCGACCTCGTAGGTTTTCAGTTTGTCGAAAAACTTGGAAATATTTCCTGCTTTCTTCTCGGCTTCGGGAGATTCGGGGGAAAGAAGTTTTTGCAAGAGCCCCGTATCCTGCAAAAAATAGTAGAGAAGTTGGCCGGCCGTTTCGCGCCTGACAAGTTTTAAATGTCTCCCTACAATTTCCAAAATCTTTTTGACCTTCGCTTTGGTTTCTGGTCTAACAAAGATGTCATCGATTTTTTCGCAAGCTTCGAAAAGTGTCAAGTTAAAACGCTTGGCGTAGTTTCCGATTGTTACCAAATCTCTGGCTGGAATATCCAAATATTCAATCGCAAGTAAGCGGTAAAGAGCCACCGAATCCTCGAGATTATAAATGACCTTAAGATACGAAATTAAATCGATGACCTCGGGCTGCTTAAAGAGTCTCCCCGGACCCAAAAATTGATATGGAATTCCCCTCCGAGAAAGCGCCCGGGCAAAAGGTTCGGCGTGGTTATTGGCCCGAACCAGGATGGCAAACTCCTTCCATTCATATTTTTCTTCCTTTTTTATTGCTTCTATTTTTCTGGCAACCGCCTCTGCCTCGTTTTCAACCCGGTCTAAATGCATAAAGCCGATTTCCCCTCCCCTCAAGCCTCTTTGGGCAGAAAGCTTTTTGTCGATTTTTTCGACCGCCTCGAGCCGATCGGGGTTGTTGTGCTGGATAAGGTCATAAGCCCGATCTAAAATTTCTTGGGTGGAACGATAGTTTTTGGTTAGAACCACAACCTTGGCTCGGGGAAAGTTTTTCCTAAACTGGATGATGTTGGAGACGGCGGCTCCTCTGAAGCGATAGACGCTCTGATCATCATCTCCGCAAACAGTAATATTTTTTGTCTTGCCGGCCAAAAGTATCGCCAGCTCGTTTTGGGCATAGTTTGTGTCCTGAAACTCATCGACCAAAATATATTTGAATTGGTCTTGATACTTCCCCAAGACATTCGGCCTGCGCCGAAAAAGCTCGAGGGTTTTAACAATCAAATCCCCGAAATTCACGACTCCCTCCCTTACTTTTAACTCGTCATACGTCTTGAAGGCGTGAGCTAGCTCCAAAGTTTTTTTCTTTTCTTGCCTCTCAACACCCTTTAATTTTTTCGCATAAGATAGGTACTCACTGGGGCTAACGTCCTCGTCTTGAAGACGGGAGAAATGCTGCAGCATTCCGGCGATAAACTTGGTGGGGTTTCCCAAGGGCCTGAAATAATCAAGATCAAAGGCAAAAAGGTTGTTTCTAACAAATTGGATTGTCTCTGCCTCGGTCAGCAATCGGTAGCGGGGGTCAAGTCCTATATTCAGGGCCTCGGCTCTTAAGACTCGGTCGCAAAAAGAGTGGAAGGTGCTAATCCACATCTGGGTGTAGCCGTAGGGCAGGGCCACGTCCACCCTTTCCTCCATTTCTTTGGCAGCTTTTTCGGTAAAAGTGAGGGCTAAAATTTCGTCGGTTTTGGCGAGTTTCGAGAGAATTAAGTATTTTATCCTTTCGGTAATAACCGTGGTCTTCCCAGTCCCAGCTCCGGCAATGATGAGGAGGGGTCCCTTGCCGTACTTTACTCCCACAAGTTGTTCTTTGTTGAGCTTGACGTTAGGCATCGCTCTGGCCACGAGGCAATTGTATCAGAAAGAAAGACCAATGAAGAGGCTTATTCCGGAAGACAAAGATAGCTGATTGACAGAACGCTACAGCCTTTTTGGGGTACCCTGGCAACACTGGTAAAAGCAGAAACTTGGTAACAAACTTTTACTTGAGCGTCGTTAATACCGACATAGAGTTCAGAGCTGGGTTTGGTAATAAGTTGAGAAAACCACTCCGAGATTTCATCTTCTAAAGAAGTAAAATCATAAACTGGCCCAGCCTGGACGATATCCCGGCAGTCGGTCGAGTCGGTAGAATAGTCGATTTGCGGATTTTTCTCCTTGCTCGCCTGGTAACGGCTGATGGCATTCAAAAAGTTCTCGGCATTTTGTTTATTGGCAGCATCCTTTGCGCGCCTTAACTGCTCAACGGGGTTTATGGCAACGATGAGGATCACTGCCAGAATTGCCAGAACCGCTAGGGTTACTAAAAGTTCAACCAAGGTAAAGCCTTTTTGCATTTATGCTTCGAGCTTTTTTACCTTTTCTTCCAGGCCTAGAGCTCTGGTTGAAACAATTTTCTGTCCCAGACGAGAAAAGGAATCAACGACCGAGTTCATCATATTGTAGGCATTAGTAAGGTGTCTTTGAAGAGTGTTTAGATTCTCATCTACCCTGGAATAGTCTTTTTGTATAGCCCTCAAGGAGGCCAAGATTTCCCTAGTCTTTGCCTCTATTTTTTGGCCCTCGAAACTCATGAGTATGGCCCTTAAGTAGGCATAGAAAGTGGTCGGGGAGACTGGCAAAACTCTTTTCTCTCCTGCGTACTCAAAAAGAGAGGGGTTATTGACAACTTCATAGTAGACCGCCTCGGAAGGAATATACATCAGAGCGTAATCGATGGTGCCTTCTTCGGTCAAGATATACTTCTTGGAGATTGCGTCGATGTGCACCTTGACGTCCCTTTCAAAGTCTTTCTCGAAAAGCCTTTTCTCCCCATCCGACTGGGCCGCACTCATCTTCCTAAAATTTTCCATTGGAAACTTTGAGTCAACCGGTATTATTCCCGCCCCCGTCTTGATTGCAGCGTCGACTTTATCTCCCGACTTAAACGTATATTGCAGATGAAAAGACTGCTTTGGCAGAAATTGGGATAGAAGTTCTTTTAAGACGTGCTCGCCAACATTTCCCCGCAGTTTGGGGCTTCTTAAAAATTCCTGTAAGTCCTTCATCCCCCGTCCGATTTCACTCATCTCCCCAACATTCTTCTGCACCTGAGAAATAACACGGGCAGCGCTATCGAGCCTTTCGTTGAGAGCCTGGGTGTTTCTCTGGAGGGATTCCAAAAGAACTTTCCGGTCTTCTTTAGAGCCTGTTTGCAGCATCCTGATAATTTCCAAGAGCTCCTCCGGAGGTTTCTGTGCCTCCTTTATTTCGGAAAGCCTCCGGTTGATAAAAATAACGATAACCAGAAGCGTAGCAATGACAATTACCAAGGTGATAACCGGATCCACAACGCCCATTCTATCACATACGAAGTACGTGTAGATGCATAAAGTGGGTGTATTATTCCCACAGACGGGATAAAATGAGGCTTGTGAGAAGAGAGATCAGGAAAAAGGAAGCCAAACTAAGAAAGAATTTTCTCCCCTCTTTGATTGTTGCTTTACTTCTATTCTCAGGCGTTGCCTTACTCGTCTATTTCGTCGAGCCAGATACGCTCGGAGCTCTACCCCTCTTTTTTATTTTAGTCTTTCTTTCCTTGCTTTTTTTCTTCTCTTTGCTCTTTGCCAATACTCGACGGGGGCTACTTCTTTCTTCGGGTTTGACCTTATTTCTTCTTCTTAGGTACTTTGGCATTGGCAATATTCTCAATCTGCTTCTTATTTTGGGAATAGCAATAACCATCGAGCTCTACCTCCTAAAAAATTCCTAGGGCGTTTGACTTTTCCCCTTCTCTTGTTATACTGCGGCTAGTTCAATCGTTTAAAGAATATGAGAACTTCCCAAAATAAACTCCATCCTTCCTTGAAAGCCCAAATCGTTAAATCCTTGGCCCAAACCCTGATTGATTTAAAAGACTCCGAAGAAGCCTTGACCTTCTTGGCCGATTTCTTTAACGAAAGCGAGCTCGAAACTTTTGCCAAAAGGCTCTGCGTTGCTTACTGGCTTAAAAAGCAAAGAAGCTATACCAACATTAAAGACAATCTTAAGGTTTCCAGCGCAACCATCGCCTCTGTCCACACTCTACTCGAGAAACCGGGGCTCAAACTCGCTCTCAAAAAACTCGAGGCCGAAGAATGGGCCAGCGAGTGGGCTAAGAAAATCAAAAAGTTTGTCAAAAGGTGAGTGGTCGGAAATAGAGACTGGCTGTGTCGGGAAACGAAGTCTATATACGAAATCGACAGTTATTCTCTGGGCACGGATCTTATCACGGGGCTAACCTTTGTAGGATCAAGAAATTTCTGAGCAAGCACATCTTCTATTTTCTCCCTGTCGAAACGGTTTTCCTCTTCTAATGAAATAAAATCGTGGTCGCGGTCAGCCCCAGCGATTATGGCTATCCTTTCGGCCCGGACTGAAAGAATTATTTGATTCAACGCTCCACCGTCCTTTGAGGGCCAATGGATGACTAATAATAGTTTATTGCCATCTTCAAGTATTTCTCTGGATAATTTTAGGCCCCCTATCGAAAGAAGCTCATCTAAAATATCATCTAATTGTGATTTCTTTAGGGTTTCTTGGAGACCATCCGAAAGGGGTTTGCCCATTCGTTCGGCATGAAGACCTGCAATTTTTTCTTTAAGGCTCATCGTAGCGGCAGTATAAGTTGAGCTCCCCGAAAAGTCAAATTTTTATACGACTTTCCTTTACTTTAAGGGGCATTTTGATTAAAATCGTTGAAATTTATTGAACGTTCTTTCTATGAAGAAACTATTTATTCGGAACCTGTGGAAATTAAAGGGCAAGAGAGGGCCCGTCGAACTTTTAGGATGGGCTGCCAGGGTCCATAGGCTCGGCAAAATAATCTTCTTCGATATCGAAGATTCAACTGGAAGCCTGCAGGCCGTTTTAAACGGGAGGAACCATTCAAATAGCGAATGGGAAAAAATAAACAAAATCCTGAAGGTTGAATCCGCAATTAAGGTTGCTGGAAAACTTAAACGAACAGAGAGAAGAATTGAACTTCAGGCTGAAACTCTTGAAATTATTGGTGAAAACAAGATTAATTTGAGCCCCTCCCCAAGGAGCAACCTCAACATTTTCAGTCCTTCTCTCTCCAATCATATTCTGAAGAATAAACACCTTTACATCAGAAATAAGAAATTCGTTTATCTACTAAAAACCCGACATAAACTGACAAGTTTTTTAAGAAAGTGGTTTGACTCCAAAGGTTTTACTGAAATTGCTGCCCCTATACTCACCCCAATAACTCTTTACGAGAGAAAATCGGCCCTGAAAGTTCCCTTGAAAAACCAGGGAATTTTCCTTACCCAATGTGTAGGCTTCTATTTGGAGGCTGCAGCACATTCGCTTGAAAGGGTTTACAACATCGGCCCGAGTTTCCGGGCAGAAGAAACTAGAAGCCCCCGGCACCTCATGGAATATTGGCATCTAAAATCGGAAATTGCTTTCTGCAATCTTGAGGAAATGATGACATTCGTAGAAAGATTAATAAAAGATTTATGTATTTATGCCCAAAAATATGAGCTTGAAAACAAAACCTTTCTAGGCAAAAAACTCTGTTTGGATGGGATGAAAACGCCTTATCCAAGAATCTCTTATACTGAGGCGGTTGCTTATCTGAATAAAAACGGCATCGATATTAAATTCGGAAAGAGTCTTAATCAGGAGTGCGAAACGAAGCTCTCTAAAAAATTCAAAAGTATTCCTTTTTGGATCGTGGGCTTACCCAAAAAAACTGAGCCATTCCCCTACAGTCCAAGTTTAAATGACACGCGGACGGTACAAACTGCCGATTTAATAGCAAGCCGAGGTTATGGGGAAATCTTGGGAACCGCAGAAAAGATCTCCGATCCGCGCATCTTGAGGCGGAGGATGAAAGAAAAGCACAAGCTTAACGACAATCTTTACAGATGGGTTATCGATACCCATTTATCCGGTGCCGTCCCTCATGCAGCCATGGGAATGGGGGTAGAAAGATTAATCCGATGGGTGCTTGGAATTCCACACATTAAAGAAATCGTTCCTTTTCCACGCATGTTTGGGAGGAAAATCTACCCTTAGATATTTTAGGGGCTTAACCTATTGGGTCCCCGATAAAGGAAAGTTACTTCTCTTACATTTTTCAAACCCAGCACCTGCATCAACATTCGTGTCAGCCCAAAACCATATCCACCGTGTGGAGGAATACCATATCTAAAAAGGTCGAGGTAAAAACTTATTGGTTCTAACTTTATTCCTTTCTCCTTCGCCTGTTTTAACAAAACATCGTAGCGGTGTTCCCTTTGGGCACCCGTGGTTATCTCGAGACCGTTCCAGAGTAAATCAAAACTCTTGGTAAGAGCGGGGTTGTCTTCGTGTCTCATATGATAAAAAGGCCTGATATCGGAAGACCAATTGGTCACAAAAAGAAACTGGTGGCCAAACTTTTTAGCCGCATATTCACCTAGTAATTTTTCTCCTCGTGGGTCAAGATCTCCCTTTTTGGTATCGGGTGGAGGGGTATGTTCCAATTCTTCCGCTAATATCTTCTGGGCCTCCTCCATAGTAAGTTTGGGGAAAGGAATTTTGGGGACTACTATTTCGGTACCATACATTTTCCGGATTTGAGAGTTATATTCCGCTGCCAATCTTTTAAGGACAAACTGCAACCACCTTTCTTCAAGGGCCATAACATCATGGTGGGAATTTATCCAAGCGATTTCGACGTCCACACTAGTAAATTCCGTATCGTGTCTAGCGGTAAAAGACGGATTCGCACGAAATACTGGGCCTATCTCAAATACCTTTTGAAAACCCGCGCCTATGGCATATTGTTTATAGAATTGGGGCGATTGAGCCAAGAATGCTCTCTTTCCAAAATAGTCCTTAAGTTCGAAAAGTTCTGCACCTGACTCGCTGGGAGTCCCCATCAGTTTAGGCGAGTGAATCTCAATAAAACCCTCTTTTATCCAAAACTCGCGCATCGCATATTCTGCTGCTGTCTGGATCTCAAAAATTAATCTGTTTTCGGGTCTTCTTAAATCTAGGAATCTCCAATCAAGCCTACTATCGAGATTCGATGGTTGGTTTCTAACGCTTATGGGGAGATTCGATTCGGCGATGTTTTCCGCAACAATCTCATCCGGAAGAACTTCGAGCCCACCCAACTTAACAACCTTATTTTCCACAACCTTACCCCTTACTCTCACCGCCGACTCGAGCGAAAGACCAGAAACCACTTCGGCCAAATCTTTTTGCTCTTCGCCGTCAATAGTTACCTGAACGATGCCTGATTCGTCTCTTAACAAAACAAACTTCATTCTTTTTTGATCTCTGAGAGTCTGAACCCAACCAGCAATAGCCACCTCTTTGCCGACCGATTTAGGAAGTTCGGAAATTGGAGTAATAGACAATAATCCTTTCGCTTCCATTGGTTTTTCTCGCTCGCCCATAGTCTTCGAGAATTATATCCCAAATATGGTATTTATCAAAATTTAACCTTAGGGCGCGTTCAGTTCAAATTATTCC
Source organism: Patescibacteria group bacterium (assembly GCA_049324215.1). Lineage (GTDB taxonomy): Bacteria > Patescibacteriota > Microgenomatia > UBA8517 > UBA8517 > JBMOLC01. Next base: position 647 of record JBMOLC010000002.1, on the reverse strand, counting down.
ATTTAGATGCAAGAAAAGCCAGAAGCACCCAAGCAGTAGATTCTTTACCCCTTTACGCGATAAAATAACCTCATGACCAAGAAACTTTATATAACAACAGCGATTCCTTACGTCAACTCCAGCCCGCACCTGGGCTTTGCGCTTGAGATTGTACAAGCGGATACTATAGCCAGATACCGCCGGGAAATAGGTGATGATGTCTACTTCTTGACAGGGACAGACGAAAACGCACTCAAAAACGTTCAGGCGGCAGAAAAAGCTGGAATTCCAGTAAGAGAATTTGTCGATAAAAATGCGCAGAAGTTTAAAGATCTTAAAAAAATCCTTAATCTCACAAACGACGATTTTATTCGGACCACCGAAGAAAGGCATATAAAAGGGGCCCAAAAGCTATGGCTTGCAACAAAAAAAGAGGATATCTATAAGAAAAAATACAAAGGTCTTTACTGTGTTGGGTGTGAGGCTTTTTATACCCCAGATGAATTAGATGAAAAAGGAGAGTGCTTTGAGCATCCGGGCAAAAAACTTGATGAAGTAGAAGAAGAAAACTATTTTTTCAGGCTTTCAAACTATCAAGAGTGGCTTGAGGACCTAATTACAAAAGATAAACTAAGAATTATTCCCGAAATAAGAAAAAATGAGGTACT
>JBMOLC010000001.1:0-3027 GCA_049324215.1 Patescibacteria group bacterium | reverse complement strand
GATAGCCCCTTTCTTCTGCTCTCCAACCTAATTGCGATACACCCTTAACAACAACTGCGTTATCTAGAACATCTTCTTTTTGTTGCATCCCCCCACCGGCACAATAAGCTTCTATTTCAAAAGAGGCATTTGGACCGCTCATTTTAATGATCCCGAATTTCGCTTTTTGCAGCCACTCAATTGCTGATGGAATCTTATTAAAATAATAAGTTAGGCCAAGTCCGCGACTAATCACTTTTTCTATCTTAGGGTCAGCTCCATGAGTACCAGATAAACAGGATGGCGGAAGAGAATCTAGTTTTTCTTTTACCACCTTTGTCCAATTGGGGGGAGGAGCGACATCGGCATCGGTCAAAAGCAATGCATGTTTGCGAAAAAGTGTCTTATCCCGGTTTCTTACCCTTCTAACCGCAAAATCCAGACCTAGCTTTCTGGCGTTACCAATTCCAGGTTTTTCTTCTTTTATGATCACTATTTCAAAGGGAGATTTTTGAGAGAACTGTGACAACCTTAGAAGGCTGTTATCTGTACTTCCATTATCCACGACAACTAGCTCGAATCCCCTGTATATTTGGTTTTCTAGGGCGTGGAGCAAATTTGGTAAAACAGCGTCTTCGTTAAAAATAGGAACAATTATGCTGATGTCTACGTGTCCAGAAAGGGGGTTCTCTAACTTATGTGCATCCTCTGGAAATTGTGTTTGACTAGCCAGGTAGTTTTCAACTATCTCTACTCTACTCATGACCTCAGGTCTTTTGACAGATCTGTTCGTTGTGGATTATAGTACTTTTCATGAAAGAACAGAAATTCATGCAACTAGTGGATCACTATATATCTTCGGGCTTAACAGCAAGTGAGATATATGATGATCTAAAGACGAGGGTAGACGAGAAAACGTTAGATTTTTTGTGGAAAATTCCACGGAACAATATTAACAATTTTGTTGCTAGCTGCATAAATCATCTTGATCTTAGACAGCCTTTCGTAGATTTAGGCTGCGGCAGGAGAAGTTTGAAACCAGAAATATACAGCGGGTTTGGAAAAGACGTCGTGTTTCTGGGAATAGATCATTTTATCTACTTTGAAGGAACAATAAATAAAAATTTTCTGCCAGATATCCAAGCTAGAGCCGAAAATTTACCGATTGCTAGTTCTTCCGTGGGTACAGTTTTCTGTTTGGAGCTTCTCGAGCATGTCAAAAATGTACAGATCGTGTTGGGGGAAATCCACCGAATCTTAGCCAGGGGAGGATACTTAATTCTAAGTACGCCGGGGGTCAATTTCCCTAAACACGAAAGGCTTCCTTTTCAAACTGACTACAGGCGCCTAAATGAGGGAGAAATAAGACGGGCTTTAACTGAGCATGGCTTTAAGGACATAAAGATCCGTGATGCTAAAATAGGGAAATGGCAAATAAATATCTTTTCTACTTCGGTAAAGGCCTAAACAAAATAATAAATTTTTGTAAGTATTTTGCATGGATTATTCGTAAAAAAAGCTTACCCGGTTCTCTCGTGATTTTATATAAAAAAAGTAGGAAGGACACAAAATTTCTTTTAGTCAAGCAAAAAGGAGGCAACAGGATTACCTTTCCCAGTGGATTTATGACTCCTGGTGAATCCTTTTATGAAACGGCTATTAAGGAAGTTTATGAAGAAACGGGGTATAAGCTGGAAAGGCTAAAAACTACGAGGATTGCCCACAGCTTCACCCACCCCAAGATGCCTTTCCAACCAAAAATCACCCAGAAAATATTTCTGGGAGATTTAAGTATTAACCATCTAGACTCAAAACAAGTTCTAGTCACTAGCAATATATTAAGGCCAATGTGGCGTAACAAAGAGGAAGTTACAAAGTTGCTTACTTACCCAGAATTGATATCCGCCTTTAAGAAAATATTACCCATTATCAAAGAATACCCCGCAGAATCCAAAGAGCCCTGAACAAGGTCCGGCTGAAGTATTTGAATACGCTCCCGAAATCATCGCCACCTTCCCCCGGGTCTTCGCCCAACGACGCATGCGGTGGAAGGAAGTAGCCCCCTAAACTTTGGTTGTAATGGTCAACTCAGGATTTGCTTCAAGGAACCGCCAGTCGGTCGTTGTTTTGCTAAAGTAAGCGTAGGCAGCGACATAGGTTGCGTTGTCGGTGCAGAGAGCCGGGGGAGGGACAAAAAACTCGACCCTTAATTTACGGCTTTCAATTTCGGCTGCAAATTTTTCTCTTAATCTTTGGTTGGCAGCCACGCCCCCGGCCAAAAGCAGGCTTTCGGGTTTAAATTTTTGGACTGCCCTCAAGGTTTTTTCAACCAGGACATCGGTTATCGCCTCTTGGACATCGGCAGCCAACATTTTTCTTGAGGCCTTATCCCCGAGCCTGACGACTTCTTTGTTGACTGCGGTTTTGAGTCCGGAGAAACTAAAGTCGAAGTTGCCCTCGTTGATCATCGGTCTGGGGAAAAGGTCGTAAATGTGATTGGGGTTTTTGCGCCTAAAGTCGTCAGCAAGTTTGGCAATTTGGGGCCCGCCAGGGTAGGGGAGTCCCAAAAGGCGGGCGGTTTTGTCAAAAGCCTCACCCGAGGCGTCGTCCCGGGTGCCTCCCAGCCACTCGATTTTGCCATGACCCCGCATTAAGACCATGTCGGTATGACCACCGCTGACAACCAGGGCTAAAGCCGGAAAAGAAGGAATGTCGCTATCGAGCCAGTTGGCATAAATGTGGGCCAGCAAATGATTCACGGGGATAATTGGTTTTTGGTGTAAATACGCTAAGGTTTTAGCGGTTTCTGTCCCAACCAGAAGCGAGCCGATTAGTCCCGGGCCAACGGTTACGGCAATTGCATCAATCTTTTTTAGCGACTCACGCGACGTTGCCAGCGCCTCCTTAACTACCGGAATAATACTTCTGACCTGTTGTCTGGCAGCCTCCTCGGGGATGACTCCGCCGCTAACGGCGTGCATTTCGGCGCTAGTTGCAACGATGTTGGCAAGAATTTTTACTCCCGCCTGCCTGCCGGCAGGCAGGCCT